>NZ_JAHBDN010000059.1:0-316763 GCF_019956445.1 Pseudomonas sp. BF-R-19
CACATCGTCATTGCCTGACACGCCGCCTTCGCGAGCAAGCCCGCTCCCACAGGGGCTCAGCGTAGATTCCGACAGGCACAAAAAAGCCCGACTCAATGGTCGGGCTTTTTCATTCCTGAAGCTGTGCTTATTTGGCACGGCCTTTGTAGGAACCGCCTTCGCGGGTATCGATCTCGATCATGTCGCCGATTTCGATGAAGTCAGCAACCGACAGCTCGGTACCGTTCTTCAGTTTGGCAGGCTTCATTACCTTGCCGGAAGTGTCGCCGCGAGCGGAACCTTCGGTGTAGTCAACCTGACGCACGATGGTGGTCGGCAGCTCTACGGAAACCAGACGCTCTTCGAAGAAGATCGCTTCGCAAACATCGGTCATGCCTTCTTCAACGAAAGGCAGAACGGCTTCGATGTCTTCAGCGTTCAGCTCGTACATGGTGTAGTCGGTGGTGTCCATGAACGTGTAGGTGTCGCCGCTGATGAAGGACAGGGTCGCTTCTTTGCGGTCGAGGATTACGTCGTCCAGTTTGTCGTCGGCGCTGTAAACGATCTCGGTCTTGTAACCGGTCAGCAGGTTCTTCAGCTTGGTCTTCATGATCGCGCTGTTACGACCGGACTTGGTGAATTCAGCTTTCTGAACCAGCCAAGGATCGTTTTCGAGACGAATCACGGTCCCGGGTTTCAGTTCTTTACCAGTTTTCATTGCGAATATCCGAATTTGGATGGGATTTACAAAAATCTAGGCCGCGTATCATATCCAATTTCCATAAAACTGTACCAGCGCCGTGGCAAGATCGGCTTGCAAGGCCTGTTCCTGACACCACGCCTCGGCGTGTTTTTCCAGCTCTGGCCAGTGTTTACGGGTGAATTGCCAGTGGTCGGCTATTTTTTCACCGGCGTTCCACGCCCGCCAGAGACCGCTGATCGCCTCCCGCGCAGGCTCTGAAAGCCCTTTTACATAAAGTTCGAGGAAGGCTTCGAGCTTGTCCAGATGGATGTCTTCTTCCTGCTGGTAAATGTGCCAGAGAAATGGCCGGCCGGCCCATTGGGCGCGCACGAAGGAGTCTTCGCCGCGCACGGCATTGAAATCGCAGCACCACAGCAACCGGTCGTATTGGTCCTGGCGGACGAATGGCAACACTTGCACGGTCAAGGCGTCACGTACATGCACGGCACCGGCCGCCAAACCCTGCACACCAAGCCAACGCTCGACGTCGCCGAGAATCCGCCCTTCAGGCACCAGCAGATGAGTGGTCGTCGAATCGACTGCCATCACATCGAGCCAACTGGCCAAACCGGTGTTTTCGTAGGCAAACAATGAGATCAGCTGCGCGCCGGGCGCAGGATCAATCCCCAAACCTTGCAGGAATTCTCGTTTAGCCTGCGGGTTTTGCTGAAATTGCCGACGCCGTTCCAGCAACCCGCGCTCACGCAGCAATCCGCCTGTGCCCTTCTGGAACCCCGGAAAGAAAAAGAACTTCTGTACGCTTTTGTACTTCACCGAGGGCAAGCCGTGACAACCGATCACCCAGTCCTCGGCGCTCAGATAGTCGAGGTTCATCCACAGTGGCGGCTTTTCCCGTTCGACCATGGCGTCCATATAGGCGCTCGGCAATTGGCAGGCAAAGGCAGCAATCACCACATCGGCGGCTTCGGTCGGCTGCCACTCGGCGGGCCATTGGCGCACTTCGACGTCGTGCTGCCACTGCTGCACAGCGTGGATGTCGATTTCCGGGCACAGGCGCTCGAATGCTCGCAGGTCATCGACCCATAGGCGCACTGCCAGCCCATGTTCGGCCACCAGTTGCCGGGCCAGTCGCCAGGTCACGCCGATGTCTCCGAAGTTGTCGACCACGGTGCAAAAAATATCCCAGCGGGTTTTCATTTCAGGCATTCCAGGCTCCCGTTGGCAAAGGCGCCGATTGTCCGCATAAATTACCCCGTGCAGAAGAGCCGACGGCGATTATTCTTCATGCGACAATCGCCACTCGCCAGTGACCTTTCGCCAAGAGGCAATCATGCCCCACCGCCCCACTCCACGCCGATCCTTCCCGATCAGCCTTAACGCCCTGCAACTGACCGGCAGCATCGCCTTGGGCATGTGGTTGGGATTCATTGCCATCGTGCTGACCTGCTGGCTCGCTTCGCGCCTTCTGTTCAGCGAACAATTGGCACCTGTGGCGGCAGCTGTGGAACAACTGGCCAAACCACCGGTGGTGACTCAACCGATGCCGAACATTCCGCCACAGAGCCCGCTGTTCGAGCAATATGAAGAAAACCTGCGCAAGAACGAGCAGCAGCAACGGCTCGATCACGCGCGCAGCAGCAGTCGCAACCTGGCCAACCCGAACTGTCAGTTCTGGCTGCAACAGGACCGGACTGCACCCAGCGAAAAAAGCCGCGCCAACATCCTGCAATTCTGCGATTGATCATGAATAAGCATACCGTTCACCAACTGATTCTCGACAAGCTGCGGATCGATCTCGACATCGCCGAACGGGCCGCGCAAACCGCCTACGAAACGGCGACCCACGAAGAAAACATCGCCGAGAACAAGTACGACACCCTGGGGCTGGAAGCGTCCTATCTCGCGGCCGGGCAAGCCAGGCGGGTCGAAGAGATTCGCCATTCACTGAGCCTCTGCCAGAACCTGGCCCTGCGCCCGTATGACGATCAGCGGGGCATCGAAGTGGGCGCGCTGCTCGGGCTCGAGGACGAAAAGGGGCGCGAACAATGGCTGTTTCTGGCCCCCGATGCCGCCGGATTGAAGGTCGATCTGGTGGGGCAACTGATCACCGTCATCACCCCGCGCTCACCGCTGGGCAAAAGCCTGCTGGGCAAGTTCGAGGGCGATGAGGTGGAAATTCTGGTGGCAGGCGCTCGGCAACAGTTCGCTGTCACCGAGGTGGTTTGACCGGCAGGAAACGCTATCAGTGAACGGGCAGTTCGACGCCGTCGAACAGCTCTTCCAGTTCCTGTTTGTTGTGGCATTGAATGGCTTTGGCCATGACTTCGCGGGTCAGGTGCGGCGCGAACTTCTCGATGAAGTCGCACATGAAGCCCCGCAGGAAGGTGCCGCGACGGAAGCCGATCTTGGTCACGCTGGACTCGAACAGTTCGCTGGCGTCGAGCACCACCAGGTCGCTGTCGAGTTTGCTGTCAACGGCCATTTTCGCCACGATGCCCACCCCCAGACCCAGGCGAACATAGGTCTTGATCACGTCGGCGTCGGCAGCGGTGAACACCACTTTCGGCGTCAGGCCGCGATGGCTGAAGGCTTCGTCGAGTTTCGAACGGCCGGTAAAACCGAACACGTACGTCACGATCGGGTATTCAGCCAGTGCTTCAAGGGTCAGTTTCGACAGCTTGGTCAGCGGGTGGCCCTGAGGCACGACCACGCATCGGTTCCAACGGTAGCACGGCATCATCACCAGATCGCCGAACAGCTCGAGCGCTTCGGTGGCGATGGCGAAATCCACGGTGCCGTCAGCGGCCATTTCGGCGATTTGCATGGGCGATCCCTGATGCATGTGCAGGGCAACGTCCGGGTATTGCTTGATGAAATTGCTGATCACCGGCGGCAACGCATAACGCGCCTGGGTGTGAGTGGTGGCAATCGACAGGGTGCCTTTCTTCTCGTTGGAGAATTCCTGGGCGATCTGCTTGATGCTTTCAACCTTGCGCAGAATTTCGCCAGCGGTGGTGATGATGCGCTCGCCGGCCGGGGTAACGCGGGTCAGGTGCTTGCCGCTGCGGGCAAAAACCTCGACGCCCAGTTCGTCTTCCAGCAGACGGATCTGCTTGCTGATGCCGGGTTGAGAGGTGTAAAGGCTTTGGGCTGTAGCGGAAACGTTGAGGTCGTGGTGCGCCACTTCCCAGATGTAGCGCAATTGTTGAAGCTTCATATGAATCCCTCAAAGCAGGTAGACGCCACGGGCATCAGCGACGGTATATAACTATATTAATGGTTCGAAGAATAAATCTAGAACTTTTTTATCAGATTGCCATTATTCGTGTCCTAGCGGTCCCCTTGACGACGACGTTGCACCAGCGGCACCAGATAGACCGGCACCTTGGACAGTTGCAACACGCGGGCGGCGGTTCGCCCCAAAGGCGTTTCCGCACCGGCACCATGGCTATGACTACCTACGATCAACAAATCCACGGAGAGTTTCTGCGCCTGGTCCAGAATCACCTGCGATGGGTCGCCTTGCAGCACCCGCACCGCCTGAATCCGCTCCAGGTCGTGCTCGCCTTCATCCCCCAACTCTTCACGAAAACTGTCGAGCACCCGCTGCTCGATACTGGCAATCACCGTATTCAGGCCCTGGCTGTGAAACTCGTTCAGCGCCTGTTCATCGAGATAACTTTGCAGCACCGATTCGGCAAACAAACCCATGGGTTCAACCGCATGCACGACATACAAACTGGCATTGAAGGTCCTGGCCAGTTCCAGGGCATGCTGCATCACCACGGGCGCGTACAGGCCAAGGTCGGTGGCATACAGCATCGAACGAATCATATGACCTCCTCGACTGCCAACATGGCGGAGATTTGATTCAGCTTAGCAGTGCCTTGGCGACTACGACGTCCGGCGCAACGCATTGAACGGCGGGCTTAAACCTTTTGCTCGTTGCTTATGCCATGGGGCACATGACCGGTGGCGACGACTTCACGGGCCAACTCGCAGTGGCCGGCCTGATCGTCGAAAAACACGTCGGCCGCGAAGGCTTCGAGAAAGGCCGATTTGGTCAGGCCGCCGAGGAACAGCGACTCGTCGAGACGGATGTCCCATTCGCGCAACGTGCGAATGACCCGCTCATGGGCCGGCGCCGATCGCGCCGTGACCAGCGCGGTACGGATCGGGCAGGCGTCCTCCGGGAACTCACGCTGCAACAGGTTGAGGGCCGCGAGAAACCCTTTGAACGGCCCACCGCGCAATGGCTCGCGGGCGGCCTCACGTTCGCTGGCCTGGAACGCTTCCAGACCACCGGCCTGATAAATGCGCTCCGACTCATCGGAAAACAGTACCGCGTCTCCGTCGAAGGCAATGCGCAACTCGTCGCTGGCCGCACGGCTGGCACCACCCGACAGAATGGTCGCGGCCGCGAACCCGGCGTCCAGTGCATTGCGTACGTCTTCGGCGTGGGTCGAGAGAAACAGGTCGCAGCCAAAGGCCTTGAGGTAGGGATACGGACTGCGCCCGCCGACAAAGGCCGCACGGGAAATTGCCAATCCGTAATGGTCAATCGAGTTGAACACCCGTAGCCCGGTGTCGGCGCTGTTGCGCGACACCAGAATCACCTCGACCCGGGCGCGGCCGAGGCTGTTGTTGAGATTCAGGAGTTTCTGCACCAACGGGAAGGCATCGCCGGGCTCGAGGATTTCGTCTTCATGTTCGATCTGATACTGCCGGTAGGCTTCGACGCCACTCGACAGGTAGACCTTGTGGCTTTCGCTCAGGTCGAACAACGCCCGCGAAGAAATCGCCAGCACCAGCTTGTCGTCAATTGCCTTTGGCATGCCCTTCCCCCTCAGGTCGGTCGACTCAGGTGTTGCGTCGATCAATGAAACTCAAACTGCGATACAAGGCCTCGATGCGTGGCATCTCACACCCGGCTGCCTTCGCCGCCGCCAAAGGCCGGGCGTAGATCGCGGCCAGTTCCAGCGGTCGCTTGTGCAAGTAATCGTGGTACATGCTCGGCCAGTAGTCGGGCATTTTCTCGGTCACCATGAACAAGTGCTCGGCATACCCTGCCGGTACATCGTGCCCGCAGGCGATTGCCCCTTGCACCACTTCAGCCATCAGCGCCTTGATCAGCTCGCGACTGTCGGCATCGGCCATCAACGGTGTGGTGCTCGCCCCCAGCAAAACCGAGAGACCGTTGTAAGGGATATTCCAGACCAGTTTTTGCCAACGCGCCTGATGTAAATTCGCCATGGCCTGGGAATCGAGGCCGGCGCTGCGAAACAGCCCGACGCCCTCCTCGACAATTGCGCTGCGTGCCGGCCCATCGGCGGGACCGCTGTGATAACCCACATGCACCGCGCCCAGCGCCTGATGGGTGATGACACCCGGCGCCTCGCGATGGACGCAGATGTAGCAGAGCCCTCCGAGCACATGCAGCGAATCGGGGAGCAGCTCGCGCAGGCTGTCTTCGACGTCCAGGCCATTTTGCAACAGCAGTACCTTGGCGTTCGGTGCCGCCGCCTGCAGGATGGCGGGTGCCAGGTCGGCGTTGCTGGTAGTTTTCGCGCCCACCAGCAGCCAGTCGCAGGGCGGCATGTCTTCAGCTTTCGAGTAAGCCTGCACCGGGTTCAGTTTCAGCGCACCGTGGGGTGCGCTATCGACTTGCAACCCGTGCTCGGCCACAGCGGAAAACTCGCTGCGCAGCAGAAAATGCACATCAAAACCGGCACGCGCCAGCATCACCCCGTAGAAACCGCCGATTGCGCCGGTCCCGATAATGCCGATCGTCGGCCTGGCAACTGTTCCCATCATGGCAACTCCTCTGCTGTTCGACTCAGCGCCTGGCGCACGGCCCGATTGAGCTCGGTGTCGGTCAGGCGCGAGTTCAGTGCTCCAAAGAATTCGCCGTCGCGAACGACAAACAGCGCCGGCAAGTGAAAGACCTGATAACGCTCGACCACCCCGCCGTTGTTGCCGGCATCGATCCAGCACAGTCGATCGACTGCCAGGTCGAGTGTCGGCAATTGCTCGCGGGCAAAACGGCAACTGGCGCAGCCGACACTGGTGAAAATGACCAGCGATACACCGCTCATCGCCAGCAGCCGTTGGTCGACGTCAAAATCGGTCAGTTCCAATTCGACCACTATACTGGAGGGAACAATGTCAGATGGCCGACACATGGAGTCTGTGTTCATGGGACGATTCATTCCTCACCCTGACGATGTGCCTGTCGAATTGACGTTGCTGAAACCTGAGTGTATTTCGCGACGACAGCTGCACACTATCAGTCTCGGCGGCATGGCTTGCAATTATCACCGCGCGTGGCGCCACGGCACGGCGCTGGAGGTACGCATGCCGACCGTGAACCCGGACATGCGCTACCTGGGCTATGTCGCCTGGTGCCTGCGACGCAAGCGCGGTTACCTGGTGGGCATCGCCTTCGTCGACGAACAAACGCTGTTCAGCGCCCGAATGGGCGAGCAGGTGTGCCAGATCGAACGCTACTGCCGCCTGCATGACGCCCACGAAGACCTGCAGGATATCCAGGCCCTGGCCCTCGAATGGGTCCAGGAGCATGCCGACGAGTTCTCTCACGATTCGGTGCGCAAGGCTTTTGCGCAACCGGTGCTGGAATAGAGGCGTTCTTGATCGGTTTGCCCCTCATGGCAGGGAAACTGACTGCGAAACCCCACCAAACCGGCGTCTACCCATTGTCGAGCCACGGTGTAACGCGCTAAGGTTCGGCTCCCCGACGCGCTTAATTTGCTGTGCTCCGCCGCGCGGGTTCGCTGGCGGCCGGCACCCGTGACCTGACGAGTAAACGATGGCTGATTTACCGATCAACGACCTAAACGTCGCCTCCAACGAGACACTGATCACTCCCGATCAGCTCAAGCGCGATATTCCCCTGAGCGACGCCGCACTGCGCACCGTCACCAAGGGCCGCGAAGTCATTCGCAACATTCTGGATGGCACCGACCATCGCCTGTTCGTCGTCATCGGGCCTTGCTCGATCCACGACATCAAGGCCGCCCACGAATATGCCGAGCGCCTGAAGGTTCTCGCTGCCGAAGTGTCCGATACCCTGTATCTGGTCATGCGCGTGTATTTCGAGAAGCCACGTACCACCGTCGGCTGGAAAGGCTTGATCAACGACCCGTATCTGGACGACTCGTTCAAGATCCAGGACGGCTTGCACATCGGTCGCCAGTTGCTGCTGGACCTGGCCGAAAAAGGCCTGCCGACCGCCACCGAAGCCCTCGACCCGATCTCCCCGCAGTATTTGCAGGACCTGATCAGCTGGTCGGCCATCGGCGCGCGCACCACCGAATCCCAGACTCACCGTGAAATGGCCTCCGGCCTGTCCTCGGCCGTCGGCTTCAAGAACGGCACCGATGGCGGCCTGACCGTGGCGATCAACGCCTTGCAGTCGGTTTCCAGCCCGCACCGCTTCCTGGGCATCAACCAGGAAGGTGGCGTGTCGATCGTGACCACCAAGGGCAATGCCTACGGTCACGTGGTGCTGCGCGGCGGCAACGGCAAGCCGAACTACGATTCGGTCAGCGTTGCGCTCTGCGAGCAGGCGCTGAACAAGGCGAAAATCAAGCCGAACATCATGGTCGATTGCAGCCACGCCAACTCCAACAAGGATCCGGCCCTGCAACCGCTGGTGATGGAGAACGTCGCCAACCAGATCCTCGAAGGCAACAAGTCGATCATCGGCCTGATGGTAGAAAGCCACCTGAACTGGGGCGCCCAGGCGATCCCGAAAGACCTCGCCGACCTGCAGTACGGCGTGTCGATCACCGACGCCTGCATCGACTGGACCGCGACCGAAAACACCTTGCGTAGCATGCATGCCAAGCTCAAGGATGTGCTGCCTAAACGCGATCGCAGCTGATCGCCCGGTTGGCGGTACAAAAAAGCGCACAAAAAAAACGCCGGGCTTAACCCGGCGTTTTTTTATGCGTTCGTTTTGTTGAAGGTCACTGACTCAGCTTGGCCGCGTGCCGCTGGTGACGCTCCATGTAGCGCTCGACGTAGGAGCACGATGGAATGACGGTGTAGCCCATTTCGTCAGCGTACTCCAGCGCCTTCTCGGTCAAGGCTGCCGCAATACCGCGACCACGCAATGCGTTGGGCACGAAGGTGCGATAGATATCCAGGGTCTGTTTCCCCAGATCCATATAGGTCAGATAGGCACGATGACCGTCCACATTGGTCTCGAACTGATGACCAGCCTGGTCATGGTGGATGGACAACGCCTCGCTCATCACTACTCCTCGCGGGTCTGGAATTCCGACCCCTACCTTACCGATGTTTTTCCGGCGAAGGAACATCTACGCCACCCCGTGCCTGTATGGACACCGAGAAGAGCTGCACCGATCTCGCGCTACCGAGCACGTACAAATAGTAGGCACCATTGGCAGAAATGCTCAAGGTGCGCTCGTCATCGTGCGGGTTGGCGGGTGCTGCTCCGGATCACGCAGGATTGGCTCGGCCGAAGATCACTCGGGGTCGATAGCCTGTACATTGCCGGATGTTGAGACTTAAGACGAGCGCCCGTTGTTAAAGTCACCTGAACATCGAGAAAGATATTGAGAGGCGCCACACAAAAGCCGAACAAAAGTGTAGACGAATCCATGTAGGCGGACTTTAGCCAGACTGAAAAACAGCGCCGTGCCACAGGAACTTTTTCTCATCGGCTCGCTCAGCCACGGGCCTTGCAGCTGGATATTTTTTAAACAATTCAGTTAAAAGTTGCTCGAAAAAGAATCAACGCCTACAATTTTTTTTGCTTCTTGCGTCACGTCAGTTTTACTTACTACAAGTAATGGGTAGTATGTACGCCGGCTATTTCCTCAATCGGAGGAGATAGCTACTTAATAGAAAGTCCTTGAAGGGGAACACGATGAACAACGTTCTGAAATTCTCTGCTCTGGCTCTGGCCGCAGTTCTGGCTACCGGTTGCAGCAGCGCATCGAAAGAAACCGAAGCACGTCTGACCGCTACTGAAGACGCAGCTGCTCGCTCCCAGGCTCGTGCAGACGAAGCTTACCGTAAAGCTGATGAAGCTCTGGCTGCTGCTCAAAAAGCACAACAGACTGCTGACGAAGCTAACGAGCGTGCTCTGCGCATGCTGGACAAAGCTAGCCGCAAGTAATAATCCTTCGGGATTGTTATCAAGCCGACCCATTTTTTGGGTCGGCTTTTTTATTGCCCGGCGTTTCTCCAGACAATAAAAAACCCGTCGACGCGGTCCGCGCCGACGGGCTCTTTGCCAGCGTTACTGCAGCGGGTCGATCGGCGTGCTCGACACCATCGGTACGACGCCGTTGCCCGGCACAGCGATTTCTACCGGCAGGCCGTCTTCAGCGGCGACCACATCACGCACCACATCCCAGTTCATGCGCAGGTTGTTGGTGATGTCTTCACGCTTGAGCATCGCATTGATGACTGCGGTGTGCTTGTCGACCACCGACGGATTGCCCTTGTCGTCCAGCGGCGTATGCGCCTCCAGATAGACCTTGCCGCCACTCAAACCAAACTTGTACGGGTCGTTGATGATCCGCACGGACGTACCGACCGGCACCATGCCCGCCATTTCCAGCACGTTGTTGTTGAACATGCGGAAGCAACCGTGACTGGTGCGCATGCCGATACCGAACTTCTTGTTCGAACCGTGGATCAGGTAGCCCGGTGTGCCCAGGGTGAACTTGAACGGCCCCAGCGGGTTGTCAGGGCCGGCCGGCACGACGTTGGGCAGCGGATCACCGTCGGCTGCGTGCTCGGCCTTGATCGAAGCTGGAGGCGTCCAGGTCGGATTAGGTGTCTTGGCGGTAATGTTGGTGTGGGCAATCGGCGAGCCCCAGCCTTCACGACCGATACCCAGCGGGAACGTGTACACCACGTTCTTGCCTTTCGGGTAGTAGTAGAGGCGGTACTCGGCCAGGTTGATCACGATGCCTTCACGCGGGCCTGGCGGCAGGATGAAGCGGGTCGGCAGAATGATTTCCGTGCCGGCGCCTGGCAACCAGGCATCGACTCCCGGGTTGGCCGCGAGCATTTCCGTGTAGCCCAGATCGTAGGCGGTACCAAGGTCGGCGAAGGTGTCTTCGTACTTGGCCTTGATCACCTGCACCTGGCCGATGATGTCCTCACCGGGCGGTGGCAGGGGAAACTCCAATGCTGCGACTGGACCGGCCATAAAGAGGGCGGCAAGAGTCAGGCAGCGGGTGACGGCAGGAAAGCGCGGCAACATCCGGAAAATCCTTCGCATGATCAACAGAGATATAAGAGCGCGATTGTACACCGCCATCCGTTATTTCGGGGAGATGGCCCGATTGCAGGCAGTGCAAGGCGATTTTGCGATTTTCCTCGATCCCGTGTGAGGGCGAGCTTGCTTGTGATGGCTGTGTGGCAGGCGGCGTGGATTTTTAAGGGTGTACATATCTGTTTCTGCGGTAACGGCCTCTTATGGTTCCGCTCTTACAGCGGGTCACTTTCGAAGAGCGCGAAAGTAACCAAAGCGCTTTGCCCCTGACGTTCGGTGCCTCGCTTAGGCTCGGCATGCCCTCGCTCCGGTCCTGCTCCGTGGGCCCGCTGCGCAGAACCTCCACTCGGCCTCACGAGGGGGCGTGTACCGCAAAAGCAAAAGCGAGGCGGCCTACCGGCCGGCCTTTTCGCGGGTTTCGTTCGCCTGTGAGGCAACTGGTCGGCCGGTAGGCCGCCATCGCGAGCAGGCTCGCTCCTACAGTTGGGCTGGGTACATTCGAAAGAAATTGGTCGGCTGTCAGGCCGCCTTCGCGAGCAAGTCGGATCGCCGCACCGCCGCTCCCACAATTTGATCGGTGGACATCAGCAAGACATTGGTCGACTGGCAGGCCGCCATCGCGAGCAGGCTCGCTCCCACAGAAGAGCAAAGGCAGAGCCGCGTACCCCCACGCTCTTCACCACTCATCAGGCCGAGCGTTAGCTCGCCTGCAGCTTTTGATCTTGATCCACCCGCCCCCTCGGAAGGCTGAGTGGAGGCGTTCATCCGGGGGTAGGCGCGCAGCGCCGTTCGGCGCAGCCGAACACATCGAGAGGAGGTCGAGCGAAGCCGACCGGAGGCGATGCCCCCGGATGAATGCCGGAGCGAAGGAACCCCGAGCCTTAGCGAGGGGCCGTACGTTCGGGGCGAGTGAAGGGATCAACCACATAGGTAACAGAAAAGTTCAGGCACATAGGTAACACCTGATCACTTATTTCTGATCACTTTGAGCGTCAGATAAGCATCTTTGGCATCCCTTTCATCGACCCGACCTAGTACCACCGGTCCAAAAATGATGTCCCAAACGCCTTCGCTGATGCTCTCTAATCCAACCGTTTCATGCTTGAGCACGTAGCCGACATAGATTCTAAGCCTACCTTTGTTCACCACGCCGTTGGAGTCCGCCCGGTAAACCTCAACATGGCTTGGATATCTCATTTCCGGAAGCTTTTCCGGATAGATACGCGATGAGCCGGTATACCGAGACGCCGGAGTTTTCTGCCCTAGAGCCTCATGAAGACGCTCATAATTGTAGTGCTGCATGAACAGATCGAAATGCTTCTGCTGGGCCCCCCATTCAATCTCCGGCGGCCTTGGCAACGTACTTTTAAGCGTACGGTGCATGCGCTCATGCCGTCCGTTTTGCTCGGGTCGACCAGGTTGAATCCTTTCGTGAATGATGCCCAGGCGCGCCCACCAGATAGACAGCCGTGACAAACCTGCACGCCCGCCGCTGGCAAAAGGAACGCCATTATCTGTACGAATACGCTCAGGCATCCCGTAAGTTCTGAACAGCCGCTCAAAGGTCACCTTAGCCGCGTCGAAGGTAGTGCTTGGCATGCTTTCACACGCCAGTAGAAAGCGACTGGCGTGATCCATCACCGTCAGGGGGTAACACCAGACACCGTCTCCCGTCAGGTATTGGCCTTTGTAATCGGCGCTCCAGAGCTGGTTGGGGAGATCGGCTTTCTGAAGGGGTTTGGGGTAGATGGCGACACGCTGACGTAACCGCCGTGGCGCCACCAGACCCGCCTTTTTCAGCACGTTGTAAATGGTGGTTTTCGAGGGCGGGGGCTGGTCTGGAAACCGCTCACTCAGGGCTGTCTGAATCTTCTTCGGGCCCGGTGTGGTTTGCCCTTGGCCGCGCAGCTCAACAATGGCCTCCTTGACCGCAAACGGCACGGCCTGAGCCTGGGAGTGGCGCTTGCGGCTGCACTCGGCCAAGCCATTGATGCTGTCCGCGTTGTAGCGGGCCACCCACTTGTAACCAGTCTTGCGACTGATGCTGTGAGCCGCACAGAGTTGGCTGAAATTGAGCCGACCAGACAGATAGTCGGCAATGAACATCACTTTCAGGTCCATAGGTTTCAGCTCTCGCCACGGCATGGTCAGATCCTCGGAATCGACCAGTGCCAGTTAAAAACTGTTACCTATGTGCTTGAACTGTTTTGTTACCTATGTGGGTGAGTCATACCCGAGCGTTTTTTTGCTTACTTTTTTTAGGCGCTTGTAAAAAAAGTGAGTCGCCGTAAGGGCGAAACCATAAGCCGCCGTTACCCGAACAACGGATATGTACACAATCAATAAATAACAGGGCTAGCACGCAACTACGGATCAAAGCTCGAACCGCAACTCCGGCCAGATCGGCGACGTCCCCCGCTTCTGCGACTCAAGAATGGCCCGGCACAACGAACACAGCCGCTGGTCCTGAAACACCCGGCGATCAACACTCGACCAGCGAGGCGAAGCCGGCAACAGACTGCCACACAAGGTCCGGTCCGCCGAACCGCCCAACTCCAGCTGACGGGTCACCAGATGCACCCGCACTTCCTGGCAGGCGAACAGATCCAGCTGCTCGTCAGGCTCGATCAGTTGATAGGCAAATAGTGACCAGGCGGGACGCGGCATCGGGGGCTCCAAATCGGGGGCGCCACCTTAGCCGAAAGCCTGCGTCTAGAAAAGTGTCATAACAGCGGTTTTAGAGTAGGCCAGACATTTTCCAGCAACTTGTCCTGGGCCCCGGCCGCCGGGTGTATGCCGTCGGCCTGCATCAAGTCCGGATGACCGCCCACGCCGTCGAGGAAAAACGGCACCAGCGGGATCTTTTTCTCGTCGGCCAGGTTGCTGTAGACCTCGGCGAAGGCCTTGGTGTAACGCGCACCGTAATTGGGTGGCAATTGCATGCCGAGCAGCAACACCTTGGCGCCGCTGGCCCGGGAGCTGTCGATCATCGACGCAAGATTTTGTTGCAATTGAGTTGGCAGCATCCCGCGCAGGCCGTCATTGCCGCCCAACTCGAGGATCACCAGTTCCGGTTTATGCTCTGCAAGCAGCGCGGGCAGGCGGGCCTGGCCTCCGGCACTGGTGTCGCCACTGATGGACGCATTGATCACTTTGTCGTCGAAACCTTCGCGCCTGAGCCGTTGCTCAAGCAGCGACACCCACCCCAGCCGGGTATCCAGCCCGAAACCGGCGCTGATACTATCGCCAACGATCAGGACTGTACCCGCCGCTGCGTTTTGGGCCATGCACATCAAGGCCAGGCCAGCACTCAAAAACCAGACACGCATCGGACTCTCCATGGGCGCAAGCATTCTCATCGCGAAGGACCTTAGCAAAGTGGTTCCCAGCGCGGAAGGTGAACTGACCATCCTGCACCAACTCAGCCTGGAACTGAACAAGGGCGATAGCCTGGCCATCGTCGGCGCTTCCGGTTCCGGCAAGTCCACCCTGCTGGGCCTGCTCGCCGGCCTCGACTTGCCAAGCAGTGGTGAAGTCACTCTCGCCGGGCAGGGCCTGAGCAACCTCGATGAAGACCAGCGTGCGCGCATCCGCGCCGAGCACGTGGGTTTTGTCTTTCAATCGTTTCAGCTGCTCGATAGCCTCAATGCCCTGGAAAACGTCATGCTGCCGCTGGAGCTCGATGGCCGCAAAGACGCCCGCGAACGCGCCACCCAATTGCTGCAACGGGTGGGACTGGGGCAACGCCTGACGCACTCGCCGCGCCAGCTCTCCGGAGGCGAGCAACAACGCGTGGCGATTGCCCGCGCGTTTGCCGCCGAGCCCGATGTGCTGTTCGCCGACGAACCGACCGGCAACCTCGACAGCCACACCGGCGAGCGCATCAGCGACTTGCTGTTCGAGCTCAACCAGGAGCGCGGCACGACCCTGGTGCTGGTGACTCACGATGAACGCCTGGCCCATCGCTGCCGGCGCCTGATCCGTCTTGAAGCCGGCCTGCTGGTCGCCCCTCTGGAGCCTTGATGGCACGTCTGCCGCTATTGCGCCTGTTCAGTCTCGCCATCCGCCAATTGCTGCGCGATGCCCGCGCCGGTGAATTGCGCGTGTTGTTTTTCGCCTTGCTGGTGGCCGTGGCCGCCAGCACCGCCATCGGTTATTTTGGCGCGCGCCTGAACGGCGCAATGATGCTGCGCGCCACCGAATTCCTCGGTGCCGACCTGCTGCTCGAAGGCAGTTCACCGGCGCGCCCCGAACAGATAAGAAGCGGCACCGAACTGGGTCTGGAACACGCTCAAGTGGTGGAGTTCTCCAGCGTCATCGCCACCGACAACAGCATCCAGCTGTCCAGCATCAAGGCGGCCGATGACACCTACCCGCTACGCGGCGAATTGAAAAGCGCGCCCGCCCCCTTCGCCACGGAAACAGTCGGTGGCGGACCGCAACCCGGTGAAGCCTGGGTCGAGGCACGCCTGCTGACCGCCCTGGACCTGAAGATCGGCGACAGCATCGATGTCGGCATGAAAACCCTGAAACTGGCGCGGGTACTGACTTACGAACCCGACCGCGCCGGCAATTTCTACAGCCTGACACCCCGAGTGCTGATCAACCTCGACGACCTTGCGGCCACCGGCGTGGTGCAGCCCGGCAGCCGGGTCAGTTATCGCGAATTATGGCGAGGCAATGCTCAGGCACTCGAGACGTATCGGCAACTGATCAAACCGGGGCTCGCCGCCAACCAGCGCTTGCAGGACGCCCGCGACGGCAACCGACAGATCGGTGGCGCCCTGGGCAAGGCCGAACGCTACCTGAACATGGCCAGCCTGGTGGCGGTGTTGCTGTCCGGTGTGGCGGTGGCGCTGTCGGCAACCCGCTTCGCCACCCGCCGGTTCGACGCCAGTGCCTTGCTGCGCTGCCTCGGGCTGTCGCGCCGGGAAACCATGGTGTTGTTCAGCCTGCAACTGACCGTGCTCGGGCTGCTGGCCAGTATCAGCGGCGCCCTCCTTGGCTGGCTCGCTCAATTGGGCTTGTTTGCCCTGCTGCATGACTTGTTGCCGACCGACGTGCCTCCGGGCGGGCTATTTCCAGCCATTGCCGGGATCGGCACCGGACTGGTGGCGCTGGCCGGTTTCGCCTTGCCGCCACTGGCGGCTCTGGGCCGGGTTCCGCCATTGCGCGTGCTGCGCCGGGACATGCTGCCGATCCCTTCCAGTACCTGGATGGTCTACGGCGCAGCGCTGGGCGCCCTCGCCCTGATCATGTGGCGCCTGAGCCTGGACCTGGTGCTGACCTTTGCCCTGCTCGGCGGCGGCGTGATTGCAGCGCTGGTGCTGGGCGGCTTGTTGTTACTGCTGTTGAAGAGTCTGCGGCGCATGCTTGCGCGTGCGTCCTTGCCCTGGCGCCTGGGACTGGGCCAACTGCTGCGTCATCCGCTCGCTGCCGCAGGCCAGTCCCTGGCGTTCGGCCTGATTCTGCTGTCGATGGCGCTGATTGCGCTGCTGCGCGGCGAGTTGCTGGACACCTGGCAGAACCAGCTGCCGAAAAACGCTCCAAACTACTTCGCGCTGAACATCCTGCCAGCGGACAAGCAGGCCTTCACCGATCACCTGATTGCCGTGTCGGCGCAATCGGCTCCGCTGTACCCGGTGGTGCCGGGGCGCTTGATCAGCATCAACGGCGAACCGGTGCAGCAAATCGTCACCAAGGAGTCGGCCGGCGACCGGGCGATCCAGCGCGACCTGAGCCTGACCTGGGCCGCAGACCTGCCGTCGGGCAACAAACTCACGGCCGGCAATTGGTGGAACCAACAGACGCCGGACGATGTTCCTGGCGTATCGGTAGAAGGCAAGGTCGCCGAAAGCCTGAAAATCAAGCTCGACGACCATCTGGTTTTCAGTGTTGGCGGGGTCAATCGCGAAGCGAAAGTCACCAGCCTGCGGGAGATCAACTGGGACAACTTCCAGCCGAACTTCTTCATGATCTTCCAGCCCGGCACCCTCAAGGATCTGCCGGCGACCTACCTGACCAGTTTCTATCTGGCACAGGGTCACGACCAGCAGATTGTCGACCTGTCCCGCGCCTTCCCGGCGGTAACCATCCTGCAGGTCGAAGCCTTACTGGAGCAACTGCGCAGCATCCTCGCCCAGGTGACCCTGGCCGTGGAGTACGTGTTGTTGTTCGTGTTGGCGGCGGGCATGGCGGTACTCTTCTCCGGCTTGCAAGCGACGCTGGATGAACGCATTCGACAGGGCGCGTTGCTGCGGGCGCTGGGGGCCGAGCGGCAATTGCTGGTCAAGGCGCGACGTATCGAGTTCGGCTTGCTGGGCGCAGTCAGTGGCTTGCTGGCGGCGCTGGGTTCGGAAGTGGTGAGTTGGGTGCTCTACCGCTACGCCTTTGATCTGCCGTGGCATCCGCATCCATGGCTGTTGGTGCTGCCACTGGTGGGCGCCGTGCTCATTGGCGGTGCCGGAGTGTTCGGCACCCGTCGGGCATTGAACGCCAGCCCGCTGACAGTCCTGCGCGAGGGTTGATAGACTCCAGCCATCCTCACCACAAGAAGCTGTCATGAGCCGTTACCGCCCTCCCCGCACCGCTGGCACCGCGCTGATCACCCCCGAGGGTGAAGCGCGGATGCGCGCCGAGTTCCATGAGCTGTGGCATGTACGTCGGCCCCAGGTTACCCAGGCGGTCAGCGAAGCCGCGGCCCAGGGTGATCGCTCGGAGAACGCCGAATACACCTATGGCAAAAAGATGCTGCGAGAGATCGACAGCCGCGTGCGTTTTCTCACCAAACGCCTGGAAGCGCTGAAGGTTGTCAGCGAAAAACCCAGCGATCCGAACAAGGTCTATTTCGGCGCCTGGGTCACGATCGAGGACGAAGATGGCAAAGAGTCGCGCTACCGCATTGTCGGACCCGATGAACTGGACCTCAAGCAGGGCTTGATCAGCATTGACTCGCCGTTGGCCCGCGCCCTGATCGGCAAGGCACTGGACGCCGAAGTCCGGGTCCAGACACCCACCGGTGAGCAGTGCGTCTACATCGTGGCGATCGACTACCCGTGAGCTTTAACGCCGGGTAATCAGCCCTTGCCGGGCAACGCGGGTCAGTTGCCGGATCACTTCAGGCGCATCTTCGAGGCTGGGGGACTGAATCACCGCCAGATCGAAACTGTCATCGGCGAAACGAGCGAGCGACTCACCGTCTTCGACAAACTGGATCAGGAAGGCAGCGGGACCGCCGGTACGACGAGGCCAGCCATCGAGATAACGCAAGAGCGTCGGCTGATGTTTGCCGCCAAGCAGGATTTTTGGATTGCGCTGGGTCAGGTGTGCCGTGATCGGCGCGGGACGTACAACGGCGTTTAGTGCATTCATTGTGTCGTGTCTCTGCCTCAAAAGTCTGCATGGCAGGTGAGAGGCAACACCGAACCAGCGCTTTAGCGGTATTTCGAAGCCTGTTCTGGCTTCTATCGGCAACTGGATGAGTCACCTGGCGCCCCGCAAGTAGCTGTTTAAATCGGCGCATGAGCAACATCCTAGAGAAGCTGACTGGACAGTGTCAAGAATGACGCTCAACAAAAAAGGCCCGCACAATGCGGGCCTTTTCATTGAGCCAGAGCGGTCAACCGGCGATGACACGGTCCGCCGAGAGTTTGCCCGCACCTTCGATCAATACCGCGATACTGCCACCAAGCAAGGCCAGGGCGAATTCATAACCGTTGTTGGCCATGAACAGTCCGTTGCTGATGTGCACCGAGAGAATTGCGACCAGCGACAGGAAGATCAGGCCCAGTGCGGCCGGGCGAACCAGCAAGCCGATGATCAGGGCCAGGCCGGCGAAGAATTCGGTGCCGCCCGCCAGTGCCGCCATCAGGTAACCCGGCGTCAGTCCGAGGCTTTCCATGTACTGCGCGGTTCCAGCCAGACCATAGCCGCCGAATGCCCCGAAGAGTTTCTGCGAGCCGTGAGCGGCGAAAACAATGCCGACCACGATGCGCAGAACGGTCAGGCCGTAGCCAGCGCGGGTAGACAGTACCTTGTTGATCAGAGTGCTCATGCTGTTTCATTCCTTGTCAGTGTGTGTTGGTTGGTCGCCATATTAATCAGTAATTTGCATGTTAAAAGCGCAAAAAACCCACCATTACAATCAGATTAGTCGATCATTTGCGCGAGACAACCTTTTGTCCCTGGGGCTCCAACGACTCCCGCTCCCGGTCGAACGCCAAGTAGTACTTGTTCACGCTATTAACATAGCTGACGGGCCCCATACCTACTTGCTCCATGGCTACGCGTTCGACCTGGAAGAACCACTGGTTGGGATTCAAACCTCGCCGCCGGGCTTCGGCGCGCATGCCTTGCACCCGCTCCGGCCCGATGTTGTAGGCCGCCAGCACGAAGGCCATGCGTTCGCGCTCGTTGAGTTTCGGGCTGGCAAAGAATTTGCGCCGGATCATCGCCAGGTACTTGGCCCCAGCCTGAACATTGCCATCAAGGTCCTGGATGTTGTTGACCCCCACCCGCTGCGCCGCAGAAGGCGTGATCTGCATCAATCCGGTCGGGCCACCGCCACTGCGGGCGGCAGGTTGCAGGGCTGACTCCTTGAAGGCCAGCGCCGCCAGGTTCAGCCAGTCCATGCCCTGGGCATCGGCGTGTTTCTGCAGTACCGGGCGAAGTTTCTCCAGACGCTGCCGGTCCGCCTTGGCCAGTGGGTAGTGCACTTGATAGAGACGACGATAGATCCGCAGGAACGCGGCGTCCTGATCCGATGGTTTTTTGTAGACGGTGAGGAAGCGATCAATGCTGGCCCGCAGCATCGAGGCATCACGGCGCACGAACCAGAATTCCTCTCCCGGATCACTGACAAGTACCTGCTTGTCGAAACGCAGCTTGGGCAGGATCTTGCCCCAGCGTTCGGCGATCGGCTGCTCGACGATGGTCAGGTGGAAGATCCCGCCCTGGACCATTTCCAGCACGTCCTCGACGGCAAGGCTCGGATCGACCCATTCGATTGTGACCGGTGGCAGTTTGTGCAAGGCGAGCTTTTGATTGATCTGGCTGACGGCATCCCCGGCGGCGCTGCCGGCGGGTAACGCCAGGGTCTTGCCGGAAAGCTGTTCAAGTTTGGTGTAGCGGTGTTCGCCCTTGATGCCCACCAGGACCAACGGGATGTTGCTGGCAATCGGCTCACTGGTGCTGACGGCAAAACCCGGTTGCAGATCGAGCAACTCTCCCGGCGCCACCAGATCACCCTCCCCGCGCTGCAATGCACCGAGCAGTTGATCCTTGGCCTTGGGAATGATCTTGAGGGTGATTTCCTGACCGTCACGGGCGTGGCCGTTGAGGTATTGCTCGAACGCTCTCAGGCGATGGTATTCGACCCCGATCGCCTGCCCCTGGACTTCGCCGGAACTGTTGCGGCTCTGGTTGACCAACACCCGCAGCACACGACTGCTGCGAATTTGGGCAAGGTCGCGCACCTTGCTGGCCGGTACGGCTTGCAGCGGCCCGGGCAGACGCGCGACCGCCGACATCGGCAGTAGCAGCGAACAACACAGCAGTAGCAAAACCGAGGGACGAATCATCCACTCTCCGGAAAGAATATGAGGCCCGCTTCAATGAGGAAAACCATCAAGCGCGGCGACAAAAACAGAGCGCCCAAGGCGCTGGCAAAGTGCGAAAGACTGGCACAATGATGGCAAAACTACCAACCCGGCTTGGTCCGCGGCTCAAGAGACAGCGTTAACCCGTTGTAGTTCTTGGCTTTTCTTATAAATCCACGGCTCTGATATGCTTTCCGGCCTTTGGGCCGAGGTAGCACCATGCAACTCATCGATATCGGCGTCAACCTGACCAACGCCAGTTTTGCCGACAAACACCAGGCCGTACTCGACCGCGCCTACGCGGCTGGTGTGTGCCAACTGGTGCTGACCGGCACCAGTGTCGAGGGCAGTGAACAGGCCCTTGAGCTGTGCCAGCAACTGGACGAAAGCGCCCAGCGCCTGTTCGCCACCGCCGGTATTCACCCTCACTGCGCCAGCGACTGGAACGCCGACAGCGCCCGCCGTTTGCGCTGCTTGCTCAACGAGCCGAATGTGGTGGCCGTGGGTGAATGCGGGCTGGATTTCAACCGTGATTTCTCGCCGCGCCCGCAGCAGGAAAAGGTCCTCGAAGAACATCTGGCCATGGCCGTCGAATTGCAGCTGCCGGTTTTTCTGCACGAACGCGACGCCAGCCAGCGTTTGCTGGAAATCCTGCGCGACTTCCGCGACCGACTGCCGGCCGCGGTGGTGCACTGCTTCACTGGCGAACAGAAGGCGTTGTTCAGCTACCTCGACCTGGACTTGCACATCGGCATTACCGGCTGGATCTGCGACGAGCGCCGGGGCACGCATTTGCATCCGCTGGTCAAGGAGATCAAGCGCCGACGCCTGATGCTCGAAAGCGATGCGCCGTACCTGCTGCCGCGCAGCCTGCGCCCCAAGCCGAAAAACGGGCGCAACGAGCCGGCGTACCTGACCGAAGTATTGCGCGAAGTGGCGCTGCATCGCGGGGAAAGCCAGGAAGATCTGGCGGCGCATACCACAGCCTGTGCGCGGGCGTTTTATGGCCTGCCATTGATATCCTGATAAACATAAACCCCTGTGGGAGCGTGCTTGCTCGCGATGGCGGCAACACATTCGGTACGGATGTGACAGACAAACTGCAATCGCGAGCAAGCTCGCTCCCACAGGTTTGAAGTTGATCTGCATCAAGAATCAGCCACCTGAGTAGCGGCACAATGATGGCACCCTGCCAAAACTGTTTCCGCTATCAGAGAAGACCTCCATGGGTGCCTGGCTTAGCAATATCTCGCTGAAATACAAATTCTGGGCGGTCAACGCCGTCGCTTTCGTCACCACCCTGTTGCTGGTGCTGTACGCGGTGCAGCTCGAACAGCAGGCCCGCAGTCACACCGCCCAGGCTTCGGCCCAGGCCCAGGCGCGATTGCTCAAAGCCTGGCCCGCCGGGCAACCGCTGCCCCACGCCGACAACCTGCTGACGTTCAATCGCGGACAGGCGCCGTCGCTGAATGGACAACCCATGCCGGAACTTACCCATGCAAACGGCTGGGTCGAGATCTACCCGATGCCGCTGTTCGGGGACAATCCGTTGTTGGGTGCCGAAGTGTTCTCGCGTGCCGATGGCCAGCAGGTCGCCGTGATTGCCCACGGTCCAAGCCTGAGCCAGGTGTTCAACGAGCGTTTTGCCAACTACGCGTCGGCCGTGTTCATCCTGATGCTGGCAATGCTCGGCGCATCGCAGTTATTGATCCGTTTTCTGCTCAGCCAGCTCAACACCTTGAAAGACGTCATGTTGCACGTGGAGAAAACCGGCGACCTGTCGGCCCGCGTGCCCTTGGCTTGCAGCGACGAAGTCGGGCAAATGGCCAACGCCTTCAACGCCATGCAGGCCGGTTATCAACGGGTGGTCAACACCGTTGCCAGCACCGCCCGGCAGCTGGACGTCGGCGCCGCGCGGCTGGCGGCCAGCATGAATGAAGTGCGCCACGGCATGCTCGGCCAGCAAAGTGAAACCGATCAGGCCGCCACGGCGATCAATGAGATGACCGCCACGGTCTATCACATCGCCCAACACGCGGGTGCCACCCGTGACCTTTCGCAATCGGCCAATATCCTGGCCGGCAGCGGGCAGGAGGTCGTGACACGGGTGCAGCGGTCGATTGCCGGACTGTCCACCGGCGTCCAGCAGACCGCCGAGATGATTCAACGCCTGGCCAAGGACAGCCAGAAGATCAACGGTGTGGTCAAGGTGATTCACAGCATCGCCGAGCAGACCAACCTGCTGGCGCTGAACGCCGCGATCGAAGCGGCCCGGGCCGGCGAGATGGGTCGCGGCTTCGCGGTGGTCGCCGATGAAGTACGCAACCTCGCCAAACGCGTGCAGGCCTCCACGGATGAAATTACCCTCATGGTCTCGGCGTTGCAGGCCGGTACGCGGGACGCCGTGGATTTCATGCAAGAGAGCTCGTTCAAGGCCGACGACTGCGTACAACAGGCGCAAGAGGCCGGTTCGGCATTGGCCGAGATCACCAGCGCAGTGGCGCAGATGCGTGAGAGCAATACACAGATCGCGGTGGCGGCCGAGCAGCAAAGCCAGGTGGCGGAAGAGATGAACCGGGCGGTGGTGAGCATCCGTGATGTGACCGAGAACACGGTGCAGCAGACAGTGACTTCGGCGACCACCAGCAATGAGCTGGCGGCATTGGCCGGGGAATTAAGCAAGGCGATAGGTCAGCTCAAACTTTGAGGGCCTCTTCGCGAGCAAGCCCGCTCCCACAGGTGACCGAGTTCTTTCATTAGAATGCGGACGAATGTGTGTGCGGGCTTGGCCGCGATGAGGCCGGAACCGGCAACATCAATCCAGACCATGACACCTATCAAGCCAATAGCCAGCCTTGATTCGCCGCCAGCATTGACTGGGCCTATTCTTCCTACATGTGTTCAACATGGATCGAGGATCGGCATCATGGGCAAACGTCACCCCAACCTACCCGCCTGGCAATGGCGAGCGTACCCGAACAATCATCAGCACCCGACCAATCTGGTGTTGCACCTGATCGCGGTACCGCTGTTCATCGTGGCATTTCTGCTGATTGTGACCGGGGTGTTCAGCCTGAGCCTGGCAAACATCGCCATTGGCGTGATCGGTGTGATTGCGGCGCTGGCCTTGCAACGCCACGGCCACAGCCTGGAGACCCAAGCCTCCGAACCCTTCAGCGATCGCAAGGATGCGGTATCGCGCCTGATGGTCGAGCAGTTCCTGACGTTTCCGCGGTTCTTCCTCAGCGGCGGCTGGTGGCGCGCCTGGCGTGAGCGCCACCGCCGTCACTGATCAGGCGAACACGGTCACCGTCTGCCGGCTCATGGCGATCAACCGGCCGTCCGCGCTCCACATTTTTGCGGCGGCATGCCCGTAGCCGTCGGCGGCGTATTCGGTTTCGACGAGGTATTTGCACCAGTCCAGGGTGTTCAGTTCCAGCAGCGGCTGCACGAATTCGATGGTCCAGGTCAGCGTGCTGCCCATCGCCGGCTTCTTCAAGAACGGCATCAGGGCCGGTGGCCAGGCGTCCACCAGCGCCAGGATATGCGCCTCGCTGATGGCCTCTTCCTTTACGTCGCCGCGCAAGCGTACCCAGCCGCCCATATACCGGGATGTACTACCGCTGAACGGCAGCCCGCCGATACTCCAGCGCATCGCCAGATGCCGCATGAACTCCGGGATGACGCCTTCGACAAAAGGCAATTCCTGGCATTCGTCCCAGTGTTTCATTTCCGGTGCCGGTTCAGCGGCCACCGCCACTTCCGAGGGGCGCGAGGCACCAAAGCTGCCCTGGATCAACGTCACCACCTGGCCCTTCTGCATCACCCGGCCCAGCACTTGGCTGACGGCCTTGCCTTCGCGCAGTACGTCGACTTCAAAACTGACCGGTACCTCCGGCTCAACCGGGCCGACGAAGGTGATTGCCAACGAACGCACCGGACGATCCGCCGGAACCCGAGCACGCATGGCTTCGTACTGCAAAGCGACCACCAGGCCACCGAAACTGGCCCGTCCCTGGGCCCATGAGGCAGGAATAGACAGCTCCAGCGGCTGGCTGCGGACAGCGTCGAGCAGTTCGGAAAAACGCATGAAAACCTCAAGGATCGGAAAAAGATGAAGGGATCTTAACCATCTGCCGTGGTTGATACATCGCCCATTCCGGCCAAATTGACTGACAGATGAGCCGTGCGGGTTTCCTGTCGAACATAAAAACCCTGTGGGAGCGGGCTTGCTCGCGAAGAGGCCATCAGCTTAAGCATTAATGCTGACTGACACACCGCTTTCGTCGGAGCGCCGCCCGGAGCAAGCCCGCTCCCACAATGGATCTGGGGAGGTCTCAGGATTTGAAACAGGCCTTGCTGAGTTTTTCCAGCACCCGGTCCGCACGGCTTTCAGCCTCGGCCATGGTGGTTTGCCACTCTGCAACACAGGGCTGCAAATCCGCTTCCCGTTCAGCCATGGCCAGCCATTGCACACAATCGTGCCAGTCACCCAGCGCACCCTGGGCCGATTTCAATCGGGGCATGGCTGCTTTTGGCAAACGGTCCAGCTCGGGGTAAGCATCGATGCCATAGCGCACGCGCTTGATCAGCAGGCGCAGCCGATGACGGTCATGAGTCGGATCGTGCAGTGCCTCGTCGAGTTTTCCCCACTGCTTGCCCAGGCGTTTTTCGATGCGCTTGCGCAGACCCTTGAGCAATCCCTGGCGCTGGGCGGCACGCAGAAAACGCGGAAACGCATCGAGGACGATCAACATCTGCGCGAGCTCGGGACTGGCCGCCACGGCCGGATAGGCCTCGGCCATTTGCGCCATGCGCCACTGTGCGGCTTGGGGTTGGTGGTGCTGGAGCAGGTACGCCGCCAGCACTTCGCGATCACGTAATGGCGTGCTCAGATCGCCCACACGAGAAGCTGCCGCTTCCAGTTGTTCGACGCCGGGCAGCCCGCGCAAGGGGCGCAGCAGGCTGCGCAACCGACGCATGGTTGTGCGCAGATCGTGTAACGCTTCTGGGTCAGTACGCTCTTTCAGGCGGGCCTGACAGGCCAGCAGACGAACTTCCAGGCCCAGAACCTGAGCCACCAGCCGATCGATCATGGGGGTTTACTCCGTAAACAGCGCCAGGTTGCAAGCTCCAGGCTGCAAGCTCGATGGGTCTTGCAGTTTGCAGCTTAGAGCTTGTAACCGCTTTTCGCTTTTAACGCCCCGCGCGCGACTCACGAATATAGAAACGAGCCTTCTCGGCTTTTTTGGTGCAGCCTTCGAACCCCTCGAATTGCTGCTGGGTCTTGGCCGCGGTCAACAGCGACAGGGCCTTGGAATAGCTGACGGTCCCGGCGAAACCTTCGGCTTTGGCCAGGTCCAGTTCATGCCATGCCGCATCCAGGTTACTACCGCAGCTGTCGCGATAAGCGGTTTTGCCGGCACATCCGGCGAGCGCCAGGGCAATCAATGGCACGCAGATCCAGGCTTTCATCACTCACTCCTCAAAAATAGGTCAACAGTCGTGCAGGTAAGACGTTGTGGCACCTGAAAAGTGCCGTTGGTCCGCTGTGCAAACTATAGCGCTGACGAGAATAACCATGTGCCGCCATGGAGTGTCGAAAATACGACGCTCTTGTCCCCTCGAACGACCATGGCGATTGAAGCATGGCCCTCGATGGGTGCATTGTTGAACCATTGAAACGAGGGCGATTCATGAAAAAGCGTGTCGCACTGGTATTGGGCTCGGGCGGAGCCCGGGGTTATGCACATATCGGGGTCATTGAAGAGATCGAACGGCGCGGCTATGACATTGCCTGTATCGCCGGTTGCTCCATGGGCGCGGTGGTGGGCGGGATCTACGCCGCCGGCAAACTCAATGATTACCGCGACTGGATCGAGAGCCTGGACTATCTCGACGTGTTGCGCCTGGTGGACGTCAGCTTTCGTCTGGGGGCGATTCGTGGCGAGAAAGTCTTCGGGCAGATCCGCAAGATCGTCGGCGAAGTCAACATCGAAGATTTGCGTATCCCCTACACCGCGGTTGCCACCGACCTGACCAACCAGCAGGAAATCTGGTTCCAGGAAGGTTGCCTGCATCAGGCCATGCGCGCCTCGGCAGCGATTCCCAGCCTGTTTACCCCGGTGATGCAGGGCAACCGCATGCTGGTCGATGGCGGCATTCTCAACCCGCTGCCGATCGTGCCGGTGGTGTCGAGCCATTGCGACTTGATCATCGCGGTCAACCTCAACTCCACCAACCAGCGCCACTATCAATTGCCGGTCATCCAGCGTCCCGCCGCGTTCAAGACCCGCTTCGACAGCCTGATCAACTCCGTCGGCTCGAAGTTGCCGTTCCGCCGCAAACAGGCCGAGCAATTGTTGATTCTGGAACAGGAAGCCTTGAAGGCCGAAGGTGCGGAGCTCAACCCGTGGATCGAATCCGCCGAGCCCGAGGCGCAGCAACCCGCGGCCGCTCCGCAAGCCAGTGGCGCACCCCGCTCCGCCACCGGTTCGTTCATCATCGACAACGTCGGGCCGGCGTCCTTGCTGGATTTGATCAACCAGAGTTTCGAGGTGATGCAGACGTCGCTGGCGCAGTACAAGATTGCCGGGTATCCGCCGGACATCCTGATCAACGTGCCCAAACGCGTGTGTCGGTTTTTCGAATTCTACAAGGCACCGGAGTTGATCGCATTGGGACGGGAGATTGCGCGGGATACGCTGGACCGGTATGAGAATGAGCAGAACTGAGCGCCTGAAAGTTCTCGGGTGACTATCAGGGCCTCTTCGCGGGCAAGCCCGCTCCCACAGTGAATCTTTGGTGTTCACAAAATGTGTGTCTAACCGAAATTCCTGTGGGAGCGAGCTTGCTCGCGATGACGTCAGATCAGGCAACGAAGATCTAAAGACTGCCCTCACTCAACAACCGATACCCCACCCCAGCCTCAGTGACAATGAATCTGGGTTGGGTCGGGTCATCCGCCAGTTTCTGGCGCAAGTGCCCGACCACGATGCGCAGGTAGTGAGTGTCTTCGGTGTGGGTCGGTCCCCAGATGTCCTTGAGCAATTGCTGCTGGGTAATCACCCGCCCCGGATGCCGCGCGAGTTGCGCCAGCACCGCGTATTCCTTGCGGGTCAGCGCGACTTCGACACCGTCGAGCAGCACCCGGCGATACGCCAGGTCGACCGTCAACGGACCGAAGCTCAGCGCTGCTTGTTGCATCTCGCCTGCGGGCGCCTGGCGCAATAACGCCCGAATCCGCGCGAGGAACTCCTGAATGCCGAACGGCTTGGTCACGTAGTCATTGGCGCCGCCATCCAGGGCCTCTACTTTCTGCCCTTCACCGGCGCGCACCGAGAGCACCAGCACCGGCACCGTCGACCACTCGCGAAAATCGCGCAATACCTGTTGGCCGTCCATGTCCGGCAAGCCGAGGTCGAGCACCAGCAAGTCCGGCTTGTTCAACGCGGCTTGCGCCAATCCTTCACTGCCGGTACCCGCCTCCAGCACTTTGTAGCCTTGGGAAGCGAGGCTGATACGCAGGAATTTGCGGATCTGAGGTTCGTCGTCAATGACCAAAATGGTCGAGGTCTGGCTCATGAATTCACATCAACACAAAGAAGTGGCAAGAGAGTAGCGCAAGCGCGATCAGGCTTCACTTTCGTATCCCGGTTGAGCCTGTAGCGGCAGGTGCAACGTGATACAGGTGCCGCGCCCCTCGATGCCGTCGGCGACGCTGATACGCCCGCCATGGGCACCGACCATGCCCTGACAAATCGCCAGCCCCAGACCGGTACCCTGCCCGCCGCGATCACCCCGCGCCGCGGTATAGAACATGTCGAAAATCTTCGCCCGTTCCTCTTCCGGAATCCCCGGCCCCTCATCGCTGACCGAGAAAAACAGCTCACTGTCATCGGCCCCGGCGCGCAATTGCAAACGCCCGTGGGGCGGCGAAAACCGCGCGGCGTTTTCCATCACGTTGACCAGTGCCTGTTCGATCAGCGCGGCATGCACATACAGCAGCGGTAGCTCGGCCGGCACGTCGGTGCTGACCTGCAACGGCGCAAGGACTGCCCGCAGGCGATTGCGCGCACTGCCGACGATGTCCGCCGGCGACACCCAGTCCCGCGCCAGCTTCAAGGCACCGTGGCCGAGCCGGGTCATGTCGAGCAGGTTTTGAATGTAGCGATCAAGGCGCTCGGCTTCATCGCGGGTGCCTTCGAGCAACTCACGTCGATCCTCAAGCGGGATCGCTTCACCCAGGGCCAGCAGGCTATCGATACTGCCGCGCATGGACGTCAGCGGTGTGCGCAAATCATGGGACACCGATGCCAGCAAGGCGCTGCGCAGTTGCTCGGTTTCGCCGTGCAGCCGCGCCGCTTCCAGATCATCGGCCAGTTGCGCCCGGGCCAGCGCCTGGGCCAGCGGCTGGCTGAGCGCGGTCAACAAGCGTCGGCGCTGGCCGCTCAGGGTCTGGCCTTCGTTGGCGCATACGCCAAGCAAGGCCAGCGGGCCGTCCTCCACTGATAATGGCCACCACCACCAGCGGCCGAACGGCAATGTGCCGGTGCCGGCACCCGCGGGTTGATCGTGCTGCCAGGCCCAATCGGCGGCGGCGCGCTCAGCTTCGGTGAACTCCAGCGGGCCACCGGTTTCGACTTTCCAGCCGTTTTGCCCGTCGCGATTGAGCAGGCACAGTTGTACATCGTTCCAACCGTTGAGGTGCTGGGCGGCCGCACTGACCACAGCCTGGCGGTCGGTGGCGGCGGTGAGTTTGCGTGACAGGTCGAGCAATTCGGTGGTCTCTTCCTGGGTATCGCGCAGTGCCTGCAATTGCCTGCGCTGGCGCGCCGCGAGGTTGCCGGTGAGGGCCGCCATCAGCAGGAAGAACAGCAAGGTCAGCACGTCTTCTTCGCGCTGGATGTTGAAAGAGAAATTCGGTGGAATGAACAGGAAGTCATAGGTCAGGAACGACAGTGCCGCACAGGCCAGCGCCGGCCCGAGGCTGCTGCGTACCGCCACCAGCAACACCGCCGCAAGGAACACCAGGGAGATGTTCGGCAGTGGCAGCACGCTCGCCACGGCCCAGGCCAGGGTGCTGGCCAGAACCGTCGCGACCACGGCCAATGCGTAGTCGAACCAGACCAGTGAATGCATCGACCGCTGATGGGGTTGAAGTTGTTGGTGATCGCTGTCGAGAACGTTGATTTCCAGTCCGCGCGCATTACGCAGCAGACGCGCCGCCAGCCCGCCACCGAACAGACGTCGGCGCAAACGCGGCCGGGACTGGCCGACCAGCACCAGGCTGGCGCGGCGTTCGGCGGCATGCTGGATCAGGGTTTTCGCCACTTCACCGGCGCGCAGCAACACCACTTCGCCGCCCAGGCGCTCGGCCAGTTGCTGGGCGCTCTGCAGACGCAGGCGGGACTGCTCGTCACGCACGCGGCCGTTGTCCACGTGCACCAGGCTCCAGGGCAGGTGCCGCCGCTGGGCCACGCGACTGGCATGCCGTACCAGACGCTCGGCCTGGGCATCGCCGTCGACCCCTACCAGCAAACGCCCGCGCACGGCCGGCGCCGCTTGCCCCAACTGGCGATACCCTTGGGCCAGATCGTTATCGACCTGAGCCGCCGCGGTTTGCATCGCCAGTTCGCGCAGGGCCGTGAGGTTGGTCTGGGAAAAGAACGCGTCGATGGCCGCCCGCGCCTGCTCCGGCACATAGACCTTGCCATCGCGCAAACGCTCCAGCAACTCGCGCGGCGGCAAGTCGATCAGCAGCAGTTCGTAGGCTTCCTGCAACACCCAGTCCGGCAGGGTCTCGCGGACCTGCACGCCGGTGATGCCGCGCACCTGGTCGTTGAGGCTTTCCAGGTGCTGGACGTTGACCGTGGTGTACACGTCAATGCCGGCGGCGAGCAGTTCCTGAATGTCCTGCCAGCGTTTTTCGTGACGGCTACCGGGTGCGTTGGTATGCGCCAGTTCGTCGACCAGCACCAGCTTCGGTTTGGCGAGGAGCAGACCATCGAGATCCATTTCTTCGAGCAACACGCCACGGTATTCCGAGCGCACCAACGGCTGCTGCGACAAGCCGCCGAGCAATGCTTCGGTTTCGGCCCGGCCGTGGGTTTCGACGACGCCGGCAATCACTTTCACCCCTTGGCGTAACTGGGTGTGGGCCGCTTGCAGCATGGCGTAGGTCTTGCCGACACCCGGCGCGGCGCCGAGAAACACCTTGAGCCGGCCACGGCCATGGCGGGGCAGGTCTGCTAACAGCGCGTCGGCGCGGCCGGAATCGCTCATGTCTGAAACTCTCGTTTTTCTTGAAGGGAATGGGTGATCGTTCTACCGCCTTCGCGAGCAAGCCCGCTCCCACATTGGATCTTCAGTGAACACAAGTTGTGTGTACGACACCTATCCAGTGTGGGAGCGGGCTTGCTCGCGAATGGTAGCGCCACGGACCTAAAGTTTTTCCAGCGCCAGATTCAGCTCAAGCACATTGACCACCGGCGGGCCTATCAGTGGTTGCTCGATGTGAGCGTCCAGCAGTTGCTGCAGTGTCGCTACCGGCAGGTTACGCGCCGTTGCGACACGCGCCAGTTGATAGGCAATCGCCGCCGGTGGCAAGTGCGGATCCAGACCGCTGCCGGACGTCGTGACCAGCGCCAAGGGCACCGGCCCCTGGCCTGGCACCAGCAGTTTGCTGGCATCGTCGATCACCCGTGTCGCCAGCGCCGGATTGCTCGGTGCCAGGTTGCTGGCACTGCTCGACACGGTGGCAAAGGCACCGGCCGAAGGGCGCGGGTGGAACCAGGCGTCGCCGACGAAATCCTGGGCGATCAGCGAGGAACCGCGGACCTTGCCCTCGGCATCCCGCATAAGGCTGCCGTTGGCCTGATCCGGGAACGCGACCTGGGCCACGCCGGTGACCACCAGTGGATAAGCGACGCCGGTGATCAGCGTCATCAGGACCAGCAGGCTCAGGGCCGGGCGTATCAATGTGGACATTTCAAAATCCTCGAATTCACAAGTCAGGTACACCGTGGCGCATCCATCGCGAGCAAGCTCGCTCCCACAGGGTATGAGGTGCTTTTGTGGGAGCGAGCTTGCTCGCGATGGCGGCTTATCTGGCACACCACGCAGTCAAACCAGATGCAACGCCGTCAACAGCATGTCGATCGCCTTGATGCCCACGAACGGCACCAGGATCCCGCCCAGGCCATAGATCAGCAGATTGCGCCGCAGCAACGCCGCCGCACTCGCCGCATGAACCCGCACACCGCGCAGCGCCAGCGGAATCAGCACCACAATGATCAAGGCGTTGAACACGATCGCCGAGAGAATCGCGCTCTGCGGACTGCTCAGGTGCATCACGTTGAGCACGCCCAGTTGCGGATAGATCGCGGCGAACAGTGCCGGCAGGATTGCGAAGTACTTGGCCACGTCGTTGGCGATGGAGAAGGTCGTCAGCGCACCGCGGGTGACCAGCAACTCCTTGCCGATCTGCACCACGTCCAGCAGCTTGGTCGGGTCGCTGTCGAGGTCGACCATGTTGGCCGCTTCACGGGCCGCTTGCGTGCCGTCGTTCATCGCCATGCCGACATCCGCCTGGGCCAGGGCCGGCGCGTCGTTGGCGCCGTCGCCACACATGGCGACCAGACGACCGTCGTTTTGCTCGTGACGAATGCGCGCCAGTTTTTTCTCCGGCGTGGCTTCCGCCAGCACATCGTCCACACCCGCTTCAGCGGCGATGGCGGCGGCGGTCAACGGATTGTCGCCGGTGACCATGACGGTGCGGATCCCCAACTTGCGCAACTCGGCGAAACGCTCGCGGATACCGGGCTTGACCACGTCCTTGAGGTGGATCGCACCGAGCAACCTGCCGTCGGCACACACCAGCAACGGGGTGCCGCCGCTTTGGGCGATCCTGTCGATTTCACGGGACAACGGTGCAGCCAGATCAGCGCGCTTGAGGCCCACGAACGCCAGCAACGAATCCACCGCACCTTTGCGGTACACGCGCCCCTGATAGTCGACACCGGACAGGCGGGTTTCGGCACTGAATGGCACAGCTGTCAGCACCTCAGCGGACGGTTCCGGTTGCGGATGAGTGCCACGCAGGTACTCGACGATCGACTTGCCTTCCGCAGTGTCGTCGGCCAGCGAAGCCAGCAATGCGCCCTCGGCCAGTTCTCCGGCTGTCACGCCAGGCGTGGCATACACCGCCGAGCAACGACGGTTACCGAAGGTGATGGTGCCGGTCTTGTCCAGCAGCAGAACGTGCACGTCCCCCGCCGCTTCCACCGCACGACCGGATTTGGCGATCACGTTCAGGCGCACCAGACGATCCATCCCGGCGATACCGATGGCCGACAGCAAACCGCCGATGGTGGTCGGAATCAACGTGACCAACAGCGCCACCAGGAACATCAGCGGCAGGCTGCCATTGGCGAAGTGGGCGAATGGTTGCAGGGTCACGACCACCAGCAGAAAGATCAGGGTCAGGCCGATCAGCAGGATGTCCAGCGCCACTTCGTTCGGGGTTTTCTGCCGTTTGGCGCCTTCGACCAGGGCGATCATGCGGTCCAGGGTCGACTCGCCGGGGTTGGCAGTTATCTTCACCAGCAGCCAGTCGGACACCAGCCGTGTGTTGCCGGTGACGGCCGAGCGGTCGCCGCCGGACTCGCGAATCACCGGCGCCGATTCACCGGTAATCGCCGCTTCGTTGACCGCCGCGATGCCTTCGATCACCTCGCCGTCACCGGGGATCATCTCCCCCGCTTCGACGCGCACCACATCGCCTTTGCGCAGGTTGGCGGCGGGCACCACCTGAAAGCTGCCGTTGCCGGTCTTGCGCCGGGCGCTGAGGCCTTCGCTACCGGCCTTGAGGCTGTCGGCGCGGGCCTTGCCGCGACCTTCGGCCAGGGCTTCGGCGAAGTTGGCGAACAGCACGGTGAACCACAGCCACACAGCGATTTGCGCGGCAACGAAGGTCGGTACTGCCGTGTCGGGAATGAAGCACAACACGGTGGTCAGAATCGCTGTCAGTTCGACCACCAGCATCACCGGCGCACGCTGCAACTGCCGTGGGTCGAGCTTGACGAAGGCTTGCACCAGCGCCGGGCGCCACAGGGCCGAGATGGCGGTTTTCGGTTGTTCCGGTGCCTTGGCGAGGACTGGTTTTGTTACGGGCATATTCATCATCAGCTCCTTAGAAGCCCATACTCAGATGTTCAGCGATTGGACCCAGTGCCAAAGTCGGCAAGAATGTCAGGCCGCCCACCAGCAAAATGGTCACGGTCAGCAGGGTCACGAACAGCGGGCCGTGGGTCGGGAAGCTGTTCTGCCCGATCGGCGCGGTTTTCTTCATCGCCAGGCTGCCGGCCAGGGCCAGAACCGGGAGGATGTAGCCGAAGCGACCGATCAACATGCCCAAGCCCAGCATCAGGTTGTGGAAGGGTGTGTTGGCGCCGAGGCCAGCGAAGGCGGAACCGTTGTTGGCACTGGCCGAGGTGTAGGCGTAGAGCAACTGACTGAATCCGTGAGGCCCAGGGTTGCTCACGGCGGCCACCGGGCCGGGCAGGCTGGCGGCGATCGCACCGAGCACCAGTACGCCAATCGGCATGACCATCAGGGTCACCACCAGCAATTGCACTTCCCTGGCTTGCAGTTTCTTGCCGAGGTATTCCGGAGTACGACCGATCATCAGGCCGGCGAGGAACACCGCGATCAGCACGTTGAGCAACATGCCGTAGAGCCCGGCGCCAACGCCCCCGAAGATCACTTCGCCCACCATCATGTTGACCAGCGCCACCATGCCGCTCAGCGGATTGAGGCTGTCGTGCATGCCGTTCACCGAACCGTTGGACGCGGCCGTGGTGGTCACCGACCACAGCACCGTGGCAGTGGTGCCCAAGCGCGCTTCCTTGCCTTCCAGCGGTGCGGTCTGTTCGACGGCAACGTTGTTCAGGGCCGGGTTCGGCTGGTATTCAGCCCACAGCGAGGTTGCGCCGCCGATAAGGAACAGCGCCAGCATGCAGGCGATGATAGCGCGGCTCTGACGCAGGTCCTTCACGTAATGGCCGAAGGTGAACACCAGCGCGACGGGGATCAGGATGATCGAGGCCATTTCGAACAGGTTGCTCCACGCCGTCGGGTTCTCGAACGGATGCGTCGAGTTCACGCCGAAGAAACCGCCTCCGTTGGTACCCAGTTGCTTGATCGCAATCTGGCTGGCAGCAGGCCCCAGGGGAATGACCTGGTCGACGCCCTGCACCGTCACCGCGTTCACATACTGCGCGAAGGTTTGCGGTACGCCCTGCCAGACCAGATACAGCGCCAGCAGCAGGCACAGCGGCAGCAAGCCGTAGAGGGTGGCGCGGGTCATGTCGACCCAGAAATTGCCCAGAGTCCGGGTGGATTTACGACCGATGCCTCGACACAGCGCGACCAGTACCGCCAGGCCGGTGGCGGCGCTGACGAAGTTCTGCACGGTGAGGCCAACCATCTGGCTCAAGTAGCTCAGGGATGCTTCACCGCTGTAGGCCTGCCAGTTGGTGTTGGTCGTGAAGCTGACGGCGGTGTTGAACGCCAGCGTCCACTCCTGACCCGGCAGGTTCTGCGGGTTCAGCGGCAAGTGGTCCTGGAACAACAGGATCGCGAACAGCAACAGGAAACCTGCGAGGTTAAAAGCGAGCAAGGCCAGAGCGTATTTCTGCCAGCTCTGCTCAGTTTGCGGGTCAACCCCGGCCAGCCGGTAACAGCCACGTTCGACCGGCCCGAGGACCGGCGACAGCCACGTGCGCTGACCTTCCATTACCTTGTAGTAAAAGCGCCCGAGAAACGGCGCCGGGACCAATACCAGGGCGAAAAAACCGAGGATCAGCCAATAGTCATAACTGTGCATAACCGCTCCCTAGTTCCGGTCCGCGCGCAGCAGCGCAACCAACAGATAAATGAACAGCCCCACTGCGAGCAGCAGCGACACCCCGTCCAGAACGCTCATGGAAGTTCTCCGTGTTACGGCGTATTGCCGCGTGTGGAGTCATTGTCGGCAGGGAGGCTGTAAAGGAACGAGATCGAGGGTGCGGGAGAGGCATAAAGAAAGCGTAAATAGTGGGTTTATGCTGGGGTTACAGCGGTGTCTGGACGGGCCTCTTCGCGGACAAGTCGAATCGTCGCACCGCCGCACCCAGAGGGGATCGCGTTGCATGGGAAAACACATTCCAAATGTGTGCGGGCTTGCCCGCGAAGGCGGCATTACTGGCACCTACGCCCCCAGCTGAAGCACCAAAATGCGTGCATCCAGCACCGAACATCCCCGATACGACGTGTTTTTACGCTTTACGACTGCTCTCACAACACTGGCACGCCCACTGCAGACGCCCTCCTCTCGAGCATTCCAAACCGTTCAGGGAGCAACTGCATGAACACACAACTCAAACCCACACTCGGCACGTTGCACCTATGGGGCATTGCCGTCGGGCTAGTGATTTCCGGTGAGTATTTCGGCTGGAGTTACGGCTGGGGCGTCGCGGGCACATTGGGTTTTCTGGTGACCTCGTTTATGGTCGCCACCATGTACACCTGCTTCATCTTCAGCTTCACCGAACTGACCACGGCGATTCCCCATGCCGGTGGTCCCTTTGCCTACAGTCGCCGCGCGTTTGGCGAAAAAGGCGGGCTGATCGCCGGGTTGGCGACGCTGATCGAATTCGTCTTCGCGCCGCCAGCGATTGCTCTGGCGATTGGTGCTTACCTGAACGTGCAGTTTCCCGCTCTCGATCCAAAACACGCGGCAGTCGGTGCCTACATCGTGTTCATGGGGCTGAACATTCTCGGGGTGAAACTCGCAGCGACGTTCGAATTGGTGGTTTGCCTACTGGCCGTGGCCGAACTGTTGGTGTTCATGGGCGTGGTTGCACCAGCGTTCAGCTTCAGCAACTTCGCATTGAATGGCTGGGCCGGCTCCGATGTATTCGGTGCCCCGGCGATCGCCGGGATGTTCGCGGCCATCCCGTTCGCCATCTGGTTCTTCCTCGCCATCGAAGGGGCCGCCATGGCCGCCGAAGAAGCCAAGGACCCGAAACGGACGATTCCCAAAGCATACATCAGCGGGATTCTAACCCTGGTATTGCTGGCCATGGGCGTGATGTTCTTTGCCGGCGGCGTGGGCGACTGGCGCACCCTGTCGAACATCAACGACCCACTGCCTCAAGCGATGAAAACCGTGGTCGGTGAAAGCTCCGGGTGGCTGCACATGCTGGTGTGGATCGGCCTGTTCGGCCTGGTGGCGAGTTTCCACGGGATTATTCTCGGCTACTCGCGGCAGTTCTTCGCGCTGGCCCGGGCCGGTTATCTGCCGGCCTCCCTGGCAAAACTGTCGCGCTTCCAGACGCCGCACCGGGCAATCATCGTTGGCGGTGTGATCGGTATCGCGGCGATTTACAGTGACGGCTTGATCAACCTCGGCGGTATGACGTTGACAGCGGCAATGATCACTATGGCAGTGTTCGGCGCCATCGTGATGTACATCATGAGCATGCTCAGCCTGTTCAAACTGCGTAAAACCGAACCGAACCTGGAGCGTACGTTCCGTGCGCCATGCTACCCGCTTGTGCCGATGATCGCGTTGCTGCTGGCAGTGGTCTGCCTGGTGGCGATGGCTTGGTTCAACACGTTGATCGGCCTGATCTTCCTCGGCTTCATGGCAGTGGGTTTCGTGTACTTCCTGCTGACCGCGCAGTTACGCGCGGATGCACCGGCGGATGCGATGTTGACCGGGCTATAAACAGCTCAGGTGCGTTTGGCCTATCAGGCATAGAATGGAACCACTGCGAAAATCCATCGCTCAAAGTGGTATGCATGATCGATTGGCGAACTCCGTCAATCGGCCAGCCCTCAAGGAGAGCCCTATGCCCTGGTATGCCTGGTTGATTCTGGTCGTTGCAATCGGCTCGATTGTTGGCGGTTTGATGATGTTGCGCGACACCGCCAACAAGGTCGAACTGACCGATGAGCAACGTAAACGCGTCGCTGAACGCAATGCGGAAATGGATGCCAAGGAAGCGAAGGACCGCTAGCCCGACAACCCTGTCATTCTCAGTGAATGACAGGGTTTTGTTTATCTGGCGTTGTAGGCAATCACCTTATTTTTTTCCACCCGCGTCATGTCAGCCAAGGACTTTCCTTTGCTGATGTACTTCGCCTTATGATTGCCCAATAAACTTTGGTAAAAGAGTAGTCATTATTTTTGACAAGCCTTTGACGCTTTTAGAGCACCGTTAGACGCATCTGCATGCTTTCTAGAAGTAGAAGTACAATCACCATCCCATTTTCATTGGTTAAGATGGCGCATTGTTGCGGAGATTTCAGATGCGTTACTCGCAGGACCATAAAGCCCAGACCCACAAGCGCATCATCAAGGAAGCTTCAGCGCGATTCCGTCGGGACGGTATTGGGGCAACTGGCTTGCAACCGCTGATGAAAGCGCTGGGGTTGACCCACGGAGGCTTTTACTCGCACTTCAAGTCCAAAGACGAACTGGTTGAAAAGGCGTTGCAAGCGGCTGGCGATCAGGTCGAAGCGGTGTGTGCCGAGCTGTTCGCCCAGGATCGCCCACTGGATGCCTTCATCGACGCTTATTTGTCCGAATGGCACCAGACCTCACCTCATGAAGGCTGCCCGTTGCCAACCATGTCATCAGAACTTGGTTTGCGTGGGCAGCCAAGTCCGACCTCGGACGTAGTGTTGAACGCACGACTCCAACAAATAGGAGACACCCTTGAAGGCGAGGATGCCGCGGATCAGAGCATCGTCATCATGTCCACACTGGTCGGCGCATTGCTGCTCTCGCGTAGCGTCGAAAACCCGGAGTTGGCCCAGCGGATTCTCGACGTAACACGCGCGTTTCTTAAACAACCCCAGGGCTAATCCTGCCAGCGCTTGAACAATACGCTGGCATTGACTCCGCCGAACCCGAAGCCGTTGGACAGCGCATACTCGATAGCCATGGACCGCGCCTGACCGTGGACGATGTCCACGCCTTGCGCCGCCGGGTCCGGACTATCGAAATTCAGTGTGGCCGGCACGATCTGATCACGAATCGCCAACAGTGTGAAGATCGCCTCAATCCCGCCGGCCGCTCCGAGCAGATGCCCTGTCGCCGATTTGGTCGACGTCACCGCCACCTTGTTGTCTGTACCGAACAACGACTTGATAGCGGCCAACTCGCCGAGGTCGCCAACCGGAGTCGACGTAGCGTGCGCATTGAGATGTTGCACCTGAGCCGCTGAAATACCAGCCTGCGCCAATGCCAGCGACATCGCACGGCGCGCACCGCTGCCATCTTCGGGACCTGCAGTCAGGTGAAAGGCGTCAGCACTGGTGCCATAGCCGACCAACTCGGCTAAGGGTTGAGCCCCGCGCGCCAAGGCATGCTCCAGGGATTCAATCACCAGAAGTCCCGCCCCCTCCCCCATCACAAAGCCGTCGCGATCACTGTCGAACGGCCGAGAAGCCCGCTCAGGCGTTTCGTTGAAACCACTGGACAAGGCACGCGCCGCCGCGAACCCGGCAAGACTGACCCGATCGATCGCTGCCTCCGAGCCGCCACACACGGCAATATCCGCTTCGCCGCAACGAATCAGCCGCGCCGCATCTCCAATCGCTTGCACCCCGGCCGCACACGCAGTCACCGGAGCACCCAACGGGCCCTTGAATCCGTACTTGATCGACACATGACCCGCCGCGAGATTGACCAGGAACGACGGAATAGTGAAGGGCGACAGTCGCCGAGGTCCACGGCTGTCAGTGGTGCGCACCGCATCGGCAATCGCGCCGAACCCACCGACCCCAGAACCAATAATGGTTGCAGTGCGTTCCTGGGCTTGCGGGTCCAACGCTTGCCAACCGGCCTGCTCCAACGCCTGCCGCGCGGCCTCCATGGCAAACAGAATGAAGCGGTCCATCTTCTTCTGCTCTTTGGGTGGCGTTGCTCGATCCGGGTCAAAACCCGCCTCGGGATCTTCCGCCACGGTGAGTACCGCGCCGCCAACCTTGGCCGGCAGATCGGCGACCACCTCTTCAGGTAAATTACGCAGCCCGGAACGCCTGGCCAGCAAACGCTCCCAGACAGCTTCAACACCGCTACCCAGCGGAGACACCAGGCCCATGCCGGTGACAACTATTCGACGATCACTCATGTCGCAAATACCTCAAGCCGATGGAAGGCGCCTCATTTGTAACGTGCGGCGGCCGTAGTTTTGGAAAGATTCGGCGCCATGACATGACGCGCTGCAACGAAAGCATCCCACTCGCCGGCATCCGGCAACGAAGGAATGGTGATGAGCTCTCCTTGGTCCAGACCCGAGAGCGCCGCGTCGACCATTTCATCCGCTTCCATGACCATGTCCGCCGGAATCTGGCTAGCGTCGATACCGGAGCGTTCCCAGATCTCAGTGCGCGTCACGCCTGGCAACACAGCTTGAACCTTGACTCCGGTGCCATCCAGTTCGGCATTCATGGACTGCGTCAGGCTTAACACATACGCTTTACTGGCGCTGTAGGTCGCATTGAAGCGCTCGGGAAACAACGCCACCACCGACGCTATATTGATGATAGAACCCCGGCCTGCCTTGGCAAAACTGGCGGCTGCCGCCGATGCCAGTCGTGTGACCGTGGTGACGTTCAGTTGAATCAGGTTTTCCAGCTGCTCCATGTCGGCATTCGCCAGCAAGCCATCCGCCGCGACGCCGGCGTTGTTTAGCAACAGGCTGATACTCGAATCGCTACGAAGACGCTGTTCGATCTTCAGTACATCATCCTTTTGTGTCAGGTCTGCCTTGAGCACTTCCACCTGAACACCGTGCTCGGCGCGCAAATTGGTCGCGGCCGCCTCAAGCCGCCGCTCGTCACGAGCAACCAACAACAAATCAAAACCACGCGCTGCCAACCGCTCAGCGTAAATCGCACCGATACCGGAAGATGCACCGGTAACGAGGGCTGTACCTTGGGACTGGGTGGAAGTCATGACTGTGCTCCTGGGGGATGTTTAGGGGGATACGAGCGCCTGAATACCTGTACGCTTTAGCGAACTACAAATGGATTATAGGCATAATTTAATCGGCATATGATAGTCATAATTTTTTGTTGACCGATAAAAGGCGCTGCACTGACCCTTTCGCCAGAAAGCAAAAAGGCCGGTCAATGACCGGCCCCTGGCGTTGAGATAAAAGCTTAGTTCACGTGGAGCTTCTCGCGGTTCTTGTCCAGAATCGCTTTACCTATCCCCTTCACTTCCAGCAGTTCGTCTATGGAGGAAAATGGCCCATTACTTTCACGATAAGCAACAATCGCCTTGGCTTTGGCCTCTCCGATACCGGTCAACTCGCGCTGCAGTGTCGGGGCATCGGCTGCATTGAGATCGACTTTGCCAGACTGTGTCTTAGGGGAAACCTCCAGCACCAGAGGCGCGTTGCCTGATTCTGGCTTCGCCGCAGGTGCGGCAATTGTGGCAACAGAAGCGCTGGTGAGCAGGGCAAAAACCAGAGAGTAGAAATAGCCAGTACGCATAATTGAACCTCCATGACATCGTTTTAGAAAGCAGCTTTTCCGAAGCTGCCTTCAAAACTTAGGCGATGGGTAGATCTTGTCAAAAACGTGTCTGTTGCAGGATATGAAACAATCATATGCAATCCATAAAGTACACGTACCGGCAAGTGCGTTCCTCGTCTTCCATGATATTTCGGGTGAGCAGTTCAGCCACCGACTGCGCATGTGGCAGCCGTTCCAGTACGTGGCGCAGCGACGTACTGGGTTCCTGGCCGTTGACCTTGGCGGTCTCGACCAAGCTGTAGATCTCGGCACTGGCCGTAGCGCCTTCAGGCGTATCGCTGAACAGCCATGCATTGCGTCCGATCACGAACGGCTTTATCGCTCGTTCGGTGGAATTGTTGTCGATCGGTAAAAAACCGGCCTCCACGTAGCGTTCCAGCCAGCTCCAGTTGCCGGCCAGATACAAACACTAATCATGAAGACCCCATCTCGAACAAGAATGCAAAATTACATTGCTTCTCTGCCACCATCATTTGACATTCCGATCTATATGAGCATCGAGAGCCTCATAAAATCTTCGTTCTCCATCTCCACGATCAGTACCCAAAACTTCGGAAATCACATTTTGATAGGGCACATATGAGACAAAAGCAGGATCCAACAAAAATTTCGCCAACACCAATAACGAAATAAGCATGAGGACCAAGGTTTCCAACATAAACCCACGCCTTACAAAATTAAATGAAATATAAACAGCCTGAATTAAAACCGTGAGAACTTGGTATCTATTCCAAAAAACAGGTAAAAACCACATACCAACCTGAAGGGCAAGCAGTATAAGCGTGCTCCACTTGGCAAGATTCAACAGCACCGATTCAAATCGATCCCTAAACAAGCAAATCATGAAAAAACCATTTAACGCCACATAAAACAAAGAACCGATAGATATACCAGACCGAGCAGACTTTTCAGAATAAAACAACAGCTTCTCAGAGAAAGGAATGTAAGAAAACAGCCCCGAATCTAACAAATAACTAAAGCTCAAACCAAAAACAACGCCGCCCGACAAAATCAGAAAAACCATGCTCGCCTTTAACTCAACCCTCGACAATAGCAACAAAGGCATAAAAGCAAGCGAAAAGGAATGAAAGCCAACAGACAAGCAAGTGTAAAATATAGACTTAAACTTATCCTTTTCAAGCCAACACAATACCGCAAGCAACACCAATGAAATCGAAAGCGAAAACCTTATCGTCGCCATATTTGTTGCCAAGTACGTCCAACAAAAACAAACAGCTCCAACACCAGAAAACCCTGCGCCAAAAAACCTACAAAACCTGTAAAGAATAAAACCATTAAAAACAGATACCAAAAACAAGAACACTTGAAAGCTTACAACCTGGCTGCATATAAATGTAACGGCCAAATATAGTGGCTCAAATGACGACGCCTGAACAAATGCAAAAAAATCAGAAAACTCAATACTCTCGTAATCCTGCTTGTATATAAGCCAATCATTACCAGTCTCAAACCTGAGGCCCGAAAACAAAACAAACAACATCAACGCACAAAAATCCAGAGCCTCGCTATCCCGGCTATCCCGGCCCAAGCTTATAGACATAAGAAACAAAATCCACAACATCAAACTTACTGAAAAATATGCAATCACTTCACTCGCCCCGCCTTACACTTGACAATATAAAACATTAGATAGCAGAGATAGTAATATTTTATTCATAAACGCACGATAATATTGTTCTCGATGAACGCAGCCAGTGATTCGAGGATGCCGGTATAGGTCAGCTCGTTGAGTTTGACCACGTCATCACTGGTGTTGCAGATGATGTGGCGAATGACGACAGATCCATTAAAAGTAGCTCCACCTGAAACTAAAATTCTCATCTACATTTTTCTTTATCGTTGCCTGTTTATTTGAAATATCCACTGCTCCCCTTACCTGGCTCGGGTAAACAGCAGCTACGAACCTTCCTCTACTCTTTTACTTGCCGGATAGCATTTCGGCTAATCGTTGATTGGCCTGCAGTTCGCCCTTCTGACGATCATGCACGCATTCGCATAACAAAACTCACAACGCCTTTATGGTTCACATGGGCCGAATAGCCGCCTATGGTATGGATTTGTGCCCGGATGTCATAGCGTTGCTTGTGCAGCTCCACGTAACCACCGCGCTGGCCGTAGGCTTGAATGGCTTGACCCAATGTGCCTTAGGCTCGGTAACCGACGAAGAGAACATTGTGTCGTAGGTCGTGCAGCATGACTATCAGATAATTGACGATTCGACCGCTGCTGCACATTCCGTTCCCTGCGATGACGATGGCCGGACGAGCGGTTTCCGTCAGATGGCGAACCCTCTTCAAATGTGCTTCTTGATGGCGATCGACGCCGGATCTGCTTTTAGCAGAGGTTTCCACGCCCAGGAACGGCCGTAGTCGATCAACAGGCTGGGCATCAATAGGAGTTGGTGGCAGGAGCCAATCCTTGGCGCCATGACGTTTTCATCGAAGCCCGATGCCGACCTGTTAATCAAGGCCTTGGACATGGCCTATGAGCAGCGTGGCTGGCCTCGGAACGTGCTCTTTCACTCAGACCAAGGCAGCCAATACGCCAGCCGAAGCTTCCGCCAGCGACTCTGGCGCTATCGCTTCAAACAGAACATGAGTCGACGCGGGAACTGCCACGACAATACGCCGGTGGAGCGGTTGTTTCGCCGCCTGAAAACGGAATGGGTACCGGCCGTGGGCCAAATGAATGCTTCGCTGGCACAGCAGGATATTGGTCGGTTTTTGATGCAGCGCTGCAACCGGAAACGGCCACATCAATTCAACGGCGGGCTGCCGCCCGCTGTTACCGAGGAAAAACTAACGCAGTGCCCGGGATTAGTTGACCACTACATCTTGATTGATAGGCACATTGTATATTCCGAGCGAGTTGCCCACGTATAAATGGATACCTCTACATTAAAAATTCACCATAGTTATACAAGCCCATTCCCTACCAGGATCAAAGCATTCTTACTTCCCCTCCCCCCAGGGCCGTCTCGTTTGGCTCATTTGAGGTTCCCTCGGGTTTTCGCCTTCCAAAGGGCGATGGTTGTGCTAATCTTTTCTCCGCTTGTTGCTCAAGGCGCCAGTCACTGAGCAACTGACAGGGAGAGCGGTAGTCCAAGGTCGAATGCAGGCGCTTGCGGTTGTAGAAAACCTCAATGTACTCGAAGGCCACAACCCGCATTCCATCGCGCGTCTGGAATCCAGGCGTATCTACTAGGCCGGCGGTCGAGATTAAAATCTAAGCAAATGAAAATTCGAGTACTTATTTCCGTCTCTCTTCTCGCGGTCATTCTGTGGTTTTGTACTGTTACTTTGAGTGCCACGGAGACCGTCAAAGTTAAAAGCGTTTCTATCGAAAATGCCAACACTTCACTTGGCATTGACACTCCGATCCCAAGATTCAGTTGGGTGATTACATCGAACGAACGTAACCAGAAACAGACCTTCTATCAAATCCGAGTTGCATCACGTCCAGAGAAACTCCGTGACGCGGATGTTTGGGATAGTGGCAAGATCGCCGACGAGCGGTCGCAATTTGTTCCGTATGACGGTGCGCCTCTACGTTCACGTACAAGGTATTTTTGGACGGTCCGCGTCTGGGATGCTCATGGCCGGCCATCTGCCTGGAGCAAACCTTCCTGGTGGGAAATGGGATTGTTGACCGCTACCGACTGGAAAGCCCAATGGATCGGCCGTGGTGGCGTGGTGCCCATGCCCCCAGATATTATCAAGTCGCAACTTCCCGCCACTCCGGCCCAACTCAAGCCAGGTGAAAGTCAAGGTCAGAGTTTCACTACCGATCATGCTATCGCTTCAGTCAGCGCAGAGGTTCCAACCTTCAACACTAGAAATACCGGCTTTACCCTCTCGTTAAGAAAAAACGGGCCCGACGGTGAACTAGTGGTCAAACGGCGCATCCAGAACCACCCGGATAATGAATGGGCAACCCTAAAGCTCGACAGCCCCCTCCCACCTGGAAAATATTATCTCGAACAATCTGAGGTCGTCGGCGACGCGGGATGGTACACATATCCTGACAGTACTTATACGTTTGGAGAAGCCTACTCCAATGCGATGGAAATTTCAGGAGACCGCAAGACAAAATGGGAAATCAGTGGTTCGCGAGAACCCGATGGACTGACATCCCAATTACGCCGAAACTTTGATGCCAGCAAGGAAATTAAACAAGCCAGGCTGTATATCACTGCCCTCGGGTTATATCGAGCTCAAATTAATGGCAAAACTGTAAGTACTGACTATTTCGCACCGGGCTGGACCGACTATCGGAAGCGGATTCAATACCAGACCTACGACGTGACAAAACTGATCCACGCGGGTCGGAATGCAATTGCAGTCGACTTGGGCCCCGGGTGGTACGCAGGGAATGTTGGATCATTAGGTCCGAACCAGTACGGCCAGTTGCCTTATCTGCTTGCGCAACTCGAATTGCACTATACGGATGGCAGCAGCGAACTGATAACTACGGATGACAGTTGGAAGAGCGCACTTGGGCCAATTGTTAATTCCGATCTGATAATGGGTGAGCAATACGATGCCCGATTGACAACACCAGGCTGGAGTTTACCCAACTACGATGATAAAAACTGGAAGCAGGTACTGGTAGGTCCGAATGTGGAAGCCGCCCTGGTTGCGCAAGTCGACCCTCCAATTCGCGTTGACCATGAGATCAAGCCCATAAAGGTTACGCAAATCAAGCCCGGCACATACATTTACGATATGGGTCAAAACATGGTGGGCGTCGTAAGATTGCACGCCCGAGGGAAGGCTGGGCAAGTTATTACGCTTCGGCACGGTGAAGTTTTAAACACGGATGGCACGCTGTATACGGAAAACCTTCGCACTGCAAAAGCGACGGATCAGTACTTCATGAACGGGCAGGGAATGGAGAAATTTGAGCCCACATTCACGTTTCATGGCTTCCGATATGTCGAAGTTAGCGGGGCAACGTCTCAGCCTGAACTTGTCGGTCGTGTATTACGGACAGCTTCACCATTGACTATCTCTTTTGATACCAATGTGCCGATGCTGAATCAGTTACAGCAGAATATATTATGGAGTCAGCGCGGGAACTTTCTCTCGGTTCCAATGGACACACCTGCGCGAGATGAGCGCTTGGGGTGGACGGGGGACCTCGCAGCATTTGCGGGTACAGCCGCATATAATATGCATACGTTATCCTTCCTAGAAAAATGGCTGACTGATCTTCGTGATACTCAATCGCCAATCGGGGCCTTTGCCGATGTTGCACCTACTCTCCAGGGAATCAAAAACGCTGACGCTGGCTGGGGTGACGCTGGTGTAACTGTGCCTTGGACCTTGTATGAGCGATATGGAGACCTGCGCATACTCGAGCAAAACTTCAATGCAATGGACAGTTGGCTTTCTTATCTTGAAAAGACCAGTACGGACTATCTTCGTCCCAGTAGCGGGTACGGTGACTGGATGAACGTGAATGATGAGACGTCAAAAGATCTAATTGCGACAGCATTCTTCGCGGATAGCGCCCATACCCTCGAAAAAGTTGCTCGCGCGCTCAATAAGGATTCCCGCCGATATGCAGATCTTTATGCGAATATTCGAAATGCATTTAATCGTGCGTTTGTCCTTCCAGATGGCAGATTGAAGTCTGACACGCAAACTGCCTATGCACTTGCGCTGACGATGGATCTCTTGCCGGCGGCATCACGGAAGCCCGCCGCAGATCGATTGGTTCAATTGATCAAGGACAAGAACTGGCACCTTTCCACAGGATTCCTCGGCACACCTCGTCTGCTACCCGCACTTTCGGAAGCGGGTCAAGCAGACGTGGCGTACCGCCTGCTGCTTCAGAATAGCTATCCATCTTGGGGCTACCAGATCAGCAAAGGTGCAACGACGATGTGGGAACGTTGGGACGGAATTCGGCCAGATGGAAGCTTTCAAGACAAGGTGATGAATTCATTCAACCACTACGCCTACGGGTCGATTGGAGAATGGATGTACCAAAACATTGCCGGTATCCGTCCCGTGGCGCCCGGATTTCGACGTTTTGTCGTCAAACCTATCCCAGGGGGCGAGGTGCACTCGGCCAATGCCCGTTATAGATCGGGTTACGGGACGATTGCCGTGCGCTGGAATGAAGGAAGTGATCAAGGGGAGCTTTCTGTCAGTATCCCGGTGAACACGAGCGCGGAAATATGGGTACGAAATAGGGGAGGTAGCGTTCAAAGCGACGGCGCAAATTTCGTCCGTACCGAGCCAGGATATTCGGTCTATGAGGCCGGTTCTGGGAACTACCGTTTTACCATTCATTGAATCGCCAGAGCTTCAATAGGCGCTGTTTCAGAACTCCTTTGTCCAGCAAGCTTGATTAGGCTTGCCGCATGAGTAAGCCACTGCCAGGCAAGTAGCGACCGGCCGAATCAGGCCTGGGCCATGGATACAACCTACATCCCGATGCGGTGCATCGGGCGTTAGGGTGAAACAGGTGTAAACCTATTTCAGGACTAGACACGTCGATAAATCGCGGCTCATCGCCGATGTCCTTGAACTCGGCTTGCACTTTCAACTTGAGATTACTCAGGGGAAACTCGTGCGAGTCACTGTCGGTGAGGTTCTCGACGTTAGAATGGATACTCGGTGCAGTTCGCCACATTTAAGCCGTTGAGTGGCGGTTCGATTGTCGGCTGCAGAGCATCGCCAGCTCTGGAGCCTCCGAAGGCTTCGTACACAGATTCGTGGTTCTGAGCGACTTCGCGGAGTTCTCTGCAAAACTACCGGCTACTACACCCCATCTGCCGAACGCTGCATTCGCTGGAACGACCCGACGTTGGCCATCGACTGGCAGCTGAGTGAAATGCCACAACTCTCGGCTAAAGACCAAGCGGACAAACGCTGCAAGAGGCGGAATGAACTGTTCCCATGAGTAGTTCCGATCATAACCAGGTAGTAAGGCTGAATGAAACGTTAAGGAGACGCAGCTTCTCTGAAGCTGCCTTCCAATCTCTGGAAATGCCACTCACAATCCAAGTGGCTGGGCTATGACATAAGTCCGATCAGGGCTCGAGGCGTCGTTGTTGATAGATCCAGTCGACAATTTCACCATCTGGAGCATATCCGCTGACCGTGTCGCGCAGCAATTGACGTACTCGTGCATAGTCATCCTGCTCAACTGCTGCGAGCAGTTCCGTCAACTTGGCCTTGAGCACGTCCCAAGTCAGATGATCTTCATTGGCACTCATGATCATGGGATGCTGGGTGGAGACTACGTTGTCACCGATCAATAACTCTTCATAAAGTTTCTCGCCCGGACGCAGACCAGTAAACTCAATGGAAATGTCACCGTGTACATTTTTTTCGGAGCGAACACTCAAGCCGGAAAGATGAATCATCTTTTCCGCCAACTCCACAATTTTCACCGGCTCGCCCATGTCCAGAACAAACACGTCCCCACCCTGCCCCATGGACCCAGCTTGAATCACCAGCTGTGCCGCTTCGGGAATGGTCATGAAATAACGGGTAATTTTAGGGTGAGTAACGGTGAGCGGCCCACCCGACTTGATCTGCTTGTGAAATAACGGAATCACCGAACCCGATGACCCCAGCACGTTACCAAATCGGACCATGGTAAATCGGGTTTTATTGACCCGCGACACATTTCCCGTATCACCAAAGAGCACCGGAGCCATCTCGCGGCTCAGTGCCTGCAGTGTCAACTCCGAAAGCCGCTTGGTGCTACCCATCACATTGGTCGGACGCACGGCTTTGTCCGTGGAGATCAATACAAAGTTGGCCACACCGGCTTGGAGAGCGGCCTGGGCGGTATTGAGCGTGCCGATCACATTGTTCAGGACGCCTTCGGCAATGTTGTGCTCTACCATGGGTACGTGTTTGTAAGCAGCGGCATGGTAGACAGTGTCTACGTGCCAGGTTTTCATCACGTCCAGCAACTTGTCTGGATTGCGTACGGAACCGAGAATAGGCAACAGATGAACCGGTAGTGATTCCCGTACGATGCGCTGCTCTAGTTCAGACAAAATGCTGTAGAGATTAAATTCACTATGATCTAGCAGTAACAACGTTGTTGGCCGCAAAGCCAGGATTTGACGGCAAAGTTCTGAACCGATTGAACCACCTGCTCCAGTAACAAGAACCGTCTGCCCCTTGATGCAGTGCTCGAGCAACTCTCCCTGAGCAGCTACGGAGTCACGGCCGAGCAAGTCAGCAATGTCTACTTCCTGAATATCATCGACCTTGACTCTACCACTCGCCAGATCCATGAAACCCGGCACACTTCGAACATGCAGCGGAAAACCTTCAAGGAATGAGAGGATCTCCCGGCGACGGCCTCTGTTGGACGACGGAATCGCAAGAAGGACCTCTTGAGCACCGGTAACGTCGATCATTCGCTGGATTTGCTCGGGATTGTAGACATGCAGGCCTGAGATTATCCGCTCGGCGATGCCTTTATCATCATCAATGAATGCTACCGGGCGCATGGCCCGCCCAATGCGTAATGCCGCAACAAGCTGATTCCCTGCGGCACCGGCGCCATAAACTGCCACTCTTGGGAGACCATCATCTCGGCTCGTAAAGGGCACATGCTGAACAGCTGTAAACCAGTCTCCCAAGAAGTACTGACGCATTGCCAAACGCAAACCGCCAATCATGATCAGACTCAACCACCAGTAATTGAAGATGATCGAACGTGGGATGATATTTTGGTGGTTGCTGTACCAGTAGACGATGACCCCAAGAATCAGGGATGACAAGCTCACAGCCTTGATAATGGCGATCAGTGCGTCATTGCCGAAATAGCGCATCACAGCACGATACATGCCAAAGCGGATGAACAAAGGTATGGCAACCACTGGAGCAATCAGGAATAGCCAGGGGTGAGCAATAAACGGATTTGCCATCTCATCAATGCCAAGACGAACAACGAACGCCAGCCACAGGGTGACCCAAACCAGAACGACGTCGGCCGAAACCTGAATCAGTCGCTTCTGGCGGCGTGGTAGCCCGACTAAATGAGCTCGAAACCTCTCCATAAACGCTTCAAACACCTTGTCCCGCTCCTAAACTGGATATGACTCGATCATTGTACCTATTCGGGCACCCACGACACCCGCTAAATCAGTATCCAAAGCTCAACCGGTTGATGTGGAGACTGAGCTTTCGAGTTCTCCTGCATGGAATTTCACAGCGAGAATGACCAGTGGGATGTACGCCATTGCCAGGCCGATTGCACCATCGAGTCTCCAGTAAATCACGCAGAAAGCAATGGGGAACAACCAGAACATATTGATTGCGCCTACTGCCAGAGTTACCGGTAGATGCTTGCCGTATTGCCGTGAAGCAAACTGGTAAGCGTGACTGCGATGGGCTTCATAAACCTTGTCGCCTCGGACCATGCGACGCAATAGAGTGAACGTTGCATCGACGATGAAGACCCCTAATAGAATCAACCATGCCCAGAATAGCCCTGAAGACGTCCATGCTGCCTGGAGTGACAGCACTCCCAGCGCAATGCCCAGGAACCCACTGCCCGCATCCCCCATGAAAATGCGTGCCGGGGGAAAGTTCCAATATAGGAAACCAAGGACCGCCATAGCCAAGACCATCGGTCCCCATATCAGCTCTGGAGTCCCATTGATCCAATAGAGGAAACACGCGCCAAGGCACACACACAAAGATTCTACGCTGGCAATTCCGTCAATCCCGTCCATGAAGTTATAAAGATTGAGGACCCAGACCAGATAAATTGCCGCCAGAATATAGCCAAACCAGTGAAGGTCCATGCTCATTCCAAAAACGACTATAGGAGGAAAGCCTCCAGTCCATAACAGTGCCCATATACCCGCACCGAAATGACCGAGCAATCGCCAACGCGCTGCTATATGGCCATGGTCATCCATAAAGCCAATTAGGGCGACCAACATCCCCGCTCCGCCTACACCAATGAGCTGCGACCACGTAACCAACCCCGCGTAACCAAGAACAGGCAGCGATACGAGAAAAGCGATTACGATGGCCACTCCACCACCGCGTGGGGTTGGGATGGAGTGAGAGCTTCGCGCATTGGGAATATCGATAATGTTTCGACTCAGAGCATAACGACGTAACGCCGCAGTCAGCCCCAAGGAAAGAACGGCAACAGCTGGTATGAGCCACAAGTAAATCATTGTTATTGATGTTCCCGAAAATGTAATGCAGTTGCTGCCAAAGCAGCATCAGTACTGACTGGCGGCGTCCAGCATAAAAGAGTGCGAGTCTTGGTAATATCGACTTGCAGCGATCCACATAGACGCTGGGAGAGTGCTTTTTTACCCAATAAAGCGGCACCGCCCTGGAGTACCCAACTGGGTACAGGAATGAGTCGAGCCGGCTTGTGAAGCGCTTTCGCCATCTTGTTAAGCAGTGCGGTAGTGGATAAATCCTCGCCATCGCTCACGAGAAAGGTTTGATTGCCGGCTGCTGGGTGATCTATACAGGTCACTATCAGATCTACCAGGTTATCCAGCGCAACAAGACTCCGATTGTTGTAAATCGCGCCGAAAGGCAACGGAACGCCCTTGTCCAACCAGCGCATCATATTCAGAAAGTTCGCTTTGACTCCCGGTCCATACACCAGGACCGGGCGGATAATAACCACCTCCATTGCGGTTTCCGCCGAAAGCTGGCGAAGTCCCTGCTCAGCCTCCATTTTCGAAATACCGTAGGGATCTACCGGAGCGGGAGTATCATCGCTTGTATAGGGAGTACCTGGGGTCGTCCCCTCTCCGTTGACCTTGATCGAACTTATAAAAATGAATCTTCGCACACCAGAGGCGGCCGCCTGACGAGCCAGGTTCAAAGTACCTTCAACATTCACTTTGCGAAACGCCGCCAATGGATCGGACTCGGCATCATTCATGACATGAACTCGTGCCGCAGAATGAATAATCACATTAAAGTTTCTGAGATTTTCTTTCCACTGGGTCTCGCCATCAAAGCTGCCGATGCGTACCGTCCGAACGTCCTGAACCTCAAGCTGGGATTCGCCTCGGACAACAGCAACAACAGTGTGTTTTTTTTCGGTGTGTAAACGCTTGAGAATAGCGCCACCGACGAAGCCCGTCGCCCCGGTCAACAAAATAGAGTTCTGCATCAATAGCTGGCCTTTCTTAAAGTGGCGTTTCTGAAAAGATCTTCCAGTAGGGATAGAAGGCGAGATTTTGAATAGTTACTCAAGTAATACTGCCGACCGAACTCACCCATCGCCCTCAATTGACTTGCGTCAGATTGCGCCAGCGCCAACGTGATCTCTGCCAAACCTTTCGAATCACCAGAAGAGCATGTGAGACCGGCCCCCGAGTCTCTGATCACTCTTGCTGCCTCTCCGTTGATCATCCCTAGCAGCGGCCTACCGGAGGCAAGATAAGCCTGTACTTTTCCAGGTATTGTCTTCTCAAAAACGTCGTTGGTCTTCAGTGACACAAGCAAAGCGTCTGCACAAGCGAACAGAGCTGGCATCTCATCCAATGGATGTCGACCTAGTAGCAGCACGTTACCAAGTCCTCTGGACTGGACTTGTTGACTTAGCCAATCGCTCATACGCCCGTCCCCAACAATCACCCAGCGCACAGATACCTTGCCAACCAATGCTTCGGCCGCATCTAACACAGCGGGAAGATCTTGAGCTTCTCCGAGATTACCCGCGAACAATACAGTAAAGACAGTATCGTCACGTGCCAACAACGTTGAGACTCGATTTTCGTCTGTAGAAAAATCATCTTCAGCCCAACTTGGAAAATAAACCAGTCGTTGGGGAGATATGTCTTTCGTGCAATACTTTTGAACGTTGTCAAAAAAACCGTGCGATTGCAAAAGCAAATAGTCAGTACGATTATAAATCCATGAAACCATCTTACCGACCATCGACAGCAGCACAGGTTTCTTCAAAACGCCGACAGCTCTGAGCGTTTCAGGCCATAGATCAAGAACCCACACAAAAACAGGTGCTTTTTTCAATCGACCAATCACCAATGCCGGAATAGCGGCCATGATCGGCGATACAGCATATACGAAGATTGCGTCGAACTGCTCGCCACGCAGTTTGTAGGCGCCAAAAACCGAGGCGCTAGTAAAGAAACTGAGATAATTCAATGCCAAATTAATGCTGCGTTTACCTCGCGGAAGCATCGGCACCCGGACAATTCTGGCATCAAAGTATTCATTGAAACGCTCAGGCATCGCCTGGAATTCATCGAATACTCTGCCTTCCGGATAATTTGGCAGACCCGTCAGTACTGTGACCGAATGTCCCTTCTCGGTAAAATCACGAACCAAATCGTTTATACGCATATTTTCTGGCCAAAAATATTGCGTAACCAGCAGGATTCTCAGTTTCTTCTCAGGCATGATAACAACTCAAATTAGTAGCGTTTCCAGACGATTCGATTTACATAATCGGTATAACTGTGAACAATCCGGGCTACTTTTTCTGACACATTGGGCATGCTGTAATCTTCGACCAGGCGCAGGGTACGCTCCGTACCGGAAGCTTGCGTATCCAGAACCATCAGTCCTTGCAGTACTCGCTCGACCTCGAGCCCCACCATCATCACCGCAGCCTCCTCCATTCCCTCTGGACGCTCGTGAGCCTCACGGATATTCAATGCAGGAAAATTGAGTATCGAAGACTCTTCGCTGATGGTACCGCTGTCAGAAAGCACCGCTTTGGATTCCAACTGCAGTTTGTTGTAATCTTTGAAACCCAAAGGTTTTAGAAGTTTCACGTTTTCGTGAAATACAATCCCCATCGCATCTACACGCTTTTGAGTGCGTGGATGAGTGGAAACTATCACCGGATAACCGAAGGTTGCCGCGACGGTATTGAGGACATCAACCAACTTCAAGAGATTTTTGTCAGAATCGATATTCTCTTCGCGGTGTGCGCTTACTACAAAAAACTTACCAGCCTCGAGTCCCAAACGTACCAACACGTCCGAAGATTCGATCCCATGCCGATAATAATTCAGGACTTCGAACATCGGGCTACCTGTCTTGATCACCATATCAGGTGACAGACCTTCTTTCAGCAAGTAATCGCGCGCAATTGTGCTGTAAGTAAGATTAATGTCAGCAGTATGATCAACAATCCGCCGATTGATTTCCTCAGGTACTCGCATATCAAAACAACGATTACCAGCTTCCATGTGAAAAGTTGGAATCTTGCGACGTTTGGCAGGAATAACAGCCATGCAACTATTGGTATCACCCAAGACAAGCAAAGCCTCTGGTTGAACAGACGCGAGTACTCGATCCACAGAAATGATCACATTCCCTATGGTCTCAGCACCACTGCTGCCCGCGGCGTTGAGAAAATGATCCGGTTTGCGGATCCCGAGATCCTGGAAAAATATTTCATTCAACTCGTAATCGTAATTTTGACCTGTGTGGACCAGTACGTGATCGCAATACTTATCCAGCGCAGTGATGACACGCGACAAGCGAATGATTTCAGGACGGGTGCCTACTACAGTGACGATTTTCAACTTTTTCATTGTGATTCTCATTCCTAATACGATCAGGCTTCGGTGCCCACTGGCATAGTGTAGGTGTCCGGAAGCTCACGATCAAAAATCTCGTTCGCCCACAGCATGACGATCATTTCACTTTCACCAACGTTGGTAATGTCATGACTCCAGCCGGGCACGGTCTCTACAATTTTCGGGGCTTCTCCATCTGTGAATAATTCATAGTACTCACCCGATGTTATATGGCGAAATCGGAAGCATGCCTTGCCGGAAATAACCAGAAATTTTTCTGTTTTCGTATGATGATAATGACCGCCACGAGTAATACCCGGATGCGCAGTGAAGTATGAAAACTGACCTGAATCCTTGGTCTTGAGCATCTCCACGAAAACGCCGCGAGCATCTCCGTACTTAGGAACTTCGTAAGTGAACTCTTCGGGTGGCAAGTAGCTGAGATAGGTCGAATACAAAGCCCGCACGAGACCAGTGCCGACCCGCTCGGCAATCATAGACTGCCGGCTCTCTTTAAAGGCATACAGTTGTGCCGATAGATCACCTACAGTTATAGAGTAATTTTGTTCTATTTTTACAAACGGATTACCCGTCTGCTTACCGTCCATTACAGAAATAAAACTGCTTATGACGTCGTCAATGTAAACAAGTGAAATTTTAGCGTTGGCGTCATTGATACTGACAGGCAAATTATTTGCTATATTATGACAAAAAGTCGCTACAGCCGAATTGTAGTTAGGTCGAGCCCACTTCCCAAATACGTTTGGCAGCCTGAACAAATGCACACTGTTGCCAAATGTCGTAGAAAGGTTCAGCAGAGCATCTTCTGCTTCGCGCTTACTGTCGCCGTAAGCATTAGACAACTCAGCTTGAATTGAGGAGGTATAAAGTATTGGAATTTTACGTCCACTCACCGCGACCGCTGCGCATAACGCTTGAGTCAAATCGGCGTTACCAACCTTAAACTCTTCGACATTCTGAGGACGATTGACACCGGCTAAGTGGAAAACGAAATCCACCTCAGATACGAGCGAATGCAGACTGGCGATATTATCTTCGCGACAGAATCGCAGCACCTCGACGTCTTTTCGCTCACGCAGATGAGCTATAAGGTTTTTACCAACGAATCCGTTAGCACCGGTGATCAATACTTTCATGCTTTATTCCTCGGGTGTCGCATATTCGCCGCGCTGAATTGCACGCATAAAGTCAAGTTTCAGTAGCAAATTCTGCATCCCCTGAACATCCAGGCGCTCGGTGTTGTGCGAGTTGTAGTCCACCATGGTGGAAATTTTTTCTTCGCCTTGCTCGACAAATTTACTGTAATTCAAATCTCGAAGATCCGGCGGCACTCGGAAATAATCGCCCATGTCCTCTGCGCAGGCCATTTCTTCTCGGCTCAAAAGCGCCTCGTAGAGTTTCTCTCCGTGGCGTGTGCCGATAACCTGAATAGGATGCTCAGGCTGCCCCAGCATCGATGTCAGGGCGAGAGCAAGAGTCTCCACAGTCGCGGCAGGGGCCTTCTGGACGAATAGATCACCGTTGTTGCCATGCTCAAAAGCATACAGAACCAAATCAACAGCATCCGCGAGAGTCATCATGAAGCGTGTCATGTTTGGATCTGTAATCGACAGCGGTTGGCCAGCTCGAATCTGACCAATGAACAAAGGAATAACGGATCCACGCGAAGCCATGACATTACCGTAGCGCGTACCACAAATCACCGTCTTGGTTTCATCCACATTACGGGATTTGGCAACCATGACCTTTTCCATCATGGCTTTGGAAATACCCATGGCATTGATCGGGTACACAGCCTTGTCGGTACTCAGACAAACTACCCGTTTGACTTGATTCTGTATCGCCGCCTCAAGAACATTCTCGGTACCAAGAACATTGGTTTTGACAGCCTCCATCGGATGAAACTCGCAGGATGGGACTTGCTTGAGCGCTGCGGCATGAAAAATGAAGTCCACGCCACGACTAGCATTCAATATGCTCTGATAATCCCGCACATCCCCTATGTAAAATTTCAGCTTCGGACTGGCATAGCGCTTGCGCATGTCATCCTGCTTTTTCTCGTCGCGGCTGAAAATACGAATTTCAGTTATGTCAGTATCTAAAAATCGCTTGAGCACAGCGTTGCCAAAAGAACCTGTCCCCCCAGTTATCAGTAGAGTCTTATTATCAAACACGGCCTACCCTCTTTATTAAATAATATTAAAAATAGCCAACGACCAGATAAGCCGGGTTTTGATTTTATCGAAAAAACCACGGTTATTATTGGTCAGATTACTACCATGAATACGTCTTAACACAACCGTGTCGCTCAAATGAACGACCGAATTACGTCTATTTGCGACGAAAGCGATCCATATATCATGACTAATCACCTTCGAGTAAAAAGGGATCAGACAGGGTTTTATCTTCTTCGACAGCAACATGGCACAGCCATAGTAAGGAACGCTACGCCCGATAAAAATGTCAAATATATTCTTGTAAGGAGTACCATTCCTTGTATGATCAAAACCACAGAAAAATTTACGAGAGTCAACATCATCGACAAATGACTCCATAGAGCCCACTACCAGCAAGCTGTTCGAAAGTTCCATTGCAGAAATCATCTTATCGACTCTGCCCGCTGGCCAGAGATCATCTTGATCACTTAAAAAAATATAAGTACCCGATGCTTCACTAATTAAATTCTCAAAATTACCTATATACCCAAGATTCGTGGTATTTCTGATAATCCTGATTCTGAGATCGTGAAACTCTTCAACAATACGAATTGTCTCATCGCTCGAACCATCATCACCGATCAAAACCTCAGAATCTTCCGGAATTTGCTCGAGTATTGAACTCAGCTGATCCCTGATGAATTCAGCCCCATTGTAAGTAGCTACACAAACGCTAACCGAAAACATATTTATTCCTAGTTAACACCCAATAAAGAAACCAGAAAATCCACCCATTACCTTTAAAAAGCCGGGTCGGAAGAGTTACCTTTTTTAAAACTGGGCCTCACTGCTCTGATCAAATTCGCTACCGGGGGAAAGCTCACTATTTACCAACATTATAGCTATAAAATGCATGAATACAAACACAGGAGCCAATAGCAAGGGGTTTCCTGCTCCCGGGATCAGAAACGCCATTAACCCCAGGACCCAAGCACCTGCCCCCTCTTACCGCGCACAAAGAAAAATTCTAAACCGTAGAAAACCACTGAAGCGTATGACAAAAACAAGAGCATACTCCCACCACTAAAAATGCGCAGCACCAAGGAAGGAGGTTCGGCTGTCAAGTATCGAAAGAACGAAAATTAAAAACACACTTAGAAATATCATCCCTCATGCCCTCTCAACAACTTGAACATAAGAAAAAGATAACAAACCACCGCATAGACCAACCCAAAACAAACAACGATCCAAATCAAACGACTAAAATCACCTGCAGAAGAACTCCTCACGACAAAGATGAAGCAGGCCATGCATACACCGTAAACGATCAGAGAAGTCATATATATTCTTGCCAAGCCAAGGAACACGAATATAAAATTCAACACAGCATGAAAGTAAAGTACGAAATAAAAAAACGCAAAACCGATAACAAGCTCAAAATAAACCAAATACTTAGCGCCTAGAAACACCCCCAGAAACAGCTTGGGTATGACAGCGCCCGAAAACAACAAATATGACAACAAGGAGCCGCCGAGAAACACGCCCATCGATACATTAAGAAACTTCATGGCTCCAGTTCTACCCGAAGCAATGAACTTAGGAAAAAAATAGTTATTAAAAGCCCCGTATAGCAGCCCTCCCCCCAGGACCAAGGTCAACATACTTGAATAGAAAGCTGCAAATGAAGCATCTTCACCAACAACAAAGTACCTGGGGATGTTTACGATGAGACTCGAAAAAAAAGCGGCCGCACCTAAAACAAATCCGCCCCATGACACTACCCCTGTGTCAAAGGCAACAGAGATGAACTTTAGAGTGAGTAGCAGGAACACTAGACCTACCACCATCAGCGCGATACTCAGACCAGCCCCAACGTATAACAAAACAAAGACAATTAGAGAAAATAGAACAAATCTGAACAATGTCGACGCAAAAATATTGCGATAATCGCCCGTTCTGATTCCCTCGCAAAGGATGGGCTCGTATAAAAACTCCGCACATCTATATAGAAAAAACCAAAATACAATTTGCGAGGAAAACAAAAGCGCACCAAGAAAGCCAAAAAGTAAAAACGGTATGACCAGCCAAATCCTCGTACGCAATGAATCTCTGTAGCTTAATTTTCCGCTCAAAATGGAAATATTGTGCTGCATGGAAAAAAATAGCTGCACCGGAGCACAAATGGAGAACGCGGCTCCTAGCATTGCCGCATCATTGAAGCTTCCTAAGTGGGAACTGGCCACCACTAAAAATATAGAGGGCGCACTAAAAAAAACGTTAGCCAAAAATACAAAAACAAAATTAATCATTTGATACGGCCGCACCAAGACTTACTACAGGAATTTTTTTGTCACTCATGTCGCGCGATGCCTTAAGCTGTTGGCCATCCAAAATCAATTCACCCTTAAAAATTGATTCACAAGGTATTTCCAGGTAGTAACTCATTGCTTTTCAAGCACTCCGAATCATGACCCAAGCACGCAAAATATCCCAAGCCACTAAAATCGACACCAAAAGCAAAGGAATAACATACGTCACACCGGCCTTTCAGTTCCCGACCCGCTGTCAGAAGAGGTTAGCAATAAATTACAACACGGTACCTCCTCAGAATTTACCGCTGGCTTCCTGAGAACACCATAACCACCAGCCTGATCAGTCCTGATATCAAGGCCAAGACACCTACCGCCGATGCGCCTTGTCCCCAAGCCCACCTGCCGCGGATTGAGAAGGGGCATCAACAAACCCTATCACATCGACGATTCGTTGTTAGCGGCACCATGCGTTCTGATTTGACGTCCAATGCTGACCTTTGCTGAAAATTTTTTAAATAGCGGCTCACGGTAACGCCCCTCTTCCGGTTTTCCAGTGCTTTGCTGATACCTGATCAGAGATTCAATATTCAGCTCCCACCCATCACCAATATAAAGGGACACTTACAGAGGCGCTCATAGCAATAAATACGACCCGCCGCAAACCTGGACCGACGATACTGCGCAGGCTTGCGTGATATTTGACTACCCGCCATTTCTACAGCTTCGTTATGTGGCGACAAACAACTGAATAGGTGAAGGCTCAAGCACGACTTTTCCCGGCAATGACAAAATGACGGACCAGCGCGATCATGAAACCAAGTACACAGCCCAGGAATAGCCCCAGCAATATGATGAGAACCTTTTTTGGTTTGATAGGGCGGTCGGGCTGCTCGATTGGACCATCCTGACGATAGACAGAGACAGTGCTCGGGCTAACCTGTAGATCCTTGTAAAAGCTTTGCTTGATTTGAAGCGCTCTTAGTTGCCCGATGAAAGGATCATCAGATTTTCGCGTTTCAAGGTTCTGAATTTCCGCCTTTAGAGCTTTACTACCGCGCATATATGTCAGCGGTCCATCCATACCAGCGGAGACCTCAGCGGAAAGATTATCCGAGATGATAGGTGGATTATCTAGACCAATGGCCACGGCAACCGCTAGCGCCTCGCGCAATCGTGTGATGGAATCCTGGCGAACTCGGCTTTCGGCCTCTTGCAGCGTAGTAATCTGCTGACCAAGATTGCGTGCCCGCACTTCAGCTTCACGGGTGATATTACTGATCATTTCTTTTTCCGCTGCGGCACCCGCCCGCGCTGCAAAATCCTTCACCCACACGACGGTATTTGCAGGATCCTCACCGTGAACTACAACGGAATAACGATCTGGCTGTTCCTTGCTTGGTATGCCTATAGTCAATAATTTTAAAAAGTCAGAGTACAGCAGATCTTGCGATCCACTTCGCTCGGACGGCGACAGTGAAGGTAGATATACTTGATTGTAGAAAGCACGTCGTAATGATTCACTCTGCAAATTACGGGTGAATACGTCGTATACATCTTTGATCGTAAATGGTGTCAGTTCTGTACCGACAGTTCGGCCATAGTTGAAATCGGCGATACCGTTCATGGTTGGTGGCTGCAGGTAAACACGCGCCTCATACACCGGCTTACTCAAAAATGCATAAGTCGCTGCTGCCAATGTTCCGACTAAAGCGACGCTGAATATCAAAAGCTTCTGATCCCATAACGCCACAAACAGTTCAAACAGGCCAAACTCATCGGTGCGCTGCGTGGATGCCGGGGTGTTCGCCATATAAAATTTACCTTATTCATTTTCATTGTAGATAGGACGCGAGCTTTATTTCTTTCGCATTCTATCGATACGAATCATCACAATAACCAGGCGATCCGCAGTACTACCAGCTATTAGCAGCGACTGAAACTCTCTGACGAGCGCGGGCCGAAGCGAACGATTCGCAACCATCTCACAGGGAAGGTAAGACCAACAGCCTTTGCAGGTACTGACCATAGCCAGTCTTCTTCAGCGCATCAGCTTGAGATCCCAACTGCTCAGCAGTTATCCAGCCACTGTTGTAAGCAATTTCTTCCAGACAAGCCACCTTCAACCCCTGACGCTGCTCGATGGTGTGCACAAAATGGCTGGCTTCAAGCAGTGAATCATGAGTACCGGTATCCAACCATGCAAACCCGCGACCGAGCATTTCAACGTTGAGAGTCTTTTTCTCGAGATAGACACGGTTGACATCGGTAATCTCTAATTCGCCACGTTCGGACGGCTTGATATTTTTTGCTATCTCGACAACCTGATTGTCGAAGAAATACAAACCAGTCACCGCGTAGCTGGATTTAGGCGTGAGCGGTTTTTCTTCAATACTCAAGGCACGGCCTGAGGAATCAAATTCCACCACGCCGAATCGCTCGGGATCGGAAACGTGATACCCGAAAACTGTCGCACCATGAGTTTGAGCACTGGCGGAACGGAGTTTGTCCGAGAAGTGCTGACCGTAAAAAATGTTATCCCCCAAGATGAGGCAGCATGGATCTTTGCCGATGAATTCTTCACCTATGATGAATGCTTGCGCAAGACCATCCGGGCTTGGTTGTTCCGCGTAAGTAAGCTTGATGCCATAAAGGCTGCCATCACCCAGCAACTTGCGGAAGCACGGTAGATCTTCCGGGGTGGAAATGATCAAAATTTCACGCATCCCGGCAAGCATGAGCACCGACAGCGGATAAAAAATCATTGGCTTGTCGTATATCGGCAGCATCTGCTTGGAAACACCGAGCGTCAACGGGTGGAGCCGAGTTCCCGAACCACCGGCTAGAATGATGCCTTTACGATTTGTTGTTGTCATTTGTTCAGAACTTCCATAAGCATTCGGGTTACGCCACTTTGCCAATCCGGCAAGTGCAGAGAAAAATTATCACGCAGTTTCCGAGTATTCAGCCTCGAATTCAAAGGACGGCGTGCAGGCGTTGGATACGCGGTGGTTTCTATGGGATCTACAGCTGTGACGGCGAGTTGCTCGGCATTGGCCTTGGCAAATTCGATCACATAGCGGGCATAACCGTGCCAGGAAACCTCACCGCTTGCTGCCAGGTGATATAGACCTGACAGCTCCGGACGCTGGACGGCTTGCTGGATGGCCAACGCCGTCACATCTGCAATCAGGTCGGCACCAGTGGGTGCTCCGATCTGGTCTGCAATGACGCTCAGTGTTTCTCGATCCTTGGCCAGTCGCAGCATGGTCTTGGCGAAGTTGTTACCGCGAGCTCCGTAGACCCAGCTGGTACGGAAAATCAGGTGCTTACATCCGGATGCAGTTATAGCCTGCTCTCCTGCGAGCTTGGTAACACCGTAATGATTTACGGGGGCGACAGCATCTGTCTCCTGCCAAGGGGTGGAGCCCTGGCCGTTGAAAACATAATCGGTGGAATAGTGAATCAGCCATACATTCGAGGATGCGGCCTCTTCAGCCATGACTTGGGTTGCCAGACTGTTCACTCTGTCTGCCAATTCAGTTTCGGACTCGGCCTTGTCCACGGCAGTGTAGGCCGCCGCATTGACGATGACATCAGGTTTGACCTTGCGGATTGTGGCGCGCAAGGCATCGAGATTGGAAATATCTCCCGTCAAACCATCATTCGCACAGCGGTCCAATGCGATCAGCTCACCCAAAGGTGCAAGGGAGCGTTGCAGCTCCCAGCCCACTTGACCATTTTTTCCCAACAGAAGGATTTTCATGCTTTGCTCGAGCGATCCGTGTAGTTCAAGTCGAGCCACTGCTGATAGCTGCCGCTCTTGACGTGCTCTACCCACTCGGTATTGTCCAGATACCATTCAACCGTCTTGCGGATGCCGGTTTCGAAGGTTTCTTCCGGAGTCCAGCCCAGCTCGCGCTGGATTTTGCTGGCATCGATCGCGTATCGCTGGTCGTGCCCGGGACGATCCTGAACGTAGGTGATCAGACTGACATGCGGCCGGTGCGCGGAATCTGGACGAAGTTCGTCAAGCAAGGCACACAGGGTATAAACCACTTCAATGTTCTGCTTTTCGTTATGACCACCGATGTTGTATGTCTCGCCAACAACGCCCTCAGTGACAACTTTATATAGCGCTCGGGCGTGATCTTCGACGTAAAGCCAGTCACGGACCTGGTTGCCTTTACCGTAAACTGGAAGCGGCTTGCCTTCCAGTGCATTGAGGATGATCAGCGGAATCAACTTCTCGGGAAAGTGGCATGGGCCATAGTTGTTCGAGCAATTGGTTACCAGGGTTGGCAAACCATAGGTGCGCGCCCAGGCACGAACCAGGTGATCAGAACTGGCCTTGCTGGCGGAGTACGGTGAACTTGGCTGATAGGGCGTGGTTTCGGTAAAGAGGTCTTCGGGCCCTTCGAGGTCTCCGTAGACTTCATCTGTCGAAATATGATGGAAACGAAATCTGGCTTTGCGCGCACCGTCGAGTGCTGCCCAATAGTGACGTGCTGCTTCCAGTAGGGTGTACGTGCCAATGATATTGGTCTGGATAAACTCCGATGGACCGGAGATAGAACGATCGACATGAGATTCTGCGGCCAAGTGCATGATGGCGTCCGGCTGGTGCTCGCGCAAAACTCGGTCGACTTGGTCACGATCACAAATATCAATATGTTCGAACAGGTATCGCGAGTCCTGGCTGACTCCTGCCAAGGACTCAAGGTTACCCGCATAAGTGAGCTTATCGACATTAACGACAGAATCGGAAGTGCTGGAGATGATATGGCGGATGACCGCCGAACCGATAAAACCGGCGCCGCCGGTAACTAGAATTTTCACGCGAAACCATACCCTTGAGTTACTGACAGGGCCGCCAAACCGAGCACTGTCTAATCCATGAATGCAAAAACCGGCACCCGAGGCTGCCTGCAGAGTCAGTCCGGCCGACCTCGGAACCAGCCGTTTTCGGACAAGCAAAGCATTTTACAGCTTAATGACGTTTTTACTAATGGATGCAGACAAGCAGTGGCTAACGCCAAACGCGTTACCCAGCATGCGCCGCAATCAGCCTGGGTATTTGGACCTTGAAGATGTGCGACCCAGGAACCAATGCAACATAGGCCCGATCACCATACCCACCATAAGCGCCGACAGTACCGCCAATGAAACGGGTAGCTGCGGCCCCGACCAGCCAAGGAATAACAATGAAACAGACTGCTGGTTCTCGAGCACGAACGCGAGAATCGCCAATACCAGTAACAGTACGAACACCACGAGCATGACGCGCTTTAGGTTACGCATTGCCAACTCCTTAAAATCAAAGACCGCAATGCCCATCCTCTTCTTCTTCATTCACCCGGTCACGCAGCTCTTTACCTGGCTTGAAGTGAGGAACGAACTTGCCGTCGAGACTGACAGACTGGCCGGTTTTCGGATTACGGCCGACCCGTGGTGCGCGGTAGTGCAGAGAGAAGCTGCCAAACCCCCGGATCTCGATACGATCCCCGGTAGCCAGACATTGGGACATTTGCTCAAGCATGGTCTTGATGGCCAACTCCACATCCTTGGATGAGAGCAGCCCTTGATGGGTGACAATTCGTTCGATCAACTCCGACTTCGTCATATTTTTCCCTTCTTTTTCAAGCAGCTAGGTCAGCGCTTCAAAGGTTTTAGCACGCCCGCAAGATTTTGAACAGCCCGAGTTTTTCCATCTATCCCACCACCCCAAAATGCTTGATTCCTGGAAGGGGAAGACTTCTGGGCGATCACAAAGTCATCGGCAAATCACCAACATACTGCGCGTCAGGAAACCTGCCGGGTTGAATCCAAAGGGGAGTCCCTCCTCCTCTTCCTTGATATCATCAGACCTTGCTACAACCTTGTAGCCTGCCCCCCTGCACTCCTTGGCCGCGCGCTTGTAACACCGCTCCCATCTCGAACCGAGCCCCGAACAATCCACCTCAATACCACTAACCCCACGCACCGCGTGAGTTTTGGCATTGGTGGTACAACCCGCCAGCACCAGTACCAGCACCGCCACTGCGACAATGAGCTTGTTCATTCACATCCTTTTGCCAGAAAGCCTACCGGGCGATCATCAGTCTCAGGCTAAAGACTAGCTGCAAATAAGCGTTTGATCCGACTAAACAATCAGACCTTCTTTCGACGTTTTTGGTTCACGACTCAAGCAGTTACAGCCTCGCTTGATTCACCAAACTCCAGGCACAAAAAAGGGCGACCGAAGTCGCCCTTTTTTTTACAGAAAATCAGAACTTAGTTCTGCTTTTCCATTTGTGCACGCAGCAGGTCACCCAGAGTGGTGGCCACAGGAGCATCAGTAGCTACTGGCTTGTCGCGCAGGCTCTGGATTGCTTCTTTCTCGTCTTCAACGTCTTTCGACTTGATCGAGAGCTGAATTACACGGCTCTTGCGGTCAACGCTGATGATCTTGGCTTCTACTTCTTCGCCTTCTTTCAGAACGTTGCGCGCGTCTTCAACGCGGTCACGGCTGATTTCAGAGGCTTTCAGAGTCGCTTCGATATCGTCGGCCAGAGTGATGATGGCGCCTTTAGCGTCAACTTCCTTCACGATGCCTTTAACGATGGCGCCTTTGTCGTTCTCTTGAACGTACTCGGAGAACGGATCGCTTTCCAGCTGCTTGATACCCAGGGAGATGCGCTCGCGCTCTGGGTCAACCGACAGGATAACGGTGTCCAGCTCGTCGCCCTTCTTGAAGCGGCGAACGGCTTCTTCGCCCACTTCGTTCCAGGAGATGTCGGACAGGTGAACCAGACCGTCGATGCCACCGTCCAGACCAATGAAGATACCGAAATCGGTGATCGACTTGATGGTGCCGGAGATTTTATCGCCCTTGTTGAACTGGCCAGAGAAATCTTCCCATGGGTTAGATTTGCACTGCTTGATGCCCAGGGAGATACGGCGACGCTCTTCGTCGATGTCCAGAACCATAACTTCCACTTCGTCGCCGACTTGTACGACTTTCGAAGGGTGGATGTTCTTGTTGGTCCAGTCCATTTCGGAAACGTGTACCAGACCTTCAACGCCTTCTTCCAGCTCAGCGAAGCAGCCGTAGTCGGTCAGGTTGGTTACACGCGCGGTAACGCGAGTGCTTTCTGGGTAACGGGCTTTGATAGCAACCCATGGATCTTCGCCCAGCTGCTTCAGGCCCAGGGAAACACGATTGCGCTCGCGATCGTACTTCAGAACCTTGACATCGATCTCGTCGCCAACGTTGACGATTTCGGAAGGATGCTTGATACGCTTCCAAGCCATGTCGGTAATGTGCAGCAGGCCATCGACGCCACCCAGATCGACGAATGCGCCGTAATCGGTGAGGTTCTTGACGATACCTTTGACTTGTTGGCCTTCCTGCAGGGATTCCAGCAGAGCTTCGCGCTCAGCGGAGTTCTCGGCTTCCAGGACGCTGCGACGGGAAACGACAACGTTGTTGCGCTTCTGGTCCAGCTTGATGACCTTGAATTCCAGCTCTTTGCCTTCCAGGTGCGTGGTGTCGCGCACTGGACGGACGTCAACCAGAGAACCTGGCAGGAACGCACGGATGCCGTTAACGTCGACAGTGAAGCCGCCTTTAACCTTACCGTTGATAACGCCCTTGACCACTTCTTCGGCTGCGAAGGCTGCTTCCAGAACAATCCAGCATTCAGCGCGCTTGGCTTTTTCACGGGACAGCTTGGTTTCACCAAAGCCGTCTTCAACCGAGTCCAGAGCAACGTGAACTTCGTCACCGACGTTGATGTTCAGTTCGCCAGCGTCGTTGTAGAACTGCTCAAGCGGGATGAGTGCTTCAGACTTCAGGCCAGCGTGAACGGTTACCCAGCGAGCCTGGTAATCGATATCAACGATAACACCGGTGATGATGGAGCCTGCCTGAAGGTTCAGGGTTTTTAGGCTTTCTTCAAAGAGTTCCGCAAAGCTTTCGCTCATTTTAATTCCTGTCGATGAGGGCGAAGAATACGCCCATCTCCACACCCCAGACGGTGTGGGTTAGTTTCATTTAAAAGAAGCCACCGCAGGACTATGACTGGTCCCCTGCGGCCTTCTTGGTCACCCGGCGATATCGCGAATGGCGATCTCGCTCATGATGCGTTCCAGCACCTGGTCGATGGATAATTCCGTGGAATCCAGCTGTATGGCGTCAGCCGCCGGTTTGAGCGGGGCTACCGCTCGCTGGGTGTCACGCTCATCGCGCGCACGTATCTCATCTAGCAGACTCGACAGACTAACACCCTCGACCTTGCCCTTCAACTGCAAATATCGACGACGAGCCCGTTCCTCGGCGCTGGCGGTCAGAAAAATCTTCAGCGGCGCGTCCGGAAAAACCACCGTGCCCATATCGCGACCATCCGCCACAAGGCCCGGCGCTTCCTGAAAGGCTCGCTGGCGCTGCAGCAGCGCCTCGCGTACAGCGGGCAGTGCAGCCACCTGGGAAGCGCCGGAACCGACGCTTTCGGTGCGAATGACATCGCTGACCTCATCACCTTCCAGAATGATGCGTTGCAACTGACCGTCCGTCGCCGCGATGAACTGCACATCCAGATGAGCGGCGAGTTTCTTCAGCAGCTCTTCATTGGTCAGGTCGACACCGTGGTTATGCGCGGCGAAGGCCAGCAATCGGTACAACGCACCGGAATCCAGCAGGTTCCAGCCCAGGCGCTTGGCCAGGATCCCGGCTACCGTGCCCTTGCCCGAGCCGCTTGGCCCATCGATGGTGATGACCGGTGCAATGTTGATCACGACTGTGCCTCTTGTGCCACGCGAATACCGACCTGTGCGCACAGCGCCAGGAAATTCGGGAACGACGTCGCGACGTTGGCGCAATCATGAATGCGGATCGGCGCACTGGCGCGCAGCGAAGCAACGCTGAACGCCATGGCGATACGGTGATCACCATGGCCGTGTACTTCACCGCCGCCGATCTGGCCGCCGTCGATGATGATGCCATCCGGGGTTGGCTCGCACTTGACGCCCAGCGCCAGCAAACCATCGGCCATGACCTGGATGCGATCCGACTCCTTGACCCGCAGCTCTTCGGCGCCCCGCAACACGGTGCGCCCTTCGGCACAGGCGGCGGCGACGAACAATACCGGAAACTCGTCGATCGCCAGTGGAACCAGCGCCTCGGGAATCTCGATACCCTTGAGTTTAGCTGCACGTACGCGCAAGTCAGCTACAGGCTCACCACCCACTTCACGCTGGTTTTCCAGGGTGATGTCGGCGCCCATCAGGCGCAGGATATCGATCACACCGGTACGGGTCGGGTTGATGCCGACGTGCTCCAGCACCAGCTCCGAACCTTCGGCGATCGACGCCGCCACCAGGAAGAACGCCGAGGACGAAATATCACCCGGGACTTCAATGTGGGTCGCGGTCAGCTTGTTGCCGGACTCGACCGATGCGGTCGCACCATTGACCGTTACCGGGTAGCCGAAACCACGCAGCATGCGCTCGGTATGGTCGCGGGTCGGAGCAGGCTCGGTAACCGTGGTCTTGCCTTCGGCATACAGACCAGCCAACAGCAGGCAGGACTTAACCTGGGCACTGGCCATCGGCATGGTGTAGGTCAGACCCTTGAGCTTGTTGCCACCGCGAATGATCATCGGCGGACGACCTTCGGCGGCGGTTTCGATCACCGCACCCATTTCGCGCAGCGGATTGGCCACGCGATTCATCGGGCGCTTGGACAGCGAAGCGTCGCCAGTCAAGGTGCTGTCGAAGTTCTGCGCAGCCAGCAGGCCGGACAGCAGGCGCATCGAAGTACCGGAGTTGCCCAGGTAGATCGGGCCCGGTGCCGGCTTCAGGCCATGCAGGCCGACGCCGTGAATGGTCACGCGACCGTGGTGCGGACCTTCGATGACCACGCCCATGTCACGGAATGCCTGCAAGGTCGCCAGGGCATCTTCGCCCTCGAGGAAGCCTTCGACTTCAGTGACGCCTTCGGCCAGGGAGCCGAGCATGATCGAACGGTGGGAAATCGATTTGTCACCCGGTACGCGAATCCGACCGGACAGGCGGCCACCAGGTTGAGCCAGGAAAATCAGATCGTTGGAATTCATAGCGTCCACATAGGCCCTGCGGGCCAGGATTTTACTGAAATGCTCGCGGGCAACCCGGGCGCGAGTGAAAACGCCCAACAATTGGTGCCCATCCCCTGCATCGACCGCGTCGCGCAAGGCGTCGAGATCGCTGCGAAATGTATCGAGTGTGCGCAGGACAGCTTCGCGGTTGGCGAGGAAGATGTCATGCCACATGACCGGGTCGCTTCCGGCGATTCTTGTGAAATCGCGGAAACCGCCCGCAGCGTAACGGAAGATCTCAAGATTTTCATTGCGCTTGGCCAGTGAGTCGACCAAACCGAACGCCAGCAAGTGCGGCAGATGGCTGGTCGCGGCCAGTACTTCGTCGTGACGCTCGACCTGCATGTGCTCGACATCGGCACCCAGTTCGCGCCACAAACGGTCGACTACCGCCAGGGCTGCAGGATCGGTTTGCTCCAGCGGCGTCAGGATCACTTTGTGGCGACGGAACAGCTCGGCGTTGGAAGCTTCCACCCCACTCTGCTCCGAACCGGCAATCGGATGCCCCGGCACGAAGGATGACGGCATCTTGCCAAATGCTTCGGTGGCCGCACGCACCACATTGCCCTTGGCACTGCCGACATCGGTCAGGATTGCCTGCCCCAGATCCATGCCCGCCAGACGCGCGAGCACTTTCTCCATGGCCAGGATCGGCACCGCCAGTTGGATGACGTCGGCGCCCTGACAAGCAACGCCCAGGTCTTCCTCGCAGCGATCCACCACACCCAACTCGACCGCGAGTTTGCGCGATTGTGGATCGAGATCAACCCCGACCACTTCGCGGCACAGACCGCTTTCACGCAAACCCTTGGCAAACGAACCGCCGATCAACCCGAGACCGACCACCACCAGGCGACCGATCATAGGTTCAGCAGATTGCAGCGCAGTGACATCAACCACGAGCCAGAACCTTGGTCAGCGCCTCAAGGAAGCGGCTGTTCTCTGCCGGCAGGCCAATGGTGATGCGCAGGTGGTTCGGCATGCCATAGTTGGCCACCGGACGCACGATCACGCCTTCACGCAGCAAGCCCTGGAACACCGGGGCCGCGACCTGACCGAGATCGACGCAGATGAAATTGCCTTTGGACGCAATCCAGCTCAGCCCCAGCTCACGAAAACCGGCTACCAGTTGCTGCATGCCGGACTCGTTCAACTGACGGCTTTGCGCCAGATACTCTTCGTCCTTCAACGCCGCACAGGCCGCGGCCAAGGCCAGGCTATTCACGTTGAACGGCTGGCGTACACGGTTCAGCACGTCTGCGACCACCGCCGTGGACAAACCATAACCCACGCGCAGCGCTGCCAGGCCATAGGCCTTGGAGAAGGTACGGGAAACCAGCAGGTTCGGATAAGCCGCCAGGAAGCCCAGACCATCCGGCAGATCGCTGCCTTCGGCGTACTCGATGTAGGCCTCGTCCAGCACGACCAGCACATGCTCCGGAACATCCTGCAGGAATTCATCCAGCGCCTCGGCGTCGAACCAGGTCCCGGTCGGGTTGTTCGGGTTGGCGATGAACACCACGCGGGTGTTGGCATCGATCGCCGCCAGCATGGCAGGCAGGTCATGCCCCCAATCCTTGGCTGGAACCACCTTGGCCTGCGCGCCGACCGCCTGGGTGGCAATCGGGTAGACCGCGAACGCATGCTCGCTGAACACCGCATTCAGGCCCGGCGCCAGATAAGCACGCGCAACCAGCTCCAGGATGTCGTTGGAACCGTTGCCCAGCGTGACCTGGTCGAGTTCGACGCGGCACTGCTCGGCCAGCAGGCTCTTGAGCGCAAAACCGTTGCCGTCCGGATAACGGGGCAGCTCGGGCAGCGCATCGCGGATCGCCGCCAGCGCCTTGGGACCGGCGCCCAGCGGGTTTTCGTTGCTCGCCAGTTTGACGATGCTGGCTGGATCGAGATCCAGCTCACGCGCCAGTTCGTCCACGGGTTTGCCCGGAACGTAAGGCGAAAGTTGTTGCACGCCCGGCTGTGCCAGAGCGAGGAAATTGCCACTCATTTGCTACCGCCCCTTAGAGAACTGCTTTCGGGTAGGAACCCAGCACCTTGAGTGCCACTGCTTCCTGACTGATCTTTTCCAGCACACCTTTGACCAGCGGGTCACGATGATGGCCGACGAAGTCGATGAAGAACACGTAGGTCCATTTACCGCTGCGCGACGGACGAGTCTCGATTCGCGTCAGGTCGATGCCATTGTCGTGGAACGGCACCAGCAACTCGTGAAGCGCACCCGGCTTGTTGCTCATCGAAACGATGATCGATGTCTTGTCGTCGCCGGTCGGCGGCACTTCCTGGTTGCCGATCATGAGGAAGCGCGTGGAGTTATCCGGACGGTCCTCGATTTTTTCGGCCAGACGGGTCAAGCCGTACAGGCCGGCCGCCATGTCGCCGGCAATCGCCGCGGAGTTCCACTCACCCTTGACCCGCTTGGCCGCTTCGGCGTTGCTCGACACTGCCACGCGCTCGACATTCGGGTAATGGGCGTCCAGCCACTTGCGGCACTGGGCCAAGGACTGGGCGTGGGAGTAGATGCGGCTGATGCTGTCGGTCTTGGTGTTTTCACCGACCAACAGGTGATGGTGGATACGCAGCTCGACTTCGCCGCAGATCACCATGTCATGTTCGAGGAAGCTGTCGAGGGTATGGTTGACTGCGCCCTCGGTGGAGTTCTCCACCGGCACCACGCCAAAATTCACCGCACCGGCCGCCACTTCACGGAACACTTCGTCGATCGCCGCCATCGGCTTGCTGATCACCGCGTGGCCGAAGTGCTTCATGGCCGCCGCCTGGGTGAACGTACCTTCAGGGCCGAGGTAAGCCACTTTCAGCGGCTGCTCGAGCGCCAGGCACGAAGACATGATTTCGCGGAACAACCGCGCCATTTCTTCGTTGCCCAGCGGCCCCTGGTTACGCTGCATGACACGCTTGAGCACCTGAGCTTCACGCTCAGGACGATAGAACACCGGCACTTCGCCTTCGGCCAGCGAGGCCATCTTTACTCGCGCGACTTCCTGGGCGCAGCGCGCACGCTCACTGATCAGCTCCAGGACCTTTTCGTCCAGGGCATCAATGCGCAGGCGCAGTGCCTTGAGTTCTTGCTCAGACATTAGCCGTGTTCCTTCTCGAACTCTGCCATGTACGAAACCAGCGCATTGACCGCGTTGATGTCGACGGCGTTATAGATGGAGGCGCGCATGCCGCCCACGGAACGGTGCCCCTTGAGGTTCAACAGGCCACGCTCGTCGGCACCAGCCAGGAACGGCTTGTCCAGACGATCATCAGCCAGGCGGAACGGCACGTTCATCCACGAGCGGTCCGACTTGTTGATCGGGTTGCTGTACAGGCCACTGGCATCGATGAAGCCGTACAGCGTGCGCTGCTTGACTTCGTTGAGCTTGCCGATGGCCTCGACGCCGCCCTGCTCCTTGAGCCACTCGAACACCAGGCCGGACAGGTACCAGGCCAGGGTCGGCGGGGTGTTGTACATCGAACCGTTATCGGCCGCGACCTTGTAGTTGAGCATGGTCGGGCAAATGGAGCGCGCATGACCCAGCAGGTCTTCGCGAACGATGTTGACGACGATACCGCTCGGACCGATGTTTTTCTGGGCGCCGGCGTAGATCATGCCGAAGCGCGAAACATCCACCGGGCGCGACAGGATGTCCGAGGACATGTCGGCGACCAGCGGGATATCACCGGTCTCGGGAATCCATTGGAATTCCAGGCCGCCGATGGTTTCGTTCGGCGCGTAGTGAACGTAGGCCGCGTCTTTCGACAGCTTCCATTCGTTCTGGCCGGGAATAGCGAAGTAGTCGTAAGGCTTGGCGGTGCCGGCAACATTGACGTGGCCGAAGCGCGAAGCTTCTTCGATGGCTTTCTGCGACCAGATACCGGTGTCGATATAGTCGGCAGAGCCGTTTTCCGGCAACAGGTTCAGAGGAATCTGAGCGAATTGCTGGCTGGCGCCACCTTGCAGAAACAGCACTTTATAGTTCGAAGGGATATTCAGCAGATCACGCAGATCCTGCTCGGCCTTGGTGGCGATGGACACGAACTCATCGCTGCGATGGCTCATTTCCATGACCGACAGACCCTTGCCGTGCCAGTCGAGGAGTTCACCCTGGGCGCGCTGCAGGACAGCTTCGGGAAGCGCCGCAGGACCGGCACAGAAGTTATATGCTCTCTTGCTCACATCCAATCTCGCTCTGATTTGGTGGTATCACGCAATAAATCATCAGCCGACACCAATACCATGTGGGAGCGGGCTTGCTCGCGAAAGCGGTTGGACTGGCGACATCTTCATTGGATGTCAGTCCGTCTTCGCGAGCAAGCCCGCTCCCACACTGGTTCTTCATGGGCGTCGATATTTCGTTACGGACAAACAACAAGGGGGCGAATTTTCATCCGCCCCCTGCTTACCCGCTTATTCCTGTGGTTCTTCGTCAGCGGCGGCGTCGAGTTGCTGGTCTTCGGCAACGTCGTCGATCACGACTTCACCAACAAACCCTTCACCCTCTTCACCTTCCAGCTCTTCACCCTCGACTTCCGACGGCTCCTGAACCCGCTCCAGCCCGACCAGTGTTTCGTCGTTGGCCAGCTTGATCAGAGTCACGCCCTGGGTGTTACGACCCAGGCTGGACACTTCGTCGACGCGGGTGCGCACCAGGGTACCCTGGTCGGAAATCAGCATGATTTCCTCGCCGTCGAGCACCTGGACCGCACCGACCAGACGGCCGTTACGCTCGTTGCTGACCATGGCGATAACGCCCTGGCCGCCACGCTTGTACTCAGGGAACTCAGTGATCGCCGTGCGCTTGCCGTAGCCACGCGCCGAAGCGGTGAGGATCTGGCTGCCTTCTTCCGGGATCAGCATGGAAATCAGCTTCTGGCCCTCCGGCAGACGCATGCCGCGCACACCGCGGGCGGTACGGCCCATGGCGCGAACGTCGGATTCCTTGAAGCGGGTGACCTTGCCGCCATCGGAGAACAGCATCACTTCGCGCTCGCCATCGGTGATGGCCGCGGAAATCAGCACGTCGCCTTCGTCCAGCTCCAGCGCGATCAGGCCGACGCTGCGTTGACGGCTGAAGGATTCCAGCGGGGTCTTCTTCACGGTGCCGTTGGCGGTGGCCATGAAGATGTAGTGACCTTCGGTGTATTCCTCGACCGGCAGCATGGTGGTGATGTACTCACCGTCATCCAGCGGCAACAGGTTGACCAGCGGACGACCACGGGCAGCGCGGGACGCTTCAGGGATTTCGTAGGTTTTCAGCCAGTACACCTTGCCCTTGCTGGAGAACAGCAGCAGCGTGGTGTGGCTGTTGGCAACCAGCAGGTGAGCGATGTAGTCCTCATCCTTGACGCCGGTCGCCGACTTGCCTTTACCGCCACGACGCTGGGCCTGGTACGCAGCCAGCGGCTGGGTCTTGGCGTAGCCACCGTGGGAAATGGTCACGACGCGCTCTTCTTCCGGGATCATGTCACCCAGGGTCAGGTCGAGACGGGCATCGAGGATTTCGGTACGACGCACATCGCCGTATTCGGCGCGAATCACTTCCAGCTCTTCGCGGATCACTTCCATCAGGCGCGTGGCGCTGTTGAGGATGCGGATCAGCTCGCCGATCTGGTTGAGGATCTCTTGATACTCGGCCAGCAGTTTTTCGTGTTCCAGACCGGTCAGGCGGTGCAGACGCAGTTCCAGAATGGCTTGTGCCTGCTCTGGCGACAGGAAGTACTTGCCGTCGCGCAGACCGTATTGCGGATCGAGGTTTTCCGGACGGCACGAATCGGCGCCGGCACGTTCGACCATCGCCACCACGGCCGAGGATTCCCAAGGGGTACTGATCAACGCTTCCTTGGCTTCCGACGGCGTTGGCGACGCCTTGATCAGGGCGATGACCGGGTCGATGTTCGACAGGGCAACCGCTTGACCTTCAAGGATGTGACCACGTTCGCGCGCCTTGCGCAGTTCGAACACGGTACGACGGGTCACCACTTCGCGACGGTGACGCACGAAGGCTTCCAGCAGGTCCTTGAGGTTAAGGATCCGCGGACGGCCGTCGATCAGCGCGACGATGTTGATACCGAACACCGCTTGCAGCTGGGTCTGGGCGTAGAGGTTGTTGAGGATGACCTCAGGCACTTCGCCGCGACGCAGCTCGATCACGACGCGCATACCGTCCTTGTCGGACTCGTCGCGCAGTTCGGTGATACCTTCGAGCTTCTTCTCTTTGACCAGCTCGGCGATCTTCTCGATCAGACGTGCCTTGTTCAGCTGGTAAGGGAGTTCGGTGATGACGATCTGCTGACGACCACCGACCTTGTCGATGTCTTCGATCATCGAGCGGGCGCGCATGTAAATGCGCCCGCGACCGGTACGGTAGGCTTCGATGATGCCGGCGCGACCGTTGATGATCGCGGCGGTCGGGAAGTCCGGACCGGGGATGTATTGCATCAGCTCGTCGACGGTCAGCTCGGGGTTGTCGATGAGCGCCAGGCAACCGTCGATGACTTCACCGAGGTTGTGCGGCGGAATGTTGGTCGCCATGCCCACGGCGATACCGCTGGAGCCGTTGACCAGCAGGTTGGGAATACGGGTCGGCATGACCGCCGGGATCATTTCGGTGCCGTCGTAGTTCGGCACCCAGTCCACGGTTTCTTTATGCAGGTCAGCCAGCAGCTCGTGCGCCAGCTTGGTCATGCGCACTTCGGTGTATCGCATGGCCGCGGCGTTGTCGCCGTCCACCGAACCGAAGTTGCCCTGGCCGTCTACCAGCAGGTAGCGCAGGGAGAATGGCTGTGCCATCCGAACGATGGTGTCGTACACCGCGGTATCACCGTGCGGGTGATACTTACCGATCACGTCACCGACAACACGGGCAGATTTCTTGTACGGCTTGTTGAAGTCGTTGCCCAGCTCGCTCATCGCGAACAGCACGCGCCGGTGCACGGGCTTCAAGCCATCGCGCGCATCCGGCAGTGCCCGCCCGACAATTACGCTCATCGCGTAGTCGAGGTAGGACTGCTTCAGCTCGTCTTCGATATTGACCGGGAGGATTTCTTTGGCCAGTTCGCCCATGAGAAGCCTGATTCCTTTTTCTGGTGAAACTTCGTCAGGACCAACGAAGCTCGCCGCTGCAGGCTCAGTGCCATGCATTGGCTTACAACAAATCAACGAGTTATGCCATGGATCTGCGCAGTACGGGTCGCCACTTTGGGCAACCCTGGAAACCGCCGGATGTTATCACAAGAGCCGCCACGCACCTATCCCCCAGATGCGCATGGAGAGTAGTTAGTTGACCGGTGACAGGCTTGAAGGGGACGAGAGAGGCTTAGAGCTGTGTTGAATGGAGAATTTGTGGCTGATTCTGGTTGATTTGTTGGCTTTGAGGGCCTCTTCGCGGGCAAGCCCGCTCCCACAGGTTTTGTGAACACCATAAAACACTGTGGGAGCGGGCTTGCCCGCGAAAGCGATTGAATAGACGCCAAAGATAATTAATGCAGACGCTTACGGCACATCAACTGCGCCATCTTCGCCGTATCCGGACGCTCGACGATGCCTTTTTCGGTGACGATCGCATCGATCAGATCCGCCGGCGTCACGTCGAACACCGGGTTAAAGGCATGGACATCAGCGCCGACTCGCTTGCCACCGACCTCCAGCAACTCGCGACCATCACGCTCTTCAATCGGAATGTCATCGCCACTGGCCAGGTTCATGTCGATGGTCGAACTCGGCGCCACCACCATGAAGCGCACGCCGTGGTGCATGGCGTTGACGGCCAGTTGATAGGTGCCGATCTTGTTGGCCACGTCGCCATTGGCGGTGATCCGGTCAGCACCGACGATGACCCAGGTAGGGCCTTTGGTCTTCATGATATGCGCCGCGGCGGAATCGACATTGAGGGTCACGGGAATGCCTTCATTGGCCAGTTCCCACGCGGTCAGTCGCGAGCCCTGCAGCCATGGGCGGGTTTCGTCGACATAGACCTGCTCGACCATACCCTCGATGAAAGCCCCACGAATCACCCCCAGTGCCGTGCCAAAGCCGCCCGTGGCCAGCGCGCCGGTATTGCAGTGGGTGAGGATCGCCTGGGCGTTGCCCTGATGCTTGCGGATCAGGTCGACACCCAGTTGCGCCATGGTCAGGTTGGCTTCGCGATCACTTTCGTGAATGGCGATGGCCTCGGCCTCCAGTACCGCGAGCGGATCGGCATTGTCCTTCAGGCGATCAAGCCGGTCGTGCATGCGACCCAGCGCCCAGAACAGGTTGACCGCAGTAGGACGGGAATCGGCCAACAGCATGAAATCCTCTTCCAGTGCAGCGTACCAGTCGCCACCCTCGGCAATCCGGGCACGGGCCGCCAGTACGATGCCATAAGCGGCGCTAATGCCGATGGCCGGCGCGCCACGCACCACCATCGAGCGAATGGCCTCGGCCACGCCAGCGGCGCTGGTGTAGGCAATCCAGGTTTCCTCGAACGGCAAAATACGCTGATCCAGCAGATGAAGAGCGCCATCACGCCAATCGATGGCCTTTACCTTTTCCGCAGCCAACAGTCGATCGCGCATCCCTCACCCCGCACTCATGAACAAAAGCCGCCGATTATAGCGATCCCCCCGCGAAGACGCTCGGGTATACTTCGCCATCCTATACAAAAGCACTGGAACCGACCTTCGATGCCGAACACTGCCGCTGCGCTCGACCTGTTATTGCTGCCGACCTGGCTGGTACCCGTCGAACCCGCTGGTGTTGTCCTCAAGGAACATGGCGTGGGCATCCGTGATGGACGCATCGTGTTTATCGGCCCACGTTCCGCCGCGCTGAAGCTTAACGCAACCGAAACCCGCGAATTGCCCGACATGCTGCTCAGCCCCGGCCTGATCAATGCCCACGGGCACGCGGCGATGACACTTTTTCGTGGCCTGGCCGATGACCTGCCATTGATGACCTGGCTGGAAAACCACATCTGGCCCGCCGAAGCCAAGTGGGTCGACGAGGACTTCGTGCGCGACGGCACGGATCTGGCCATTGCCGAGCAAATCAAAGGCGGCATCACCTGTTTCTCTGACATGTACTTCTTCCCGAAGGTTGCCAGTGAGCGCGTGCACAACAGCGGCATTCGCGCGCAGATCGCGATTCCGATCCTCGATTTCCCCATTCCGGGCGCCGCTACCGCGGACGAAGCCATTCGTCAGGGCGTTGAGCTGTTTGGCGATCTCAAGCACCACGAGCGCATCAAAGTCACCTTCGGCCCCCATGCACCCTACACCGTGGGCGACGAAAACCTGGAAAAAATCCGGGTGATTGCCGAAGAGCTGGACGCTTCGATTCACATGCACGTACATGAAACCGCCTTCGAAGTGCAGCAATCGGTCGAGCAACGCGGTGAACGACCGCTGGCGCGACTGGCGCGACTGGGCTTGCTGGGGCCACGTTTCCAGGCAGTTCACATGACCCAGATCAGCGAAGAAGACCTGGCGCTGCTGGTAGAAAGCAACAGCAATGTGATTCATTGCCCGGAGTCGAACCTGAAGCTGGCCAGCGGGTTCTGCCCGGTCGAGCGTTTGTGGCAGGCCGGGGTCAATGTTGCGGTCGGCACCGACGGCGCAGCTAGCAACAATGACCTGGACCTGCTTGGCGAAACCCGCACTGCAGCCCTGCTGGCCAAGGCTGTCGCCGGCTCGGCCACCGCGCTGGATGCCCATCGTGCCTTGCGCATGGCCACGCTAAACGGTGCCCGGGCGCTGGGTATCGAGGCCGAAGTCGGCTCATTGGAAATCGGCAAAGCGGCGGACATGGTGGCTTTCGATCTCTCCGGCCTGGCCCAGCAGCCGGTCTACGACCCGGTTTCGCAGCTTATATATGCCACTGGCCGGGACTGCGTGAAACACCTTTGGGTTGCCGGCAAGCAACTGCTCGACGACCGTCGCCTGACACGCCTGGATGAACAACAGCTTGGCACTGTCGCGAAGGCCTGGGGCCAGCGCATCAGCGGCCGCACCGAATCGTAAGCACCCTGGAGCACAATCCGGGGCAACAGGATTTTTCAAGTTTTAGAGGACTTAAACCATGAGCAACGTCGACTACGCCGAAATCGCCAAATTCGAGGCCCTGGCCCATCGCTGGTGGGACCGCGAAAGCGAATTCAAACCGCTGCACGACATCAACCCGCTGCGGGTCAACTGGATTGACGAGCGGGTCAACCTGGCCGGCAAGAAGGTCCTCGACGTCGGTTGCGGCGGCGGCATCCTCAGCGAAGCCATGGCTCAGCGCGGCGCGACCGTGATGGGCATCGACATGGGTGAAGCGCCGTTGGCGGTTGCCCAACTGCATCAGCTGGAGTCGGGCGTGAGCGTCGAGTACCGGCAGATCACCGCCGAAGCCCTGGCCGAGGAAATGCCCGAGCAGTTCGACGTGGTCACCTGCCTGGAAATGCTTGAGCACGTGCCGGACCCGTCGTCGGTCATCCGTGCCTGCTTCCGTATGGTCAAGCCCGGCGGCCAGGTGTTCTTCTCGACCATCAACCGCAACCCGAAGGCGTACCTGTTCGCCATCGTCGGCGCCGAATACATTATGAAGCTGCTGCCGCGCGGCACCCACGACTTCAAGAAATTCATCCGCCCTTCCGAACTCGGCGCCTGGAGCCGCATGGCCGGCCTGACCGTCAAGGACATCATCGGCCTGACCTACAACCCGCTGACCAAGCACTACAAACTGGCCTCCGACGTGGACGTCAACTACATGATCCAGACCCTGCGCGAGGAGTAAGCCGATGCCAATCAGAGCAGTTCTTTTCGACATGGACGGCACCCTGCTCGACACCGCGCCGGACTTCATTGCGATCTGTCAGGCAATGCGTGCCGACCGCGGCTTGCCGCCGATGAACGACAAGCACATCCGCGACGAGATTTCCGGCGGCGCCAAGGCGATGGTCGCAGTGACCTTCGCCATGGACCCGGAATCGCCGGGTTTCGAGGAACTGCGACTGGAGTTCCTGGAGCGTTACCTCGTCGGTTGTGCAGTCCACAGCAAACTGTTCGACGGCATGGGCGAGTTGCTGGCGGACATCGAGAAGGCCAACCTGATCTGGGGCGTGGTCACCAACAAGCCGCTACGCTTCGCCGAGCCGATCATGCAACAGCTGGGGCTGGCTGAACGCTCTGCGCTGCTGATCTGCCCGGATCATGTGAAGAACAGCAAACCGGACCCGGAACCGCTGATCCTCGCCTGCAAGATGCTCGACCTGGACCCGGCCAGCGTGCTGTTCGTCGGCGATGACCTGCGCGACATCGAGTCGGGCCGCGATGCCGGCACCAAGACTGCTGCGGTGACCTTTGGCTATATCCACCCGGATGATAATCCGCGGCATTGGGGTGCGGATGTGGTGGTCGATCATCCGCTGGAGTTGCGCAAGGTGCTCGATAGTGCGCTTTGCAGCTGCTAAGTCGAATCGCTTTTTTGTAGGAGCGAGCTTGCTCGCGAAAAACCTGAGAATGCCGCTGGGTGTCAGGCTTTACGCGTAATCGTTGACGACCATCGTCGGAACGCCGCCCGGAGCTAGCTCGCTCCTACAAGGGCAGCGCCTGTCTTCTGATTTGTTGAGGTTTTTTTATGTTTGATTATTCCGCCCGCCCCGAACTGCTCAAGGATCGGGTCATTCTGGTCACCGGCGCAGGACGCGGCATCGGCGCCGCTGCGGCAAAAACCTACGCGGCCCACGGCGCAACCGTGCTGTTGCTGGGCAAGACCGAAGCCAACCTGACCCAGGTCTACGACGAAATCGAAGCCGCCGGCCATCCACAACCGGCGGTGATCCCATTCAACCTCGAAACCGCCCTGCCCCATCAATACGATGAGCTGGCAGCGATGATCGAAAGCGAGTTCGGACATCTCGACGGCCTGCTGCACAATGCTTCGATCATCGGCCCGCGCACGCCGATCGAGCAGCTTTCCGGCGAAAACTTCATGCGGGTCATGCAAGTCAACGTCAATGCCATGTTCATGCTCACCAGCACACTGCTGCCGCTGCTCAAGCTGTCGCAGGATGCCTCGGTGGTGTTTACTTCCAGCAGCGTCGGCCGCAAGGGACGTGCGTACTGGGGTGCTTACGGTGTCTCCAAATTCGCCACTGAAGGCCTGATGCAAACCCTGGCTGACGAAGTCGATACCGTGGCCCCGGTACGTTCCAACAGCATCAACCCGGGCGCTACCCGCACCAGCATGCGCGCCCAGGCTTACCCGGGCGAAAATCCGCTGAACAACCCGACGCCCGAGGAGATCATGCCGGTCTACCTCTATCTGATGGGCCCGGACAGCACCGGTATCAATGGCCAGGCGTTCAACGCCCAGTAACGACCGCACGTCGCTTTTTGGTGCCGCGCCAGCTTCCTGTCGCGGCGCTCGAACTCGAGCCAGGCACCTGTCAAACAAACGTCGCACGCAGCGCTACACAGCTAACAGTTAATCCACAACTAATTGATTTAATACAGATTTTATTCGGATGAACCGAATGGCACGACTTTCGCTCTAAGTTTGCTCAGACACGCAACGTGAAAGCAGGCAGGGGTGAAGCTTGAGTGCTGAGATTACTCATCTTCTACAAAGCGGATTAAACTTGTACGAAATGTCCTACGGGACTGACGGACCAGTACGACGCGCAGCCCTAAGCCGCTCTCACCCTGCTTGTAAGACACCCTTACTGCTTAGGGGCGCACGCCTTATGAAACCACCTTCCCAGACCAACGCAATTGACTTCGATAGCGCCAAATTGCAGCGCCTGGGCTTTGGTCAGCAGCCGCCTCTTCTGGAAAGGCCTGTCAGTCTTGCGCAATTGCGCCAGCAACTGAGCCTGCAGTTGCAAACCAGTCTGGAGCCGCAACGCATTCTTGGGACGTTCTACCGCGAGATTCAGCGATTGGTGCCGTTGGACGCTTTGTGCTACCTGCACAAGAGCAGTGACCTGCGCCTGGAGTTCGGCCAACGCGGCCACCATTCCATCAGTTACAGCCTCAGCCACGAAGGCGAACACCTGGGTGAGCTGACTTTCCGTCGCAATCAGCGTTTCAGCGAACAGGAACAGGGCAATCTCGAATCACTGCTGGCCGCGCTGCTTTTCCCGATGCGCAACGCGCTGCTTTACCGTACCGCCACCCAAAGCGCACTGCGCGACCCGCTGACGGGCACCGGCAACCGCATCGCCATGGACCAGACGCTACAAAGGGAAATCGAGCTGTCCCGACGCCATCTGCAACCGTTGTCGGTGCTGATGCTGGACATCGATCATTTCAAGCAAGTCAATGACACCCATGGCCACAGCACTGGCGATGACGTGCTCAAGGCGGTCGCCGCCACGATCAAAAACCAGCTGCGCAACGTGGACATGGTGTTTCGCTATGGCGGTGAAGAGTTCCTGATCCTGCTCTCGAACACCTGCCGCGAGGCCGCGGCCTTGGTCGGTGAGCGGCTGCGGTTTGCAGCGCAGTCTGAAGAGTACCTGGCCGATGGTCATACGGTCGTGCTGACGGTCAGCCTCGGCTGTTCGACCCTGTTGCCCGGCGAGTCTGCCGAAAGCCTGTTGCGACGGGCAGACAGCGCGCTGTATGTGGCCAAGCGCGAAGGTCGTAACCGGCTGGAGATGGCAGGCTGATTTTTCAGCCACGACACAAACCAATGTGGGAGCGGCGGTGCGACGATTCGACTTGCTCGCGAAAGCGTCGTGTCAGCCAGATTTATGCTGAATGACACACCGCTTTCGCGAGCAAGCCCGCTCCCACAGTTTTTACTGCGTAATAGCTGGATTAGCCTTCGGCCAGTGCCATCCGCTCACGCACGACCGGTGCCCGCTCTGCGTGCTCCAATTGCATGCAACGTTCGAGAAACAGGTGCATGTAGTCGTAGCTCTTGCAAACGACCTGACGCAGCTCCACCTGCAAGGATTTGCTCGGGTTGGTGCCCGCCAATGTGCAGATGATCTCCAGGGCTTCCCATGGATGGGCATCGTCGTACTGGGCATGCATCTTCAGCCACTTCATCGCCCGCTTGCGATCTTCCTCGGGGAACGAGGCGGCGTAGATACCGTTGGAACACACTACCGCCGACCATTCCCCGGTCGCCCCTTCAATGGCGTAGTTGGTGGCGGCAATCGCAACGATCAGCGAGTCGGCTGAACTGGTGTGCCAGCACCAATGGCTCAGGGCGTGAAGCTCGGGGGGAACCTGCTGGGCCTGCAGCTCTTCCAGGCTGACACCGTGCGCGCGACTCCAGTGCACCCAGTAATCGGCGTGGTTCAATTCGACGCGGATGTTGCGCATCAGCCAGCGACGGGCCATGTCTTCGCCGGGATGACGGGCAAAGCGGGTCTTGGTCAGGTTTTGTGCCATATACAACGCGAACTGTTCGACCACCGGCCAGCCACCGATCAGGTACTGGCGCATGGTCTTCGCACTGAGTTTGTTGTCTCGCATGCGTTGGTACAGTTCGTGTTCGACAACCCGGCGCTTGCTCTCGCTGCAATCCTGGATCAGGCGCTGGGCCCAGGCAGGGTAACTTGCAGCTTCCATGAGCGGTCCGGTTCGGATGAATGTGTCGATCACTGTCGAGCTCCTTTTGATTGTGATTGTGAGACCGGCAGGAATTTCAACGGAACGTGCCAGGCGCCTTGAATAACAGCGGCTGAGGTCTGGCAGGACGACTTAACAAGCTATCGCCGGTAAACAACTGCGGGCGTTCAATCACATACCCTTGAGCGTAATCCACCCCGATCTCCAGCAATGCCTGCTCGATCTGGGGCGTTTCGACAAACTCGGCAATCGTGCGCTTACCCATCACATGGCCAATGTGATTGATCACTTCGACCATGGCGCGGTTAATCGGGTCGTCCAGCATATCCTTTACGAAACTCCCGTCGATCTTCAGGAAGTCTACAGGCAAATGTTTCAGGTATGCGAATGAGGACATTCCGGCACAAAAATCATCCAGTGAAAAATGGCAGCCTAAGCCTTTGAGTTCATTAATGAATCGAATGGCGCTGCCAAGATTTGAAATGGCGCTGGTTTCAGTAATTTCAAAACAAATCATTTCAGGCGGAACCGAATACGTCACAAACTGTTCACGCAAAAAGTCCAGGAACGCCTCATCCCCGATCGTCGTGCCTGACAGATTGATCGCACACATGGCCAGTGGCCCGGGGCCTTGCTCGGCCCGGCATTGGGCAATGATCTTGAACACGTTCTGCACCACCCAACGATCCAGCGAGCTCATCAGGCCATAACGCTCGGCAGCCGGAATGAAGCTGTCAGGCAAGATCATCCGCCCGGCTTCATCATGCAATCGCAGCAGAATTTCAATGTGCCCGCCGCCCTGATCGACATGACCCAAGGGGGCAATTTCCTGGGCATACAGGCAGAAGCGGTCTTCCTCCAGCGCCATGTGCAAACGCTGCACCCAGGCCATTTCGCCGAAGCGCAGGGACAATTCCGAGTCATCCGGATGATAGACCTGGACCCGGTTCCGGCCCTTTTCCTTGGCCATGTAGCACGCCATGTCGGCAGCACGCAGCGAGGTTTCGAGCGTCGTCGGATTCTGTGCGACATGGACCAGCCCGATACTGACAGTGGTCACGAAAGGCCGGCCCTTCCAGACAAAATGCAGATTCTGCACAGTCTGTCGCAGGCTTTCGGCAATTTTCTCCGCCGCTTCCGGTGCGCAGTTTTCCAGCAGGATACCGAACTCGTCGCCGCCAAGGCGCGCCAAGGTATCGCCTTCGCGCAGCCCGGATTGCAACAAGGCACAGATATGCCGCAACAGTTCGTCGCCCGCCGCGTGGCCGCAGGTATCGTTGACCAGTTTGAACTGATCCAGATCGAGGAACATCAGGGCATGGCGACCCGCGTAGCGGGTCAGGTTATGCAGCGCCTGTTCCAGGCGATATTCGAACTCTCGGCGGTTGGCAAGCCCGGTCAAGGCGTCGTGGGTCGCCTGCCACGACAGATTGGCGATGTATTGCCGCTCCTGGGTCATGTCATGCAGCACCAGCACCGTCCCGCTGACTTTGCCGGCATTGCGGATCGGCGCGCCCACCAGCGTGACCGACACCGTGCTGCCATCCAGGCGTTGAATCAGCTTGGAGTGTTCACTGCCGCCACTGAGCTGGCCGCTCAGAATATGTTCGATCAGAGTGAAACCGTCGGACTGGGCATTTTCGTCCAACAGGTTGAACAGCGCCGCCAGCGGCAACCCCGTCGCCTGCTCGGCCTTCCAGTGGGTCAACGCTTCGGCCGCCGGATTCATGTAGGCAATCGCACCGGAAACATCCGTGGTGATCACGCCGTCGCCAATTGATTGCAGGGTGATCTGCGCCCGTTCTTTCTCCAGTTGCAATGCATCGGCGAAGGCATGGCGCTGCTTGAGCAGTTTATGGGTGCGCATCAAGGCCAATGCAATCAAGCCCAGGGCGGTGGCGAGGTTGGTCACCAGCAACAGTCGCAGGATCATCCGCGAGCCTTCGCCCAAGGCATCGCTGAAGGCCTTCGCCGCCGGTGTCACACTTTCGTTGATGACGAATATCTGATCCTTCCAGCGCTTGATATCGGCATCGGTGGCCTGCCTGGTGGTGATGCGTTGATGCATCTCCCGCGCAATGGCATCGAGTTGCACCAGATACGCGTCGCCCACCCTCCAAAGGTCGATGGCTTTCTCGTGGTAACTGAAGTGCCGGAAATTCAGGTACAGCCAGATCACACTGGTGATGTCATCCGGATGGTTGCCGCCCTTGAGGATCGCCACACGTGCCGCCTCGATGTTCGGCGGCCGATGATCGAGCGCCACACGTAATTCATGCCCGCCCTGAGGCACGGAAATGGCGTTCTGGTATTTATGAAAAATCGCTTCGTCGCCGCTGTCGGCGTAGAGGTTGAGGTAATAGATGGCGTCTTTCTGGCCCTTGGACCATAGGCTTTCGCCGGCAACATAGCCGCGAACCGCCGACAGCACGTAAAGGCTAACGCCGCCCAACAAGGCTTGAAACACCACAACGGCGATAAATGGCCAGACGATGCCCAACAACCGTGGCGTTCCGAGAGTCCGGGTTTGATTCATGTGGTCCCTTGCATTAGCACTGCCTGCTCGTCTTCCGGACGAAATCGCTGTAGCTAGACTAGGTTGCGATTCCAATCCCGGCAAGCGACACGCTATGCCCGGTGGGAGTATCGCGGCCGCTGAATCCGGTCGCGGCGATGTTTTTTTATAGTAATGAAGTAGCGTCCTGTACCCTTGATATCATCTCGCTACAACCGCTGCAAATGACCGTAGAGCTTGGCGTACAGACCACCCTCGGCAATCAGCTGCTGATGATCGCCATCCTCGGCAACTTGCCCGCCGTCGAACACCAGCACACGGTCGGCCTGTTTTACCGCCGAAAGTCGGTGGGCGATGATCAACGTGGTGCGGTTGCTCAGGAAACGCGCCAGCGCCTGGTGCAGGTTGTATTCGGTGGCGGCGTCCAGCGCGGAGGTGGCTTCGTCGAGGATCACCACCTTGGGCTCGGCCAGTACCATCCGGGCGATGGCCAGGCGTTGACGCTGCCCACCGGACAAACGTACCCCGGAGCGCCCGACGACGCTGTCCAGGCCATTGGGCAAATCCCGGACCGTGCCGTGCAATTGGGCGATTTCCAGCGCCTGCCAGCAGGCCTCGTCACTGCGCTCGCGGCCCATGGTCAGGTTGGCCCGGATGGTGTCGTTGAACAGCGCCGGATGCTGCAGGACCACCGCAACATTTTCCCGCACGGTTTCCAGGCCGATCTCCTGCTGGGTCGAACCGCCGAAGCGAATGGTTCCGGCCAACGGCGTGTACAAGCCCAGCAGCAGTTGCACCAGCGTGCTCTTGCCACCGCCACTGGCGCCGACGATCGCGACCTTTTCACCGGGGGCGATGGACAGGTTCATCTGGTTCAGGACCAGTTCATCGCCGTAACCGAAGCTCAGCCCCTGGACTTCCAGCCCGACCGTTTCACGACCGACAAATGGGTCGACACCGCCCGGGTATTCGGGCTCATCGGCTCGGGACAGCAGTTCGTTGATCCGCGACAGCGCACCACCGGCAGCGTAGTAGGCATATTGCAGGTTCAGCAGTTGTTCCACCGGACCGATCATGAACCACAGGTAGCTGAACACCGCGAGCATCTGGCCGATTGAAAGGTCGGAAAACAGCACGGTGAGCATCGCCGCGGCCCGGAAAATATCGATGCCGAACTGGAACAGCAAACCGCTGGCCCGATTCGACGCATCGGTTTTCCATTGCGAATTCACCGCATAGTCACGCACGTCCCGGGCGCGTTGCCCCAAGCGACCGAGGAAAAACCCCTGGCGGTTGCCGGCGCGAACTTCCTGGATGGCATCCAGCGTTTCGGTCAGCGCCTGGGTAAAGCGCGAAGTACTGTCGTTCTCGAGTTTCTTCAGGTGCTTGACCCGCTTGCCCAACTGCACCGTGGCGTAGATCACCAGCGGGTTGAACAGCAGAATCAGCAATGCCAGTTTCCAGTGCATCCACATCAGAATGCCCGCCGTACCGACCAGAGTCAGCATGGCCACGAGGAAACGGCTGAGGGTTTCGCCGACGAATTTGTCCAGCGTGTCCAGGTCCGTCACAAGGTGCGTGGTCACCGTACCACTGCCCAGGCTTTCATATTCGCCAAGGGAAATACGCTTGAGACGCTCGATCAGGCGAATGCGAAGGCGGTAGACGATGTCCTTGGCCAACCCGGCGAACAATTTCGCCTGCACCACGTTGAACAGCAACGCCATGCATCGCAGGGTCAAGGTCACCAGCAGCATCAGGCCGATGTAGCCCGCGGCTTTCTGCCAGCCTTCGGGCAGCGCGTGGTTCATGATCTTCAGCGCGGCATCACCATGCCCCAGCAACACCTCGTCCACCAGCAACGGCAGGAGCAAGGGAATCGGCACGCTGCACAAGGTCGCCAGCACGGCCACGCCGTTGGCGATCCACAGGGATTTCTTGTGATGCAGGGCCAGGCGGCGGATTTCCGCCCAGCTCAGACGGTCGACACGTTTAGCGGTAGCAACATCATCGGGCAGGTCATGCACAGGCAGCACGCTCCAGCCAGCGGCCGAGCAGCGGGGACAACTCGCTCAACGGCTGATAGCCATTGGTCAACAACGCCAACTGCCCATTTCGCTCAGCCAGCAACGTAGGAAAACCGGCGATACCCAGGTCCTGGACCCAAGTGAAATCGGCAGATGTCGCGGCGTGCGTATCGGCACGGTCAAACGCGGCAGCGAATTCAATTCGTGGTAGACCGGCCTGCTCTGCCAGCTCCACCAGGACACTGGCGCGCGTGACATCGCGACCTTCAGCGTAAAAGGCGTGCTGAATCAGCCCGAGCAGTTTCCACGCACAATCCGGCGCCAGGTTGCGGGCAGTCACCAGCGCCCGACAGGCAGGTTCGGTGTCGTAGACAAAACCGTCAGGCAACGCGCCTTCGCGCTTGAACGGCTGGCCGGTAGCCTCGGTGACCGCCTGCCAGTGTTCAAGAATGTAGCGCCGGGTGGTCGGTTCCAGCGCAGCGCCACTGCCAGTGCGCAAACCACCCACCACCAGATGCACGTCCACACCGGCCGCCGCCGCCTGCTCTACCAATGCGTTTGCAACCGGAGCGAAGCCCCAGCACCAGGAACACATCGGGTCCATCACATAGAGCAGGCGCGCAGACATGGTTCAGACCTCGGAGGATGCTTGCTTGTAGTTGAAGCCGATCGGGTGAGGCTGGTTACGAGCCTTGGCCAGTTCGATCTGCTTCTGCCGGTCGATCGCGCTGCGACGGGTCTTCTCGCTCAGCTTATCCCAGCAATGCGGGCAACTGATGCCGGCCACGTAATGCTCAGACGCGCGGTCTTCCACGCTCACCGGCGTGCGGCAGGCATGACATTGATCGTAGTCGCCTTCGCTCAGGTCGTGACGAACGGTCACGCGGTTGTCGAACACGAAGCAGTCACCCTGCCACTTGGTTTCTTCCTGCGGCACCTCTTCGAGGTACTTCAGGATGCCACCCTTGAGGTGAAAAACCTCACCGTAGCCCTCGCTGAGCATGTAGCTCGAGGCCTTCTCGCAGCGGATGCCACCGGTGCAGAACATCGCGACCTTCTTGTGCACGGCCGGATCGAAGTTGGCTTTGATGTAATCGGGAAATTCGCGAAAACTGGTGGTTTTCGGGTCGATGGCGCCTTCGAAGGTACCGATCGAGACTTCGTAATCGTTACGGGTGTCGATCAACAGCACTTGTGGGTCGCTGATCAGCGCGTTCCAGTCCTGCGGATCGACGTAGGTGCCGACCTTTTTGTTCGGGTCCACGCCTTCCACGCCGAGGGTGACGATTTCTTTCTTGAGTTTGACCTTGGTGCGGTAGAACGGCTGTTCATCGCAGTACGACTCTTTATGGTCGATGTCGTCCATGCGCGGGTCGTTCTTGAGCCAGGCCATCAGCCCGTCGATGCCTTCGCGGCTGCCGGACACGGTGCCGTTGATGCCTTCATCGGCAATCAGCAGGGTGCCTTTGATGCCGTTGTCGACCATCGCTTGCAGCAGGGGCTCGCGCAGGGCGACGTAATCTTCCAGGGTGACGAACTTATACAGTGCCGCCACGACAATCTGTTGTGTCATGGGTAAATCTCCAGGTGGCTACCCTCGTAAGGGGTGAACCGGATGCGAAAAAAAACGCGCCGGGTTAGCGGCGCGTTGGGCATTCTAACAAAAAACCGGGGTTTAGTGCTTGCTGCCGCCGGCACAGGTCGGCGAGGCAGGGGCCGCGTCGATCTGTGCCCATTCCTCTGGCGTGTACGTATGCAGCGCCAACGCATGGAACTCGCCCATCAGCTCGCCGAGCGTGCCGTAGACCTTCTGGTGGCGCTTGACCCGGTTCAGGCCTTCGAACTGCGTACTGACCACCACAGCCTTGAAATGGGTTTGCAGCCCACGGCTATGCATATGGCTTTCATCCAGCACTTGCAGATGCTCGGGCTGAAGCAGGGCGAGCGTCGATTCGATGCGTTGTTGCATGGTCATACCGAACTCCGCTTAAGGCTTTTTCTTGGCTGGAGCGGCCGCGTCTTTCGGCGTCAGCTCAGCGGTCATATCAGCCAGCAGCTTGTTGACCACCGGCACTGCGCTTTCCAGCTTGGCCTGGGTCATCTGGGCCGATTGCTGGGTCAGCTGAGGCATTTTTTCCAGGACTTTCTTGCCCAGTGGCGACTGGTAGAACGCAACCAGGTCCTTGAGCTCGGATTCGGTGAAGTTGGTGGTGTAGAGCTTGACCATGTCCGGTTTCAGCTTGTTCCAGCCAATGGCCTGGTCCAGAGCGGCGTTGGCCTTGGCCTGGTAGGTTTCCAGCACGGCTTTTTTCGACTCAGGAGCTTTGGTTTGTTCGAAACGCTGGGCAAACATCTGCTGTACTTGCATGTACACCGGGGTGCCCAGTTTGTCAGCGTGCGCCATGGTCAGGAAAGCCTCGGCACTGGCGTTATGGCTGGCGGTGTCGGCAAGAACCTGGCCGCTGGCGCAGACCAAAGCAACGGCGGTACAGATGGCACGAAGACGAGTCATCGAGTTTCCTTTTCTAGCTGGCGAGGTAAAACCCCAAGGGCGTCCATTCTGCGCCTAAAAAAGTGTGTCGCTCAACCCCAAGCCTTGTCGCACCTGATTTAGAGGGGTTGGATGGTCAAATTCAGACTGATGGAACCACGGCCGTCGATCACGGCCTAAACTGCGCAATCGGACCTACAGGAGTGAGCAAGATGAGCCGTATCGAAACCGACAGCCTCGGCCAGGTTGAAGTCCCGGATGAAGCCTACTGGGGCGCTCAGACGCAACGCTCGCTGATCAACTTCGCCATCGGCAACGAACGCATGCCGCTGGCCGTGTTGCATGCCCTGGCGCTGATCAAGAAAGCCGCGGCACGGGTCAATGATCGCAACGGCGACGTGCCCGCCGATATCGCCCGCCTGATCGAGCAAGCGGCCGACGAAGTGCTGGCCGGCGACCACGACGACCAGTTTCCGCTGGTGGTCTGGCAAACCGGCAGCGGCACCCAGAGCAACATGAACGTCAACGAAGTGATCGCCGGTCGCGCCAACGAGCTGGCCGGCAACCCCCGTGGCGGCAAGTCCCCGGTGCACCCCAACGATCACGTCAATCGCTCCCAGAGCTCCAACGATTGCTTCCCCACCGCGATGCACATCGCCGCCGTCCAGGCGGTGCAACAGCACTTGCTGCCGGCGATCAGCGAACTGTCCGGCGGGCTGGCCGAGCTGGCCGCCCGCCACATTAAACTGGTCAAGACCGGCCGTACGCACATGATGGATGCGACACCGATCAGCTTCGGCCAGGAAATCTCGGCTTTCATCGCGCAACTCGATTACGCCGAGCGGGCAATCCGCAGCGCACTGCCCGCGGTCTGCGAACTGGCCCAGGGCGGAACGGCCGTCGGCACCGGGCTCAATTCACCCCACGGCTTCGGTGAGGCCATCGCCGCAGAATTGGCCGCCCTCTCTGGATTGCCGTTCATCACCGCGCCGAACAAGTTCGCCGCGCTGGCCGGCCATGAGCCGCTGACCACGCTGTCCGGTGGGCTGAAAACCCTCGCCGTGACGCTGATGAAAATCGCCAACGATCTGCGCCTGCTGGGCTCCGGCCCGCGCGCCGGTTTTGCCGAAGTCAGGCTGCCGGCCAATGAACCGGGCAGTTCGATCATGCCGGGCAAGGTCAACCCGACCCAGTGCGAAGCACTGTCGATGCTGGCCTGCCAGGTGCTGGGCAACGACGTCGCCATCGGCTTTGCCGCCAGTCAGGGCCACTTGCAGCTGAACGTGTTCAAACCGGTGATCATCCATAACCTCCTGCAATCGATCCGTTTGCTGGCTGATGGCTGCAGCAACTTCCAGCAGCACTGCGTGGCCGGCCTGGAGCCGGATGCGGAAAAAATGGCTGAGCACCTGGAACGTGGCCTGATGCTGGTGACAGCGCTCAACCCGCACATCGGCTATGACAAATCGGCGGAGATCGCCAAGAAGGCCTACAGCGAAGGCCTGACCTTGCGCGAGGCGGCGTTGCAGCTCGGGTATCTGACTGACGAAGAGTTCGATGCGTGGGTAAGACCGGAGAATATGCTGGAGGCTGGGGCCAAGGGTTGAGTGCTGAGTGCTGAGTGCTGAGTGCTGTAGCGCCTGATAGTCCGTCTTCGCGAGCAAGCCCGCTCCCACATTGGATCTTCGTCACACATCAGATCCCTGTGGGAGCGGGCTTGCTCGCGAAGAACGATAACGCGGATTAACCTGCAGCAATCCGCATCCGCCGCGCCTTCAATCCGGCAATCAGCGATGGCCCCAACGCCACCAGCGCCGACCCCAGCACCACCAGCACCGCGCCGCCATAACCCAGACCATTGATCGTCTCGGCATGCACATAGTCGGGCCACAGCCACGCAGCCATGGCGACCGCGGCAAAGGTCACCAACGGCGTGATGGCCAGCGTCGCACTGACCCGGGAGGCTTCCCAATGGGCCAGGGCCTCGGCAAACGCGCCATAGGCAATCAGGGTGTTGAGACAGCACGCCAGCAGCAACCAACCCTGCAACGGGGTCAATTGCAACGCTTCGAGCGGATGCACCCACGGCGTCAACAGCGCCGCGCAAAACAGGTAGATTACCATCATCACCTGCAGCGAATTCCATACCGTCAGCAGTTGCTTCTGCCCCAGGGCATAGAAGGTCCAGACCGTGGACGCCAGCAGTATCAGCAGCACGCCGGCGGTGTAGTCGGTCAGCGACGTGAGCAACTCACTCAAGCGCTGGTTGAAAAACAGCGCAAAGCCGATCAGCAGCACCAGCAGGCCAATCCCCTGCCCCAGGCTGAAACGCTCCTTGAACACAAACAGACTGGCGATCAGCAGCATGATCGGGCCCATCTGCACCACCAGTTGCGCGGTGCCGGGGCTGAGCAGGTTCAGGCCCATCAGATACAACACATAGTTACCGACCAGGCCGAGCACCGCCATCAGCACCAGCCAGCCACCACGAGGACCGAGCACTTTGCGGCTGGGCAGGCGCCTGGTGGCCGCCAGGTAAATGAACAGGCAGCCGCCGGATACCAGCAGGCGAAACCAAGTCACCGTCACCGGGTCCATCACCAGCAACACTTGCTTGAGCTTGATCGGCAGGATTCCCCACAACAACGCGGTCAACAAGGCCAGGAACAGACCGTAACCCCAGCGACCCGATGAAATGTGCATGTGAACCCCAACGCCAACTGACAGGAGCCGACATTCTAGGCCCGGCGCCTTGGCGTACACAGGCACAGTTTCGGACTGGCCGCGAATGAAACTGTGCGGGTCGTAATCTTCAGGTGATGTTTTTTGACCGTGGCGCACCCATCGCGAGCAAGCTCGCTCCCACAGGTTTTGCGACGTACACAACATTTGTTATCGCCGCTGAACACTGTGGGAGCGAGCTTGCTCGCGATGACTATCTAACTGACAACGAGAAATATCGAGGCTTAACGCACCGCTTCAAACAGCCCGGTTGCCCCCATCCCGCCACCCACACACATGGTGACGATGCCGTAACGCAGATTGCGTCGCTGCAATTCACGAACCAGATGCCCGACCTGGCGCGAGCCGGTCATGCCGAACGGGTGGCCGATGGAAATCGAACCGCCGTTGACGTTGTACCGGGCATTGTCGATTTCCAGCCGGTTGCGGCTGTACAGGCACTGCGAGGCGAACGCTTCGTTGAGTTCCCACAGGTCGATGTCGTCAATCCGCAAGCCTTTGGCCTTGAGCAGTTTCGGTACCGAAAACACCGGGCCGATGCCCATCTCGTCCGGCGCGCAACCGGCCACGGTAAAACCGCGGAAGAACGCTTTCGGCTTGAGCCCCAGTTCCAGTGCTTTCTCCAGGCTCATCACCAGGGTCATGGACGCACCGTCAGACAGCTGCGAAGAGTTGCCCGCCGTGACCGAGCCATCTTCGGCGAACACCGGCTTCAACCCGGCCAGACTTTCCAGGGTGGTGTCCGGGCGGTTGCAGTCATCGCGGTCGACGATGCCGTCGAGGATCTGTGCCTGACCTGTGGCCTTGTCTTCGACGCGGTACTTCACCGCCATCGGCACGATTTCATCGGTGAACAGCCCGGCAGCCTGAGCCTCTGCGGTACGCTGCTGGCTTTGCAGCGCGTACAGGTCCTGCTCCTCACGGCTGACGCTGTACCGACGCGCGACGACTTCAGCAGTCTGGCCCATCGGGAAGTAGATGCCCGGCACCTGCTCCTTGAGCAGAGGGTTGATCAGATTGTCGTTATTGACGCTATTCATGGTCAGGCTGATGGACTCGACGCCGCCGGCGACGATGATGTCGCTGCAACCCGAAGCGATCTGGTTGGCGGCAATGGCAATCGCCTGCAGGCCCGAGGAACAGAAGCGGTTGAGGGTCATGCCGGCCGTGCCGATGCCCAGGCGCGACAGCACCGCGACGTTACGACCGATATTGAAACCCTGGGCGCCTTCGTTGGAGCCGGCGCCAACGATGCAGTCCTCGACGCTCGCCGGATCGATACCGGCGCGCGCCAACAGTGCATCGACACAGTGTGCCGCCATGTCGTCCGGGCGGGTCATGTTGAATTTACCGCGAAAGGATTTGGCCAGGCCGGTCCGCACGCTGTCGACGATCACCACTTCACGCATGACATACCTCATTGTTGTTATCGGTTGAGAGTGGACCGAGCATAAGTCCAGCCCTTGACCGACCGCGACAATCATTCACCTCGCATATGCGTAACCATCGCCTCAATCCTTGTCCTTACGCTTGCGTTCATGCCGGTCGGATTTTTCGAAAGCCTCCTCCAGTGCCCGGTTGATGGTGCGCAAGACTTTGACTCGTGCCCAGCGCTTGTCGTTGGCTTCCACCAGGGTCCATGGCGCAATCTCGGTGCTGGTACGGTCGACCATGTCACCGACCGCCGCGCGATAGTCATCCCATTTTTCACGGTTGCGCCAGTCGTCTTCAGTGATCTTGAAGCGCTTGAAGGGAATCTTTTCGCGCTCCTCGAAGCGCTCCAGTTGCGTCTGTTTGTCGATGGACAGCCAGAACTTGACCACGATCACACCGGCGTCGGTAACCTGCTCCTCGAAATCGTTGATCTCGCTGTAGGCACGCAGCCAGTCTGCCGGGCTGCAAAACCCTTCGATGCGCTCCACCAACACCCGGCCATACCAGGAGCGATCGAACACGGTGAACTTGCCCCGGGCCGGCAGGTGCCGCCAGAAACGCCACAGATACGGTTGCGCCCGTTCTTCCTCGGTGGGCGCGGCAATCGGCACGATGCTGTACTGGCGCGGATCAAGCGCTGCCGCGACCCGGCGGATCGCCCCGCCCTTGCCGGCCGCGTCGTTGCCCTCGAACACCGCCACCAGCGCGTGGCGGCGCATGCGTTTGTCACGCATCAACCCGGAAAACCGCGCCTGCTCGGTGATCAGCTGTTCTTCGTAATCTTCCTTGTCCAGGTGCAGGGTCAGATCCAGGCTATCGATCAAGTTCACTTGATCGACACTGGGGAACACTGGCGCGGCGCTGACCTTTTCCGGATGGATCGTCGGTCGCTGCAATGCGCCCTGCAGGCCCGCCAGCAGAATCCGCCCCACGGCCAGGCTCCGATAATGGGCATCCGCCCCGGCGATCACATGCCACGGTGCATAGTCACGGCTGGTGCGGCGCAGCACCCGCTCACCATATTTCACGAACCTGTCGTAGGTTTGCGACTGCTGCCAGTCCAGCGGGCTGATGCGCCAGCTGTGCAGCGGGTCGTCGGCCAGCGCCTTGAGGCGTGCCTTCATTTGCTTCTTGGAGAGGTGAAACCAGAACTTGAAGATCAGCGCACCTTCATCGCAGAGCATCTTTTCCAGGCGCTCGGCGGCATTGATTGCCTGGTCCAGTCGCGGATCCTTGAACTCGCCATGGACCCGCCCCTGCAGCATCTGGCTGTACCAGTTGCCGAAGAAAATCCCCATGCGCCCCTTGGCCGGGAGCATCCGCCAGTACCGCCAGGCCGGCGGCCGCGCCAGTTCTTCGTCGGTTTGCTGATCGAACGTACGGACCTCGATCAAGCGCGGGTCCATCCACTCGTTGAGCACCTTGATCGTCTCACCCTTGCCGGCACCTTCGATGCCATTGATCAAAATGATCACCGGAAAGCGGCGTTGCTGCTGCAATTCGAATTGCGCTTCGAGCAACGCTTCGCGCAGGGCCGGGACTTCGGCGTCGTAGATTTCTTTGTCGATGGCGTGATCGATTTCGGCGGATTCAAACATGAGCGGCTCCCTTCCAGATGTGAGCAAGACTAGCGGATTGAACTGAAGGCCAGCAGAGATTCTCCCGGTCTCGGCCAATGCATACCTTGCCACGGATCAAGCACCACGCCTGCGATCGGCTAGAATGGCGGCCTTGCCGTTGCCGAGCCTGCCATGAAACCTGTATTGCCCCACGCCCAGCTCGACTGGGACGACCAAGGTCGCCCGTATTCGCGAGTGTTCGACGATGTGTATTTCTCCGACCAGTCGGGGCTGGACGAAACCCGCTATGTCTTTATCGAACAGAACCGTTTGGCCGAGCGCTTTGCGGCCTTGCCCGAAGGCGGGCGGCTGGTCATCGGTGAAACGGGGTTCGGCACCGGGCTGAATTTTTTGTGCGCCTGGCAGGTGTTCGAGCAACACGCAGCGGCCGGTGCGCGGCTGCATTTTGTCAGCGTCGAGAAGTACCCGCTGAGCCCCGACGACTTGCAACGGGCCCTGGCGCTGTGGCCGGAACTCAAGGTGTTTGCCGATCAACTGCTTGAGCAATACGTGGCCATCCATCAGGGCTTTCAGCGCCTGACGCTGGACCACGGCCGCGTGACCCTGACGCTGCTGATCGGCGATGCACTGGAGCAACTACCGCAACTCGATGCCCGAATCGACGCCTGGTTTCTCGACGGTTTCGCCCCGGCGAAAAACCCCGACATGTGGACCGCCGAACTGTTTGCCGAGCTGGCGCGCCTGGCCGCTCCCGGTGCATCCATCAGCACCTTCACCAGCACCGGTTGGGTGCGGCGCCTGCTCAACGCCGCCGGTTTCAAGATGAAACGCACCCCCGGCATCGGCCATAAATGGGAAATCCTGCGCGGCGAGTTCCTCGGCTGGCCCCAGGAAACGCCGGCCCCGGCCCTGGATAAACCCTGGTTCGCACGCCCGGCCCCACTGACCGGCGAGCGCCAGGCACTGGTGATCGGTGCCGGCCTGGCCGGTTGTGCCAGCGCCGCCAGCCTCGCCGCGCGGGGCTGGCAAGTGACAGTGCTGGAGCGCCACGACGACATCGCACGGGAAGCCTCGGGTAACCCGCAAGGCGTGCTCTACCTGAAGTTATCCGCCCACGGCACGGCGCTGTCGCAAATGATCGTCAGCGGATTCGGCTACACCCGACGCCTGCTCGAACACTTGCAACGGGGCCGCGACTGGGACGATTGCGGCGTGTTGCAACTGGCTTTCAACGCCAAGGAAGCTGAACGCCAGGTGAAATTAGCCGCGGCATTTCCGGCGGACTTGTTGCACCTGCTTGATCAACCCGAGGCACAGGCCGTGGCCGGTATCGGGCTGGCACAGGGGGGCCTGTTCTATCCCGAAGGCGGCTGGGTTCACCCACCGGCGCTGTGTCAGTGGCAGGCTGCGCATCCACAGATTCAACTGTTCACCCACCACGATGCGCTGGAACTGCGCAAGGTTGAGGGCCGGTGGCAAGCCTGGGACGGCGAACGCTTGCTTGCCGACGCCCCCGTGGTGGTGCTCGCCGGCGCAGCCGAAATCCAGCGTTTCCCCGAGAGCGCCGAGTTGCCGCTCAAACGCATTCGCGGGCAAATCACGCGCCTGGCGCAAACCCCGCAAAGCCAGGCCCTGAGTACCGTGGTGTGTGCCGAAGGCTATGTCGCCCCCGCCCGTTTGGGCGAACACACCCTGGGGGCCAGTTTCGATTTCAAGAGCGATGACCTGACGCCGACCACGGCAGAACACCTGGGCAACCTGGCCATGCTCGAAGAGATTTCCCACGATCTGGTCGAGCGGCTGGAGATCGAACACCTCGACCCCGAGCATCTCCAGGGTCGCGCTGCATTTCGCTGCACCAGCCCCGACTACTTGCCAATCGTCGGCCCATTGGCCGACACCCAGGCGTTCGCTGAGGCTTATGCAGCGCTGGGCAAAGACGCCCGGCAGGTGCCGGACGTCGAATGCCCATGGCTTGACGGTTTGTACGTCAACAGCGGTCACGGCTCGCGCGGCCTGATCACTGCGCCGCTGTCCGGAGAGCTGCTGGCAGCCTGGCTGGACAACGAACCCCTGCCATTGCCCAGAAGCGTGGCCGAGGCCTGTCACCCCAACCGGTTTGCCCTGCGGCGTCTGATCCGGGGCAAGTAGTCGATACAGCAGCCGAAGTCGCCCTCACGGGGCGATTCGGCCGTGGTCTGGCGCGCATATAACTCATCGGTCTAAAACTCCCCTTACCGAGGAGGGTCACTTTCTGAGTACCCGCCGTTTTGGCGCGGTATCGATCGACCCTCCCCAACGGAAAAACCGGTAAGGAATTTATGTGCGGATTAGCTGGCGAGTTACGTTTTGATCATCAACCTGCAGACCTTGCAGCCATTGAACGAATCACCCATCACCTGGCCCCTCGCGGCCCCGACGCCTGGGGCTTTCATAGCCAGGGGCCGGTTGCCCTGGGCCATCGGCGCCTGAAGATCATGGACCTGTCGGACGGCTCGGCGCAGCCGATGATCGACCCGCAACTGGGCTTGTCCCTGGCCTTCAACGGGGCGATCTACAACTTTCCGGAACTGCGCGCGGAACTGGAAAGCCTGGGTTACGCCTTCTATTCCGGTGGCGACACCGAAGTCTTGCTCAAGGGTTATCACGCCTGGGGCGAAGCCTTGCTGCCAAAACTCAACGGCATGTTTGCCTTTGCCATTTGGGAGCGCGATGCCCAACGCCTGTTCATCGCCCGCGACCGTCTCGGCGTTAAACCGCTGTACCTGTCGCGCGCCGGCCAACGCCTGCGCTTCGCCTCGGCCCTGCCGGCATTGCTCAAGGGCGGCGACATCAACCCGCTCCTCGATCCTGTAGCGCTCAATCATTATCTGAACTTCCACGCCGTGGTCCCGGCACCCCGCACTTTGCTGGCGGGCGTTGAAAAACTGCCGCCGGCCACCTGGATGCGCATCGAAGCCGACGGTCGCACCGAGCAGAAAACCTGGTGGACCCTGCCCTACGGCCCTCACGCCGATGAGACCGATCTGACTCTCGAAGACTGGCGCGACCGTGTGCTCGACAGCACCCGCGAAGCGGTAGCGATTCGTCAGCGTGCGGCGGTGGATGTCGGTGTTCTGCTGTCTGGCGGTGTCGATTCAAGCCTGCTGGTGGGCCTGTTGCGGGAAGTCGGCGTGGACAATCTGTCGACCTTCTCCATCGGCTTCCAGGATGCCGGCGGCGAGCGTGGGGACGAGTTCCAGTATTCGGACCTGATCGCCCGACACTACGGCACGCAGCACCACCAACTGCGCATCGACGAAAAGGAAATCATCGAACAGCTGCCCGCCGCATTCCGCGCCATGAGCGAACCGATGGTCAGCCACGACTGCATCGCCTTCTATCTGTTGTCCCGGGAAGTGGCCAAACACTGCAAAGTCGTCCAGAGCGGCCAGGGCGCCGACGAACTGTTCGCCGGTTACCACTGGTATCCGCAAGTGGACGGTGCGAGCGATCCATATGCCGCGTACCGCGAAGCGTTTTTCGACCGCAGTTACGACGACTACGCCGCCACCGTGCAAGCGAAATGGCTGACTGCAAATGACGCCGCCGGTGACTTCGTCAAAGCCCATTTCGCCCAGCCCGGTGCCGATGCGGCAGTGGACAAGGCTCTGCGTCTGGACAGCACGGTGATGCTGGTGGACGACCCGGTCAAACGGGTCGACAACATGACCATGGCCTGGGGCCTGGAAGCGCGCACGCCGTTTCTCGACTATCGCCTGGTGGAGCTGTCGGCACGGATTCCGGGGCGTTTCAAACTGCCGGACGGCGGCAAGCAAGTCTTGAAAGAAGCTGCGCGACAAGTGATTCCCAGTGAAGTGATCGATCGCAAGAAAGGTTACTTCCCGGTGCCGGGTCTCAAGCATTTGCAGGGCGATACGCTGGAATGGGTGCGCGAGTTGCTGCTCGATCCCAGCCAGGATCGCGGCCTGTTCAAACCCGCGATGCTCGACCGTTTGCTGACTGATCCACAGGGGCAATTGACACCGTTGCGCGGCTCGAAGCTGTGGCAACTGGCAGCCCTCAACCTGTGGCTCAGCGAACAAGGAATCTGAACGATGAAACCTCACGCCACGGCTTTCAGCCAACGCCTGTTGCGCGGCCAGTCACCCTCCTACGAACGCTTGCAGGCACGTCTGGCCGAGGATCGCTGTGAACTCGGCGGGGCGCCGATTGCCGTGCATTGCGGCTGGGGCCGCTTGCTGATCGGCCATACCTTTGCCGATGCCGCGAGCCTCGCCGGCGAGTTGCTCAACGAGCAGCCCGGCGAGCGGGACATTGCCCTGTACGTCGCCGCGCCCCAGCAAGTGCTGGGGCTGGAGCCGACGCAGCTGTTCCTCGACCCGTCCGACACCTTGCGCCTGTGGTTCAGCGACTACCGTCAGGCGACCCGGGTGTTTCGTGGTTTTCGCATTCGACGCGCGCAAAGCGATGCCGACTGGCAGGCCATCAACCAGCTGTATCAGGCCCGCGGCATGCTGCCGATCGATGCCACCCTGCTCACTCCGCGTCATCTGGGCGGCCCGGTGTACTGGCTGGCCGAAGACGAGGACAGCGGCGCGGTCATCGGCAGCGTCATGGGCCTCAACCACCACAAGGCCTTCAACGACCCGGAAAACGGCAGCAGCCTGTGGTGCCTGGCGGTCGACCCGCATTGTGCGCGGCCGGGTGTCGGTGAAGTACTGGTGCGGCATTTGATCGAACACTTCATGAGTCGCGGGCTCGCCTGCCTTGACCTGTCGGTGCTGCACGACAATCGCCAGGCGAAAAGCCTTTACGCCAAGCTCGGTTTTCGCAACCTGACGACCTTCGCCATCAAGCGCAAGAACGGCATCAATCAGCCGCTGTTTCTCGGGCCCGGCCCGGAAGCCGCGTTCAACCCGTACGCCCGGATCATTGTCGAGGAAGCACACCGTCGTGGCATCGATGTGCACGTCGATGACGCCGACGCCGGGATGTTCACCCTCAGCCATGGCGGGCGCCGGGTACGCTGCCGCGAATCCCTGAGCGACCTGACCAGCGCCGTCAGCATGACCCTGTGCCAGGACAAAAGCCTGACCCACAAAGTGCTCAAGGCTGCCGGGTTGAACCTGCCGGCGCAGCAATTGGCGGGTAACGCCGATGACAACCTGGCGTTCCTCGATGAACACCAGCGCGTAGTAGTCAAGCCACTGGATGGTGAACAGGGCCAAGGGGTGGCAGTGGATTTGCGCACCATCGAGGAAGTGCAGCAAGCCATAGAAGCCGCTCGCCACTTCGACAGCCGCGTGCTGTTGGAACATTTCCACGAAGGCCTGGACCTGCGCATTGTGGTGATCGGTTTTGAAGTGGTCGCCGCCGCCATTCGCCGGCCGGCCGAAGTGGTGGGCGACGGCCAGCACTCCATCGGCGCATTGATCGAAGCCCAGAGCCGGCGGCGACAAGCGGCCACGGGCGGCGAAAGCAAGATCCCGCAGGACCAGGAAACCCAGCGCACCTTGCGTGCCGCCGGATACGACTACAGCAGCATTCTGCCGGCCGGTGAGCACCTGTTCGTACGACGCACGGCGAACCTTCATACCGGTGGCGTGCTTGAGGATGTCACGGCGATCCTGCACCCGACGCTGGTGGACGCCGCCATCCGCGCGGCCCGGGCACTGGACATTCCCATGGTCGGCCTCGACCTGATGGTGTCCGCCGCTGACCGGCCGGACTATGTGTTTATCGAAGCCAACGAACGGGCCGGGCTGGCCAACCATGAACCGCAGCCGACGGCGGAGCGGTTTGTGGATTTGTTGTTTCCGTACAGCCAGCCGGTGGTCTCTTAGCCATGTGTTGTCTGCACTGGCCCCTTCGTCGGAACGCCGCCCGGACCAAGCCCGCTCCCACATGTGATCGCATTCCCCTGTGGGAGCGGGCTTGCTCGCGAAGGCGGCCTGACAGACAACACAAATCCCTCATCGAAACCATCGGTGCGCTCAACTCATCAGGAGTTTCCATGATCAGCAAAATCCCTGAACCGGACCTCGGTTACCTGCAAAAAGTCCTGCTGGAAATGCTCGCCATTCCCAGCCCCACCGGGTTCACCGACACCATCGTGCGCTACGTCGCCGAACGCCTTGAAGAACTCGGCATTCCCTTCGAGCTGACCCGTCGCGGCACCATTCGCGCCACGCTCAAGGGCAAGAAGAACAGCCCCGACCGCGCCGTTTCCGCCCACCTGGACACCATCGGCGCAGCGGTGCGTGCGGTGAAGGACAATGGCCGCCTGACTCTCGCGCCGGTCGGCTGCTGGTCCAGCCGCTTTGCCGAAGGCAGCCGGGTCAGCGTGTTTACCGACAACGGCGTGATCCGCGGCAGCGTCTTGCCGCTGATGGCTTCCGGGCACGCATTCAACACCGCCGTGGATGAAATGCCGATCAGTTGGGATCACATCGAGTTGCGCCTGGACGCCTACTGCGCCACCCGTGCCGACTGCGAGTCGCTGGGCATCAGCGTCGGCGATTTCGTCGCCTTCGACCCGCTGCCGGAGTTCACCGAAAGCGGCCACATCAGCGCCCGCCACCTCGACGACAAGGCCGGGGTGGCCGCGCTGCTGGCGGCGCTCAAAGCCATCGTCGACAGTGGCGAAGAGCTGATGATCGACTGCCATCCGCTGTTCACCATCACCGAGGAAACCGGCAGCGGTGCCGCGGCGGCGTTGCCCTGGGACGTCAGTGAGTTCGTCGGCATCGACATCGCACCGGTCGCGCCCGGCCAACACTCCAGCGAGCACGCGGTGAGCATCGCGATGCAGGATTCCGGCGGGCCGTATGACTACCACCTGTCGCGCCACCTCCTGCGCCTGGCCAGCGACAACGAGTTGCCGGCACGCCGGGACCTGTTCCGCTACTACTTCAGCGACGCCCATTCGGCGGTCACCGCCGGCCACGACATTCGCACCGCCCTGCTTGCCTTCGGCTGCGACGCCACCCACGGTTACGAGCGCACCCACATCGACAGCCTCGCCGCCCTGAGCCGCCTGCTCGGTGCGTACATCCTCAGCCCGCCCGTGTTTGCCAGCGATGCACAACCGGCCAAGGGCTCACTGGACCGCTTCAGCCATCAGCTTGAACATGACACCCAGATGGAAAGCGATACGCGGGTGCCGTCGGTGGATAGCCTGGTGGGGCAGCGGTCGGAGAACTGATTCAGGCTCTTCATCGCCTGGTAAACCGCCTTCGCGAGCAAGCCCGCTCCCACATGTGATCGCATTCCCCTGTGGGAGCGGGCTTGCTCGCGAAGACGCCGGACCAGACGACACATCAGCCCAAGGCTAGCCGCAACAGCCCATTGGCCGTAGCATCGCGCCATTGATCCAACCGAGGTGCCTATGCTGATCCCCCACGACCAACTTCAAGTCGATACCCTCACCCGCCTGATCGAGGATTTCGTGACCCGCGACGGCACGGACAATGGTGACGACACGCCACTGGAAACCCGCGTGCTGCGCGTGCGCCAGGCCTTGACCAAGGGCCAGGCACTGATTGTCTTCGATCCGGAAAGCGAGCAATGCCAGCTGATGCTCAAGCACGACGTGCCCAAGCACCTGTTTGACTGAGGCCTTCAGCGCTCCTTGGTTTTCGCCAGTTTGTTCTGGATGCGTTCGTAGATTTCGCAGCGATGCACATTGACGTCCTGAGGCGCTTCAACGCCAAAGCGCACGTTGCTTCCGTTGATCGCGAGAACACGCACGGAAATGTTGTCACCGATGGAAATGGTTTCGCCCACAATGCGAGTGAGTACGAGCATGAGGAGTGTCCTTCAGGGGTTACTGGCCCTTGAAGATGCCCGGCCCGCGGTACGCCTACAATGCTCCGACAGCAAACCAGACCGGACTGACAGCCCCTGACGCACCACGCTTACGGAAAGGTCTGACAGGTCGGTTGATTGTAGGGCCGATCTGTCAGGACGCGGAGAATCGCGGCCCGAACAGGATGATACTCGCGCCGATCACACACAGCGCCACACCAAGCCAGTCCGAACCCAGCGGACGAATCCGCTCGACCACGGCCAGCCAGCCGATTGAGGCAATGATGTAGATGCCACCGTAAGCGGCGTAGGCGCGGCCGGCGTAGCTTGCTTCGATACGGGTCAGCAGCAGGGCGAACAGGGTCAGGCTGAGGAGCGCCGGCACCACCCACCACATGCTTTTACCCTGGCGCAGCCACATCCAGAAGGCAAAGCAACCGGCAATTTCGAACAACGCGGCGAGGAAAAACCACAGGTAATTGAGCATGCAAGCGTCTCGCGAGGATGGCCGATGGCGGCCACCCTAACCACAGCGTTGCCTGCGGGCAAGATCAGCTTGCCGATTGCCTGGCCTTGGCGCGCATTTTGTCGGCCATGACGGTCATTTCGTTGTAGAGCAATTGCGGGTTCTTCTGCTTGATCGCCCAGGCCATGCGCCCCTGTTCGTGGGGCAGGATCATGAACTCGCCGGCGGCGACCTGCTGATAGATGTAGTCGGCGATGTCGGCGGCACTGATGGGCGAGCTTTCCAGCAACTTGCCGACCTGGGCTTTCATGGCCGGGGTTGGGCCACGGAAGGAGTCCAGCAGGTTGGTCTGGAAGAACGACGGACACACCACATGCACGCCGACTTCCTGATGCGCCAGCTCGATCAGCAGGCTTTCGGACAACGCCACCACGCCCGCCTTGGCCACGTTGTAGTTGCTCATCGCCGGGCCTTGCATCAGCGCGGCCATGGACGCGATGTTGATGATCTTGCCTTGGCTTTTTTCCAGCAGTGGCAGGAAAGCCTTGCAGCCCTTGACCACGCCCATCAGGTTGATCGCGATCTGCCAGTCCCAGTCCTCCAGGGACAACTCACTGAAGAACCCGCCAGACGCCACGCCCGCGTTATTGACGATGACATCGATGCCGCCGAGCTTGACTTCGCAGGCCTGGGCAAACGCCGTCAACTGGCTGTAATCGCGTACGTCACAGCGCTGGATAAAACCGTCGCCGCCCGCTTCGCGGACCAGCTTGAGGGTTTCCTGCAAGCCGGGCTCGCTGACGTCCGACAAGGCCAGTTGCCAGCCTTCACGCGCCCAGCGCAGCGCGATTTCGCGACCCAGGCCAGAGCCTGCACCAGTGATCATCATGCGATTTTGCATAGCAGACAGCCTTGTTGTTCTCGGAAGATGCACCGAGTGTAGCGAAGGAAATTGCCCGACCCACGCTCCATCAGATTGCTGAATGGCCCGAGCAAACTGCGGGAGCGTCTGACGCAACCAAGGTAACTACAAAAGAAATAAGAACCCGTCCGAAATACTTCAAAAAAACCTGGAATTTTCCCGCAAGCGCAAGAGTCGGAATTTTTAAGCAGCTCGAATTTACTTCATTCCCGCTGAGCTTGATTGGCATGGTCAATCCACTGCATTTTCGACAAGGAAATAGACATGGGCACAATACTGATCATCATTCTGATCCTGTTACTGATCGGTGGTTTACCGGTCTTCCCGCACTCCAGAAGTTGGGGTTACGGCCCGTCCGGAATCATCGGCGTCGTATTGGTGGTGCTGTTGATCCTGCTCTTGCTCGGCCGAATATAAATATCCGCCAGGCAAAAAAAAGAGGCCCTTGAAGGGCCTCTTTTCTATTGCGTCACAACTTAGTCCGGCTTGCCATCAACAACACCAGCGGTGTTGTCCAGCAGGCTCTTGGTCGCTGTTTGCAGGAACGCTTCGAGCTTGAGTTTCAACTCGGCGGTACGCGGTACATCAGCAATGACTTCGGCGCGAGGCTTGGTACCCAATTCATACTGATACAACTTCGGCGCCATGTCCTTGTCCTTCGGCAGGACCAGAATCTGGTCTGCGGTGAGGATGGCCGTGGTCTGCTCGCTGCCCGACGGCTTGATCACACCAATACCGGCGTCGCCTTCCGGCAGGTTGAGCAGGTCGCGTCCCCAGCACTGATGACGCACTTCACCACCGATGCGGCCCATGATGGTCGGTACGATGTCGATCTGAGTGCCCACGGTGTGGTCACGCTGGCCGAACTTTTCCTGGATGCCCGGCGCGATCATCAGCATCGGCACGTTGAAGCGGCCCAGGTCCATTTCGGTGATCTGCTGTTCGTTACCAAAACCGTGGTCACCGACGATGACAAACAGGGTTTCCTTGAAGTACGGCTCCTTGCGGGCCTTTTCAAAGAACTGGCCCAGTGCCCAGTCCGAGTAACGCATAGCGGTCAGGTGTTCGTTCAGGTTGCCACGATCGGTCACGCGCTCGACCGGCAATGGCGTCGGCAAGGCGTAAGGCGTGTGGTTGGACAGGGTTTGCAGCAAGGCATAGAACGGCTTGCCGTTTTCCCGTGCCTTGAGCTCGACCAGGCCACGGTCGAACATGTCCTGGTCGGACACGCCCCAGGTCGGATCAGAAAACACCGGATTCACGAAATCGTTACGGCCGATGAAGTTGGTCATGCCCTGGTTGCTGAAGAAACCCGACTGGTTGTCCCAGGCGAAATCGCCGTTGTAGACATACACATCGTCGAACTCACGGGCGCTGAGCAACTGCGGCAAACCGGAAAGCTTGTGGCTGCCTTCCGGGGTCTGCATCAGGTATTCGAAACCCGGCAGGTTCGGGAAGCAGGCCATGGTGGCGAACATGCCCTGGTGGGTATGGGTGCCGTTGGAGAAGAAGCGGTCGAACAGCAAGCCTTCCTTCGACAGTTTGTCGAGGTACGGCGTGATGTTGCCCGGCCCACCCAGCGCACCCACCGAGTGACCGGCCATGCTTTCCATCAGGATCACGACGACGTTCTTGATCGGCAGGGTCTTGTCGGCTGGCGGGGTGTAATCGCGACGTACCGCTGCGGTCTCGCCATCCACCAGTTTGTCATCCGCCATCACCAGCACGTCGCGCACGACTTGTTGGGCTTGTGGCTGTGGCAGCGTGGCTTTCCAGATATTGTCGCGATCTTCGGACATCCGGCTCTTGGCGGCGGCGACCAGAGAAAGCGTACCGTTGAGACCCAACTGGTTGGCGAAGTTGGAGTCTGTGGTGTAGACATCACCCCAGCGCATCGGCGGGCCTTGACGCAAGGTGCCACGGGCCGCGACGACGCAGATCAGCAGGCAAACCACGAACACGCCAATGCGTGCATACCACGGCGCTACCTTGCGTGTGCCGATGCTGCCGCCACTGAACGGGCCACGAGGGCGGGTCGCACGGTCGGCGCCCTTGAATGCCATGCTCAGGATCACGGTACCCACGGCCCACGCCAGCAGATAGCGGACCACCGGAAAACCATACCAGAGCATGCTGGCCACGGTTTTCGGGTCTTCCTTGACGTACTGGAAGACCAGGCCGTTCAGGCGCTGGTGGAACTCACGATAGAAGTCCATCTCCATCAGGCCCAGGAACAGCGCAATGCTGGAGACGATCGTCAGCCAGAGACGGAACAGCCCGCGTGCGGCCATGGCCCGGGCACTGAACAAGGCCAGCAGCAACGGAATACTGAGATAGACCACCAGGCGCAGGTCGAAACGCAGACCGTTGGCGAATGCTTCGAGGAAGGTCGAGGCCGGTGTATCGAGGATCATCGAGCTGTTGTAAGCCAGCAGCGCGACGCGCAGCAGGCTGAACATGACCATCATGACCAGGGCACACAACAGCGTGTAGGCCAGATGCGATTTGACGGTCGGTTGCAGCAGGCGACTAGAAGCTCGCTGCTGACTCAGGGCGTCCGGGATTGCCATGTCGTTTTAGGACCCATTGGAAGTTGAAGTTTCAAAAATACAGCTGCGCCTTGCCCTCTTTTCGGCCCGTACAAGGCCTGGGGGTTTGCGCGGTGCGCAAATGTTGCACGATCAACGGCAGCATTGCCATTGATAACTACCCTCATCCCGACTGTTTCATCCTGCATTCAGCAATACGCAGCGCCTTACGGGAGAGCCGGCGAATTGTCTTGGAGAGTGGGTGAAAATTTCGTGCAACGCATATCCTGAAACAAATTAAAGCCTGCGCACCGGTCAAAAACGCAAACGCCCCGATCGAATCGGGGCGTTACGAAGTCACCTCAAAAGAGCGAAACAGTTACTTCTCGGCGCGTTCCTTGAGGGCTTTCAAGGTATTGAACGGGGCATCCACCACGAACTTGTTGGCCACCATCGACGGCACGCTGCCGCCCGGTTCGGTGTGCACCTGATAGGTCACTTCGATCTGGTCGCCCTTGGGTACGAACTTCCAGAAACCGTCGACCTTGGCGACCCGGACGAAGCCTTTTTCTTCAGGAACGTATTTCGGTACGCCTTCGAGCTTGCGGGTCAGGCTGCCATCAGCCCCTTCGAGGGTGGTGATGTGCAACACCGAATCTCGCGGAGTAACCGGCCACGGGGTGTTGAACTGAGTGTAGGTCCAGCTCTGGTCACCTTCGTGCTTGAGCAGCTTCTGGGTTTTGCATTCGTGAATCCAGGCGCAGGCTCCGGGCACGTCTTCCTGCAACGCACGCAGCTTGGCCATGGTGGTTTTCATCAGCGTGACGCCCTGGTAGGCCTTGTAGTCGGAGCCGGCCACTTCACTCAGGGAGATCTTGATGCCGTCTTCGTCTTTTTTGACTTTCCAGTCTTCGGCCTGGGCCGTCGAGGTAACCAGCGCAACCGTCAAACCACACAGTACAGCCATACGATGCAGCGAACCCATAGTCTTATTCCTTATTGTTGAAGTTCCATTCGTTGGGCTTGCACCTCCGATCACCTTCAGGTTTTTCGGAGGTGATCGGAGGTGCAAGCCCACACATCACGCCGCCGTCATTTGCTCCCACCAGCCAATCAACCGGATGGCTTCTTCGCTGCTGCTTCCGCACACCTCGGGGTCGGCCTCGAAGGCAGAACACACCGCCGGCCGTTCTGGCTGGCCGAAAATACTGCACAGGTTATCGGAGGAAAGTTGCAGGCAACGCTGGCCCGCGGCCTTGCCGTTGGGCATACCGGGAATCGGTGAACTGATGGAAGGGGCAATGCAACAAGCGCCACAGCCCTCACGGCATTTCATGACGACAAGCTCCTCGCGACGAGCAGTGTGTTAAAGGACGGGGCACAGAGTACCCGCTAAAACAGTTGTTTTAAATTACCTGCGAGCGGGTTTTTCAGCTCGACCGAGCATGACCGACCAGTCTCCGACAAAGCGTCTGGTCTGCGGCTCGCGGATCGGGATGAGATTACTGTTTGAACTCGAAATCCAGTGCCGCGCCTTCGACCTCGTGGCGCTCTTCATTTCGCAGTTGCAGCTGCATTTCATTGCTGAGCAGGCGGCCGTTGAGCTGGAACGGACTGCTGCCGCTTTTGTCACCGAACATCTGGGGTAACAACGGTTCACGCCTGGTCAACGGCACCGTACCGACAGGCTTCAGCTCCTGAACCATGTCCCGGGGCAAACTCAAGTCCAGATTGGCAGATGGAAGCTCAGTCTTTACCACCTCGCTGGCCGGTTTCGATTTGGAGGCAATGGGCGCACGCTTTTTCACGGACGCAGCCTGCTTACTGGTCGCCGAGGCTTTTTTCGCAGGTGCGGTTTCTATCGGTGCGACTTGGAAACTGCCGGTAGTCTGATCCTGCTCGGTAGCCGCCATGACGGATGCCGGCTGAATACTCGCAATCAGGCAGAGCAAAAGCCAGGCGGCAGGAAAAGTCGGTTTCATGTATCCCACGGTGGGTGCAAACGGCAGAGATGCATATGCTCGCCTGTTGCAGCCCACATGACAAGCGCAGCAGCAGCCTGTTACAAACCGCTAGCCATCTCCTGGCAGAGTTGGGTGGCCAGCATGCCCAGGGTCATCAAAGCGCGCTCGGCTTCACGGTTCCACGGGATGCCGCAGTTGAGCCGGATACAGTGATTGAATTGCTCGGTATTACTGAAGATCAGTCCCGGCGCAATACTGATGCCCTGCTGCAACGCCCGCACGTGCAACTCTTGGGTGTTGACCCGCCCCGGCAGACTGACCCACAGAATGAAGCCACCGGTAGGCCGGGTCATCTGCGTGCCTTCCGGGAAATACTGCTGAACGGCCAGCTGGAAGGCACTGAGGTTTTTCCGGTACTCCTGACGGATAAAGCGCAAATGCCGGTCGTACCCGCCATTTTCCAGGTACGCGGCAATGCCCATCTGGGTCACGCTGCACGCGGAATGCGTGCTGAAGGTCTGCAGGCGCTGGATTTCCTGCTGGTACTTGCCGGCAATCATCCAGCCGATCCGCACGCCAGGCGACAGGGTCTTGGAGAAGCTCGAACAATAGATCACCCGATCCAGCCGATCGTAGGCCTTGAGGGACTTGGTGCGCCCCTGCTCGAACATCAGCTCACCGTAGATATCGTCTTCGACAACCTGGATGTCGAAGTCCGACGCCAGGCGCAGCAATTGTTTCTGCCGCTCCTCCGGCATGGTGCCGCCCAATGGATTGCTCAGTCGGGTGGTCAGCACCAACGCCTTGATCGACCATTGGTTGGCCGCCAGTTGCAGGGCTTCCAGGCTCATGCCGGTAGCAGGATCGCTGGGGATCTCGATGACCTTCAGGCCCAGCAGATCGGCCAGTTGCAGCAAGCCGTAATAGGTCGGCGACTCGGCCGCGATCAGATCGCCCGGACGGGTCAGCACACGCAAGGACATCTGCAGCGCATCGACGCAACCGTGGGTGATCACCACTTCCGACGGATCGACCACCACGCCGGCATCACGCATGCGGATCGCCACCTGTCGGCGCAACGGCTCGAAACCGGGGCTGAACATGTAGCTGAAGGCCCGCGGGCTATGGAAACGGGTGACTTTGGCCAATTGCTGATGCAGTGCCCGCACCGGCAAATAGTCGACACTCGGCACCGCAGCGCCCAGCGGGAAGACACCTTCACGACGGGACTCGACCAGAACTTGCTGAATGATGCTGCTGCGGGTAACCAGGCCGGGGCGCTCGACCCGGGCGATGTCCGGCGTCGGTGCAGTGAGTGCCGGTGTCTGGTGCACGTAGTAACCCGACTGCGGCCGGGCGCGGATCAGCCCCTGATCCTCGAGATTGGCATACGCCTGCAACACCGTCGCATGGCTGACATTGAGCTGCGAGCTCATCTTGCGTACCGAAGGCACGCGCTCTCCCGGCTGATAGACCCCACGGCGGATGTCTTCGGCCAGTTGTTGAGCAATACGTTGATAGAGCAAAAGGTTGGTCATGACGCAGCACTCGATTTCACGGGCATTTTATTCTTGTGTGAAACAATACCGGAACAGTTTAGAAGTGTACGGGGACAGTTGCCACAATAGTCGACCGTACAGTGCAGTGTCAGCAAAATCTGTACTGTTTTGTGCGGTAATCGGCAGGCATAAAAAACCCGGCGCTGCATGGCAGGCCGGGCTTTCCAGCGACGCAACCCTTAGCGGGCAGCGCCGAGCTGGCCCTTTTCGTCGGAAAACACAATTTCCACCCGACGATTCTGCGCCCGGCCCCGTTCCGACGCATTCGCGTCCACCGGATACTCGTCGCCATAACCCTCGACCTGAATGCGCTTGTCGTCGATACCCAGGTCCATCAGCACGTCAGCCACCGATTGTGCGCGGTCGCGGGACAGCTTGAGGTTTTCCTGCTTGCCCCCGGTACTGTCCGTATAACCTTCGATCCGCACCACACGCTTGGGGTTGAGTTGCAGGAACTGCACGATCTTCAACACCACGCGGTTGGCCGACGGCTTCAATTCCGCTTCGCCCGTGTCGAACAGCATGTCGCCCAAGGTCATCACCAACCCGCGGTCGGTCTGGCTGGTGGTCAATGCGAGGATCTGCTCCTCGAGCCATTTGCCTTGCTGCTGCACGCTGAACAGTTTGGATTCACGCAGTGCCAGTTGCAGACGCTGCCGTTCCAGTTCGAGTTTCGCCGCTTGCTCTTCGTTGAGCACCTGATTGGTATGTTCCCGGGCAATGGCGCTATAGCGCTGGCTCAGGTAAGCGTAATGCACCACGTCCGAACCGCTGCCCCAATAGCTGGACAGGCGATCGGCACGGGCCAGGGACTCACCGGCGCGAATCACGTCCTTGGGGGCGATTCGCAGCACATTGGAGTCTTCCTTGACCTTCTGAAAGTCAGCACCGGCCTGCTGCAACGCGGACTCGCTGTGCTGGCTGGCGCAGCCAAAGAGGCTCGCGCAGCCTGCCAGGATCAAACCGCCGAGGGCTTTGCTCTTGAGGCTCATTCGGCATCTCCCAGTTGCTTGCGCAGGCGGGCAATGCGGGTGTTGAGCACGTTCAACTGTTCCTCGCTCTTGGCCGTCAACACCTTGGCTTCAGCCAGACGCGCATCGAGTTCGGCCTGTTCGGCCCGCATGCGTGCGTTTTTGAAGGATTGATCGGTCATGTTGCCCTTGGCGCGGTTGAACTTGTCTTCGGCCAGTTTCATTTCCGGCACATCGTCTGCCGTAGCGCCCACGGCCTTGGCCTGTTCGAGTGCCTGTTCGGTCAGGCGAATCTGTTCATTCGGCGCAGGATCGGTTGCACAACCCGCCAGGGCGACAAAGGCCACGGCAGCGAAAAGAGGTCGAATACTCACTGAAAATCCTTACTGTTTTGGGGTACTGACGGGTTGTTGCGGGGGGCTTGGCTGTGGTTGTGAGCGTTGTGCTTTCCATCGCTCGATATTGCGCATCAGCACGGCCTCCGTCAGTCCGGACGCGGGCAATTCTGTCATCTTTTTGGCCAACTGTCCGCGCAACCATGGATCGTTGCAGGCAGAGTCATGGGAAATCACCAGGTACAGGCCAGGCTTGTCGACCGGTTGCGAGCGCGCGACCAGATCAGCGGCCATGCCTAGTGTCTGTGCGGTCGCCATGCCCGAGTAACGCCCTGCCAGTACAAATTCGACCTCGCCCAACAGCAGCTTCTGAAAGGCCTGGGTCAGGTTGGACGTGCGCGTGAGGCTCAGTTGCTGTCCGGCAAAGTTGCTGAATTGCGCGGTCAATCGGGCCTTTTCCGACACAGCACCGGGATGGCCGTGCAGGTCCTGCGCTTCGTTGTAGACCAGCGCCGAGTCCTTGCGAGTCCAGACCAGATAGTCGTTTTCCAGCAAGGGTGGATGGATGTAGTCCAGGGTTTCCAGCTCGCTGACGGCCAACGTCGCGTCCGCCAGCATGTCCATGCGCCCGCTGCGCACTTCGTCCAGGGCCTGGGCGCGTTTGCCGGCATAAAGCAGTTCGACCTTGAGCCCCAACTCCCCCGCCACTTGCTGCAGTAAATCGGCGCTGGCACCGATCAGGTATTTGGGGTTCTGCGGGTCTTGCCACAGGTACGGTGGCGCATCCGGGCTGCCGGTGACCACCAGGCGTTCGCATTTGCCTGCGGCGACAGACAGCGCCGGCAATAACGTCAATCCCAGCAAGCTCCACACAAGTCGCTGATCCATGGCAATTCACTCCACTTGGATGTAACACCTGTAGGAGCGAGCTCGCTCGCGATGGTCGTTAACGATGACGTGTTCATTCTGGATAAACGCGGCGCCCTTGAACCCATCGCGAGCAAGCTCGCTCCTACAAAAAGGCAAAAAAAAGCCCGACCAAAAGGCCGGGCTCTTTATAAGTGAAGCAGCCGGATTAGACCAGCTTCTCCAGCTCAGGGATGGCTTCGAACAGGTCCGCCACCAGGCCGTAATCGGCCACCTGGAAGATCGGCGCTTCTTCGTCCTTGTTGATCGCAACGATCACTTTGGAGTCTTTCATGCCGGCCAGGTGCTGGATCGCGCCGGAGATACCGACGGCGATGTACAGCTGTGGAGCAACGATCTTGCCGGTCTGACCGACCTGCATGTCGTTCGGAACAAAACCTGCGTCGACCGCGGCGCGCGATGCTCCGACGGCAGCGCCCAGCTTGTCGGCCAGGGCGTACAGGTGTTTGAAGTTGTCACCGTTCTGCATGCCGCGGCCGCCGGAAACGACGATCTTGGCAGCAGTCAGTTCCGGACGATCGGACTTGGCCAGTTCTTCGCCAACGAAGCTGGAGATGCCAGCGTCGTGGGCAGCAGCAAAGGCTTCAACGGCAGCGGAGCCACCTTCAGCGGCAACCGGATCGAAACCGGTGGCACGCACGGTGATCACCTTGACCGCAGCGTTCGATTGAACGGTAGCGATGGCGTTACCGGCGTAGATCGGACGCTTGAAAGTGTCAGCGCTTTCTACCGAGATGATCTCGGAGATCTGGTCAACGTCCAGGGCTGCGGCAACGCGCGGCAGGATGTTTTTGCCGTTGGAAGTAGCGGCAGCCAGGATGTGGCTGTAGCCCTTGCCCAGCTCAGCTACCAGCGGAGCAACGTTTTCCGGCAACTGGTGAGCGTAGGCGGCGTTGTCGGCCACCAGCACTTTAGCCACGCCAGCGACTTTCGCAGCGGCTTCAGCCACGGCGCCAACGCCCTGACCTGCAACCAGTACGTGCACGTCGCCGCCGATTTTAACAGCAGCGGCCACGGTGTTCAGCGTGGCCGGGGCCACTGCTTTGCCGTCGTGTTCAGCGATTACCAAGATAGTCATGATTAGATTACCTTCGCTTCGTTTTTCAGTTTCTCGACCAGTTCAGCCACCGACTTGACCTTGATACCCGCGCTGCGTGCAGCCGGCGCTTCGACTTTCAGGGTCTTGTTGGTGGAGGCGGTGGAAACGCCCAAAGCATCCGGAGTCAGCACTTCGAGAGGCTTCTTCTTGGCTTTCATGATGTTTGGCAGAGACGCGTAGCGCGGCTCGTTCAAACGCAGGTCGGTGGTGACGATGGCCGGCAGTTTCAGGGAAACCGTCTGCGCGCCGCCGTCGACTTCACGGGTGACAGCTACGCTGTCGCCGCTGATTTCGACTTTGGACGCGAACGTGCCCTGACCGTAGCCGCTCAATGCAGCAAGCATCTGGCCAGTCTGGTTGTTGTCGCTGTCGATGGCCTGTTTGCCAAGGATCACCAGCTGAGGCTGTTCCTTGTCGACAACAGCTTTCAACAGTTTGGCAACAGCCAGGGACGTCAGGTCTTCGGCGGACTCGACGAGGATGGCGCGGTCGGCACCCAGAGCCAGCGCGGTGCGCAGTTGCTCTTGAGCGGTGGACGGGCCTACGGAGACGACGACGATTTCAGTCGCAACACCCTTCTCTTTCAGGCGTACGGCTTCTTCCACGGCGATTTCGCAGAACGGGTTCATCGACATCTTGACGTTGGCAAGATCGACGCCGGAATTGTCCGCCTTGACGCGAACCTTGACGTTGTAATCCACAACGCGTTTGACAGCTACAAGAACCTTCATGGATTCCTCGTTACTCTCCGGTGAAAAGAAAGTCGCCTAGGCGAACCTGGCGGTTGATGCTCATCGGGCGCAAGGGCACCTCAAAAAACGCCGGCAAAGCTGTCAAGTGACCATCGCTCATGATCTGGATGACCGTTCGTCAGTGGTGACTGACGAGTCATTCAACATCGCGGCGTGTAAACTGCGTATCAAACCCGCGCAGCGCATCACTCTCTACTGCCATCGCCCTGTCTTTAGAGGTGCTCTTGAAACCAACAGTCAGCCTACGGCGAGCGCAAAACCGCCCGTATCTTGACCGGAACGCCTATTCCGGTCAATACGCCAAAATGGCCGTTCATAAGGCGCGTGACTTTGATTTCTCTGGCTTTGAGCCAATTCAAACAAACGTTTGTATTGGACGCTGAGAGTGGTGTAGATATAATGCGCCACACAAAGAGAAAGGTGGTCAATCGATTGTCCGCTCCCGGCGCTGTTCCGGGATTCATGGATGCGACACCCGACTTCCAAATTAGAAAAAAAACTGTTGAGCCTTGAGTAGGAGATAACCTGTGGAACGCGAATACATGGAATTCGACGTGGTCATCGTCGGTGCCGGCCCCGCTGGTCTTTCCGCCGCCTGCCGCTTGAAGCAGAAGGCCGCCGAAGCCGGTAAGGAAATCAGCGTCTGCGTGGTCGAAAAAGGCTCCGAAGTCGGTGCTCACATTCTGTCCGGTGCCGTATTCGAACCTCGGGCTCTGAACGAACTGTTCCCGAACTGGAAAGAACTCGGCGCGCCGCTGAACACGCCGGTGACCCGCGACGATATCTTCGTGCTCAAGAACGCTGAAAGCGCGCAGAAAATTCCAGACTTCTTTGTGCCCAAGACCATGCACAACGAAGGCAACTACATCATCTCCCTGGGCAACCTGTGCCGCTGGCTGGCCCAGCAGGCCGAGAACCTGGGCGTGGAAATCTACCCGGGCTTCGCCGCTCAGGAAGCGCTGATCGACGAAAACGGCGTAGTTCGCGGGATCATCACCGGTGACCTCGGCGTCGACCGCGAAGGCAACCCGAAGGAAGGCCTGTACACCCCGGGCATGGAACTGCGTGGCAAGTACACGCTGTTCGCCGAAGGTTGCCGTGGCCACATCGGCAAGCAGCTGATCAAGCGTTTCAACCTGGACACTGACGCTGATGCCCAGCACTACGGCATCGGCCTGAAAGAAATCTGGGAAGTCGACCCGGCCAAGCACCAGCCTGGCCTGGTGGTGCACACCGCCGGTTGGCCGATGGACATCATGGGAACCGAGAACACCGGCGGCTCGTTCCTCTATCACCTGGAAAACAACCAGGTCGTGGTTGGCCTGATCGTCGACCTGTCCTACAGCAACACCTACCTGTCGCCGTTCGACGAGTTCCAGCGCCTCAAGCATCACCCGGTGCTTGCTCAGTACCTGGAAGGCGGCAAGCGCATCAGCTACGGCGCACGTGCCATCAGCAAGGGCGGCCTGAACTCGCTGCCGAAAATGGTGTTCAAGGGTGGCGCGCTGATCGGTTGCGACCTCGGCACCCTGAACTTCGCCAAGATCAAAGGCAGCCACACCGCGATGAAGTCCGGCATGCTCGCCGCTGAATCCGTGGCTGAAGCCCTGTTCGCCGAGAAGGATGGCACCGAAGAGCTGACCACCTACGTCGACGCGTTCAAGAAGAGCTGGCTCTACGAAGAACTGTTCGCCAGCCGCAACTTCGGCCCGGCGATCCACAAGTTCGGCGCCATCGTCGGTGGCGGTTTCAACTGGCTCGACCAGAACATCTTCGGCGGCAAACTGCCGTTCACCTTGCACGACACCAAGCCGGATTACGCTTGCCTCAAGCTCGCGGCCGACTGCAAGAAGATCGACTACCCGAAACCGGACGGCAAGCTCAGCTTCGACAAACTCAGCTCGGTGTTCATCTCCGGTACCAACCACGAAGAAGAACAGCCGTGTCACCTGAAGCTGACCGATCCAAGCATCCCGATCAGCAAGAACCTGCCGCTGTACGATGAGCCGGCACAACGTTACTGCCCGGCTGGCGTGTATGAAGTGATCACCATGGAAGATGGCGAGAGACGCTTCCAGATCAACGCCCAGAACTGCGTTCACTGCAAGACCTGCGACATCAAGGACCCTGCACAGAACATCACCTGGGTGACGCCTGAAGGCTCTGGCGGCCCGACTTACCCGAACATGTAAGCCGAACCGCTGAACATCAAGGCTCCCGAAACGGGGGCCTTTTTGTTGCCTGCGATTCAAGCCACAACACCGTCCCCTGTGGGAGCGGGCTTGCTCGCGAATACGGTTGATCCTTCACCATTTATATTGACTGACACACCGCTTTCGCGAGCAAGTCGGATCGCCGCACCGCCGCCCCCACAGGGGATTTTCGGTGGATCAGGCTGCGCGTTCGTCTCCCGGATTACGCTCGAAGTACCGCTTGTACTCGCGACTGAACTGCGACGTGCTCTGATACCCTACCCGATGCGCCACCTGCGCCACACCCAATCCCTCGCCCAGCAACAACTGCTGCGCTCTGAGCAGACGCAATCGCTTCAGATACTGCACCGGCGACAACAAGGTGCTGCGCTTGAAATGCTCGTGAAAGGTCGACGCACTCATGTTCGCGCAACTGGCCAGGGTCTCGACGTTCAGCGGTTCGGCAAAATGCGCATGCAGATGACTGAGGGATGCCGCGATCCGGGCGAATTGCCCCTGCTGCTCAACCAGCGCCCGCAACACATCGGCTTGCGGACCACGCAATGCGACGAACAGCAATTCGCGCAAGCGCGCTTGCCCCATGATCTGGCATTCCAGCGGATCGTGCAGGCAACGCAGCAGCCGCTCAACACAACCGCGCATGGCGTCATCGAGCACTGCCGAGGTCATGGACTCAGGCGTTTGCGCCGGAATATGCCGCCCTGGCGCCAGGCCCATCGCCAACACCAGTTCGCCCAGCATCACCCGGTCAATCGCGACGGAAACACCCAGCATCGGCCCGTCCGGCGCGGCAAAGGTTTCACACTCGAACGGCACCGGCAGCGCCTGAATCAGGTAGTGCCCTGCGCCATATTCCAGGGTGCGCGGCCCCAGGTACGCCAGTTTGCTGCCCTGGGCGATGATCACCAGGCTCGGCTCATAGATCTGCGGCCCACGGGCCACATCGCAACTGGCCCGCAGAACCTGCACGCCCGGCAAGGCAGTCGGGACAAAACCGTCGCGAGTGGACAGCGGTTCGATCAGCGAAACCAGGGTGGCATTGGCATCAAGGTGACGGGTCAGCAACATCGGAGCTCTTCACAAAAAAATCACGGAAAAAGGGACAAAAGCATCATCGCAGATCCGCTGGCCAATGCGACGGCTCACACCCGCATGCCGGAGGAATAGGCATGACACCCGGAGGAATCGCCATGGCCGGTACAGGGTTCGGCGCCCAGAATGCGCCACCTCACCCGTCACCGCTCTTGCGAGGTTCACCATGTACACCGCCATCGGATACGCCGCCCAGTCGGCCACCACTCCCCTCGCCCCCGTGAAATTCGAACGTCGCAGCCCAAGGCCTGACGACGTTGCCATCGAGATTCTCTACTGCGGCGTCTGCCATTCCGACATCCATCAGGCTCGCAACGAGTGGGGCATTGCCGTTTACCCGCTGATGCCCGGCCACGAAATCGTAGGCAAAGTTACTGCCGTCGGTGCGAATGTCACCCAACACAAAGTCGGCGACTTGGTCGGTGTTGGCTGCATGGTCGACTCGTGCCGCAGCTGCGAAGCCTGCCAGGCCAACCTGGAGCAATACTGCCTCGAAGGCCCAACCTTGACCTACGCCACCCCGGACCGGATCGATGGCAGCAACACCATGGGTGGCTACTCCGACAGCATCGTGGTCAGCGAGCACTTCGTGGTGCGCATTCCCGAGTCACTGGACCCGGCCAACGCCGCGCCAATCCTGTGCGCCGGCATCACCACCTACTCGCCGCTCAAGCACTACGGCGTGAAGGCCGGTGACAAGGTCGGAATTCTCGGCATGGGTGGCCTGGGCCACATGGGCATCAAGTTCGCCAAGGCCATGGGCGCTGAAGTGACGCTGTTCACCCGTTCGGCAAGCAAGGCCGAAGAAGCTCGCCGCCAGGGCGCGGACCATGTGATCGTGTCCACCGATGACGCGCAGATGCAGGCTGCCGCCGGTCACTTCGACTTCCTGCTCGACACCATTCCGGTGCAGCACGACCTCAACCCTTACCTCGATACGCTGCGATTCGACGGCGTGCATATTCTGGTGGGGTTGATCGAACCGGTGGAGCCGCCGGTACATGCCGCCAAACTGGTGTTGGGGCGTCGTGTGCTCGCCGGCTCGCTGATCGGCGGCATCACCGAAACCCAGGAAGTGCTGGATTTCTGCGCCGAGCACAACATCACCTGCGACATCGAAATGCTCGACATCCGCCAGATCAACGAGGCTTACGCCCGCATGATCGCCGGTGACGTGAAGTACCGCTTCGTCATCGACATGGCGACCCTCAAGGTTTAAACCTTGAGGCCCAGCTCCGCCGACAGCCGGGCCGTGACCCCTTTGATCAGGGGAATCAGCTCGGCCATTTTTTCCAGCGGCATGTACGGCACGGTACTGGCGATGCTGATGCCGGCGACGATGCGCTTGCTGGCATCGCGAATCGGCGCCGCCACGCAGCGGATCGACGGTTCGTTGTCTTCCAGGTCGAAGGCGTAGCCGCCGGCCACGTACTCGGCCATGCGCTGCTCGAACTGCTCCCAGGACTGCTCAGGGTGCTGCGGCCAGAACTGGTTTTTCCCACCCACCGGCAGGCTGACTTCGTACAGGCGCTGCCACTCTTGCGGCGAATCATCGAGCATCAGCGCCTTGCCGATCCCGGTGCGCGCCAACGGCATGCGATGGCCGACCCGCGAACGCATTTCCGGGCCATTGCGCCCCGGATTCTTGTGCAGGTACAGCACTTCGTCGCCTTCACGAATCGCCAGGTGAATGGTGTCGCCGGTCAACGCCGACAACTCATCCAGATACGGCCCGGCCAGGGTCACCAATGGCAACTCTTCACGGGCCTGAAAGCCCAGTTCGATCAGCTTCGGCCCCAGCAGATAACCGATTTGTGGCACCACCCGCAGATAACGCTCGTCCACCAGGCAACTGGCCAGGCGATGGGTGGTGCTGCGCGTGGTGCCGATCAGCCGGGCGATTTCCTTGAGATCGCGGGCGCCGCTGGCCACGGCATGAACCACACCCAACCCGCGAAGCAGGGTCTGGGTGCCGGTCGGCGCGGCATCCTTGGCGATTTTTGGGGCGTCTTCCTGCATATCCAGCCTTTACCGTTGAGCGAGTGAACGGGCGGCATTATGGTCGCCCGGACGCCACGACTACAACTTGATACGCTCGACCTTGCCCACCAGCAAGATGTAGGAAAGTGCACCGATCAACGCCAGCACCGAAATGTAGGTGATCGCCGGGGCAAAAGAATCACCCGTCGCGAGGAAGCCGATCACGATAGGCGTGGCAATCGCCGACAGGTTGCCGATGAAGTTGAACACCCCGCCGGTCAGCCCGAGCAAGCGCGCCGGAGCCAAGGTCGACACCAGCGACCAGGTGATCGAAGCCAGGCCATTGCCGAAGAATGCCAGCGCGAGGAAGGCAATCACTAGCGGCGTCGACTCGACAAAGTTGGCGCCGATGATCGAGGTGGAAATCAGCAGACCGCTGATGATCGGCAACTTGCGGGCGAAGCCTACCGTGTACCCGCGACGGATCAAAAAGTCCGAGAAGAAACCGGAACACAGTACGCCGACAAAGGCCGCGAGAAACGGCAGCGACGCCAACAGGCCGGACTTGATGAAGTCCATGCCGCGGTACTTCACCAGGTACGTCGGGAACCAGGTGAGAAAGAACCACAGCGTCGAGTTGAGGCAGAACTGCCCGAGGTAGATACCCCAGAGCTTGCGTTTGGTCAGGACGATGCCCAGGTCGGTCCAGCTGAATTTGGCTTTGACCTTGGCTTGTTCGGCCTGGATGTCCACCAGCCCACCGCCCTCGCGAATCAGATCAATCTCTGCGTCATTGGCACCTTTGAAATCCCGTGGTTCGCGATACACCGCGTACCAGATCACCGCCCACACAATGCCCACCGCGCCGGTGGTGACGAACACCATGTGCCAGCCGAATTCGTGCTGCAGCCAGGCCAGCACCGGCGTCAGGAAGGCCAGGCCGACGAACTGCCCGGAGGTGTAGAAACCGATGGCCGTGGCGCGCTCGCGCTCGGGGAACCAGGTGGTGACCACGCGGCTGTTGATCGGATACGCCGGTGCTTCCAGCGCACCGACCGCCATGCGCAACACGAACAGCGCGATGAAGCTGCTGACGAAGCCGAGCATCACGGTGGCCACCGACCACAGCAGCAAGGCGACGCTGTACAGAATCCGTGGCGGCACGCGGTCCACCAGCCAGCCGCCGGGGATTTGCATGGCGGCGTAGGTCCAGCCGAACGCGGAGAAGATCAGGCCGACGTGGATCGGGTCGATGCCCAGGTCGCTGGTCAATGCCGGGGCGGCAATCGACAGGTTGCTGCGGTCCAGGTAGTTGATCACCACGGTGATGAACAACAGCACCATGATGAAAAAACGCTTGCGGCTGGGCGTCACCAACGACGCCTGCCCGGTGAGGGTTTGCGGTTGCATGAGGGGTGCCTCTTCTTATGGTTATTGAGGTCGAAAACAGGGTTAACGCAGATCTCACTGTGCATGGAGATCAAACTGTGGGAGCGAGCTTGCTCGCGATGGCGGAGTGTCAGTCAGCATCAATGTTGGCTGTGAAATCGCTATCGCGAGCAAGCTCGCTCCCACAGGGGTTCAGTGGTGTGTCAGGCACTCACCACTCGGCAAAACTGCCATCGGCATGGCGCCAGATCGGGTTGCGCCAGCGGTGGCCGATGGCGGCGCGTTCGATCACGTACTCCTCGTTGATCTCGATGCCCAGGCCCGGGCCGTTCGGGATTTTCACGAAGCCTTTGTCGTAGTCGAACACCCGTGGATCTTTGATGTAGTCGAGCAGGTCATTGCTCTCGTTGTAGTGGATGCCCAGGCTCTGTTCCTGGATGAACGCGTTGTAGCAAACCGCGTCCAGTTGCAGGCAAGCCGCCAGGGCAATCGGACCCAGCGGGCAATGCAGCGCCAGCGCCACGTCGTAGGCTTCGGCCATGTTGGCGATCTTGCGGGTTTCGGTAATGCCGCCGGCGTGGGACGCATCTGGCTGGATGATGTCGACATAACCTTCGCTGAGCACGCGCTTGAAATCCCAGCGCGAGAACAGGCGCTCGCCCAAGGCAATCGGCGTACTGGTGAGCGGCGCCAGCTCTTTAAGCGCTTCGTAGTTTTCGCTCAGCACCGGCTCTTCGATGAACATCAGCTTGTACGGGGCAAGCTCCTTCATCAGCACCTTGGCCATGGGCTTGTGCACCCGGCCATGGAAGTCGACACCAATGCCGACGTTCGGGCCGACGGCATCGCGCACGGCGGCGACGTTGGCCAGGGCCTGGTCGACCTTGTCGAAGGTATCGAGGAATTGCAGTTCTTCGGTGCCGTTCATTTTTACCGCGGTGAAACCACGCTCGACCGCTTCTTTCGCCGCACGCGCGGTGTCCGCCGGACGGTCGCCGCCGATCCACGAATACACACGAATCTTGTCCCGCACCTGACCGCCCAGCAGGTCGCTGACCGACACACCCAGCGCCTTGCCCTTGATGTCCCACAAGGCCTGGTCGATACCGGCCAGGGCGCTCATGTGGATCGCGCCGCCACGGTAGAAGCCGCCGCGATAGAGCACAGTCCAGATGTCTTCGATGTTGCGTGGGTCCTTGCCGATCAGGTAGTCGGACAATTCTTCAACGGCAGCGGCAACGGTGTGGGCGCGGCCTTCGACCACGGGCTCGCCCCAACCGGTCACGCCCTCGTCGGTTTCGACCTTGAGGAAGCACCAGCGCGGCGGAACGATGAAGGTGGTCAGTTTGGTGATTTTCATCTTTTGGCTCTCTTATTAGATGCAGCGCGCTCGGCGCTCAAAGAAGTCTTAGCGAAGGGCTTTCCAGGCAACGACGTAGGCCTTGGCATTGGCCGCCACTTGCGCAGGCGTCATGCCCGGTTTGAACAGGCCGGAACCGAGGCCGAAACCTTTGACGCCGGCATCGATGAACGACTGCATGTTGTCTGGCGTGATCCCGCCGACCGGCGCCAGAAGGGTTCCGGCAGGCAATACGGCGAGCCAGGCCTTGACGACTGCCGGGCCCATCTGCTCGGCCGGGAACAGCTTCAGCACATCCGCGCCTTCAGCCAGTGCCGCGAAGGCTTCGGTCGGCGTGGCGACACCCGGCGACAGGTACAGGCCCGCCGCTTTCGCCGCGCGCAAGACCTTCGGATCGCTATGGGGCATGACGATCACCTGGCCACCCGCGGCTTTCACTTGCTCGACCTGCTCCGGCGTCAACACCGTGCCGGCACCGATCAGGCAATCGGCGGGCAAGGTACTGCGCAGGATGCGGATACTTTCGTACGGCTCAGGGGAATTGAGCGGCACTTCGATGACGCGAAATCCGGCGGTGTACAGGACTTCGCCGATGGCCGCTGCTTCCTGCGGGCGCAGGCCACGCAGGATCGCGATCAGGCCGTTTTGCGCCAGGGCTTGTTTGAGCATGTCAGGACTCCAGTCAGGTTTAACGGGATGCGGTGCACGTGACCAGGCCGGCAGCCAGTGCCAGTTGCCACAATCCGCGTTCGGTGGCCTGTTCGGCCAGGATCACCCGGGCAAAACCGCAGGCGTGGAGCGCACGGCTGTAGCGGGCACAGAGTTGGGTGTTGCCGATGAGGATGATCGAAGGCAGATGCACACTGTTGCGCCGGCGCCGCTGAACGCTGGCCAGGGCCGACAGTTCATGGCCTATCAGCAGGCCTGACAGATAATCCGCTTGCGCCGCAGCGCTTAGTTCACCAGCCAGCCCGAGACTGCGGGCACTGAACATCGTCGACAGCGGACCGATTTCACCGTCCGCCGACAACGCGACCTTCACGCCGCGATCAAACGCATCGCCATCGAAAGACCCGCCACATTGTTGGGTGCGTCCGAGAATGCTGTGTTGACTGAGCACAGCGAAGACTTCGCCGGTCATGAAAGTGTCGAAGTGCATGATGCAGCCGTCGGCCACTTCCACCCATTTCGAATGGCTGCCCGGCAGGCCGATCAGCAGATCAGCGCCCGCCTCGCTCGCAAGGTATTGCAGCACGCCGAGCACCTGGGTTTCTTCGCCGCGCATCACGTTCGGCAAAGGCGAACGCTCAATGACGCCGGGCACGATGTGTACATCAACGCCGCGCAGGCTGCGCACGGTTTGCAAGGAAGTACCGAGCGTGGCGACGTTCGCCGGCGTGTCGCGGTAGGCCGCTTCGCTCCAGCCCTGGGCACTGCCAACCATGCCGCAGGCAATCACCGGCAAGTCCGGCTGGACGTCGAGCCAGTTGCCGCAAGCCTCATCGAAGGCCAGTTCGAAACCATCGGCGCATTCCCGGCCGCCAATGATTCGCGGCGCTTTCGGCAGCTGCATGATCCCCGACGACAGCGAACGCTGTTCGAGCACTTGGCCGCCTTCAGCCAGTTTGTAAGCACGTAATGAGGTTGTCCCCCAGTCGAGCGCGATCAATTGCGCCTGCATCGCTTCACCTGTTTTGGTTTTTGGCAGTGAGTGAGCGGGACTATAAACCTGAGACGGGATAAATCTCAATATATAAATATCAATCCCATATTATGATATTAGGCAAAAAAATCGCAGCCCGAAGACTGCGATCTTTTAAGAAGTTTCAGTTACCCGAAGCAAAATCCCGCAACACCGCCCCATCCATCCGATAGCGCACCCACTCCTCCTGCGGCTGCGCGCCCAGGGATTTGTAGAAGTCGATGGCCGGCGTATTCCACTCCAGCACGCTCCACTCAAACCGCCCGCAATCATTGGCGCAGGCGATTTTCGCCAGGTGCCGCAGCAGGGTCTTGCCCGCACCGCCGCCGCGCTGTTCCGGGGTGATGTAGAGGTCTTCGAGGTACAGGCAGTTGCTGCCAAGCCAGGTGGAATAGCTGAAGAAAAACACCGCGAAACCGATGGGTGCACCGTCGCGCAGGCAGATCAGGCCATGGGCGGTGGCGCCTTCGCTGAACAGGCTGCGTTCGATATCGGCAACGCTGGCGATGACTTCATGGCGGGCACGTTCGTAGTCGGCCAGTTCAGTGATGAACGCGAGGATTTGCGGTGCGTCACTGGGGGTCGCCGGGCGGATTTCGATCGTCATGGACGTGCCTTGTCAAAAGTGGAAAACGCCATACTAAGTCGGCGCGGTACTTGTGGCGAGGGGCTCCCTCGCCACAAAAGCTGATCCGCCGCAAAGTGTCTGGAAGCTTTACTCCGGCCGCCACTAACCCTGGAATCGATAACCTCGGACCTAACATTTTGGCACTGCATGGTTAGATACCTGCGCGGCTCATCTAGCCGGTCAAGGAACCGCGTCATGTCTACCGCAACACCTCCAGTTTCAAGCAAGCTGTTCGGCCTGTTTTGCCTCACCAGTTACCTGTTGTCGTTGTCCTACGGTTCGACGTTTTTGCTCTCATTGCTGATTGGTTCGCGCGGCGGTAACGAACACGACGCCGGGAGTGTGATTTCGGCGGCGATGCTCAGCACCTTTGCGGCGGTGATTGTTTCCGGTCATTTGTCCGACCTGCTCGGCGCCGCTCGATCGGTGGCGCTGTTCGGTGTGTTGCTGGTGGCGGCCAGCCTGGGCTTCGCCCTGAGCCCGGGCTTCGGTCACCTGCTGCTGTTTTTCGGGCTACTGCTGGGCCTGGGCTGGGGCGTGTTCTACACCCTGGGGCCAATCATCGTTGCAAGCCTGGTAACACCCGCACAGCGCGCCAAATACTTCGCCCTGCTGTCAGGCAGCATGATGACCGGGATCGGCAGCGGCCCGTTGCTCGGCCGCGCGGCGAGTGCGCTCGGCTACCCGGTGACCGCGGCGTTTTACCTGGCGGCACTGGCCAGCCTGATCGGCGTATTGCTGTTCTGGCGCCTGGATCGACAACTGAAACCGGCGCCCGCGCAATCTGGCAGCGTGTCGCGGATCTCCTGGCGCGCAGCGGTTCAGGTGCTGTCCTCCAGGGCCGTATTCCCGATCATCATGGTTGGCCTCGGCGGTTGTGTGTTCGGTGGTCTGTCGAGCTTTCAAACCAGTTACGCAGCGGCGCACTCACTCGACTATTCGCTGTTCTTCCTCGGTTTCATGAGCGCGGCGATCAGCGGCCGCATGCTGGTTGCCGGTTTCGTGGTCAAGCGCGATCCATTCCGTGCGTCGTGCGTGCTTTCGGGGTTGATGCTGGCATCGATCGTGATGTTCGGTTTTGTCGTCGACAGCAGCTTCAGCTACGTGCTCGCGGCGGTGATGCTTGGGATCGGTTACGGCCTGACCTACTCGGTGATCAACGGCCTGGCCGCCAATGAAGCGCCGAACGGCACCACCGCACAATCCTTGCTGCTGTTCAGCCTGTCGTACTTCATCGGCGTGTTCGGCTTTCCGCTGCTGGCCGGGAAAATCATCGTCGAGCAAGGCATGCCCACGCTGTTACTCACGGTGCTGGCGGTTGCCTCGCTCAACTGGCTGATCACCCTGGGCCGGTTGATCTGGCGTAGGGCCACAGCGGTCAGGGCACTGGAGCAGGCCTGAGCCGTTCGTCGTTGACAATGCACCCATCCAGTTCGAGGGCGGACTAATCAGGTAAGGACTCTACTCGTTGGAGACACCGCCATGACCCTGTCCAGGTTGATCGCCCTCGTTCTCACTGCGCTTTTGTCCGCAGCCTCCTTCGCCGGGACCATCGGCTCGAGCACCGGCCCGACCAATCCGGTGGAAAAACCCAGGGCCCCCGCCATCCAGAGTGCCCCTGGCATGAACACCGATGGCACGACGATCGACCATAACCTCCCTCCCGCCACCGGCACCGACCCTCGGGTTCAAGGCAATGACGCGGGACGTCAGAGCGGGACGAACCTGCCGGACAAAAAAACGCCCGGCAGTGGTGGCCTCGGCTCAAGCACCACCGAGGACGAGGAAAGCAATTTGAGCCAATAATGAAGCCAGGAGAAATCCCATGCCTCGTGGAAGCAAAACCAAATACACCGCCGAGCAAAAGCGCAAGGCGCAACACATCGAAGAAAGTTACGAAAGCAAAGGCGTCTCAAAGGACGAAGCCGAGGCCCGCGCCTGGGCGACAGTCAACAAACAGTCCGGCGGCGGCGAGCGGGCCGGCGGTTCGGGACGCAAGAAACCGGACAGTGCAAAATCGGCAGATCGCAAGGAATCGGCACGTCGGGCGGTGGCCACTCGTGAGGGGCACTCACGTGGGAGCACGGCCTCCAGAGAGACCCAGACGGTCGATAGCTTGAGGAAGGAAGCCCGGGCCAAAGGCATTCCGGGAAGATCGGGGATGCGCAAGCAGGAGTTGATCGAGGCGTTGCGCAAGGCGGGTTAAAGCCAACTTTTTTGTGCTGAAGCTGATGGCCTCATCGTCGGATCGCCGCCCGGAGCAAGCCCGCTCCCACAGAGTGATGCGTCAGGGCTCAAGGCCGATGGAGAAGAACTCGCCGCCACTCCATACACCGAGCCAGCGCTGGCCGTCGATCTCGCGACTCACCGCCAGCTCCACCAATTGATAGAACACGTTGCGATGGATCAAGGCTTCAAGATTGCTGCGCACGTGCACGTAAGGGGCCGGCTCTTGCGTTACCGGGTCGATGACCACGCGCATCGGATGATCGGCGCCGGCCTCGGTGGTTTCATCGACGTTGGTGGTAAAGCGCAACACCTGCGCCTCGCCCTCGCCTTCCACATCCACCGCAATCGCCACGAACGGCGCATCGTCGACCTTGATGCCGACCTTTTCCACCGGAGTGATCAGGAAATAATCATCGCCGTCGCGGCGAATGATGGTGGAGAACAGCTTGACCATCGGCTTGCGCCCGATCGGCGTGCCCAGGTAATACCAGGTGCCGTCGCGGGCGATGCGCATGTCGATGTCGCCGCAGAAATCGGGATTCCACAGGTGCACCGGCGGCAAGCCTTTGGTCTTGGGGATTTGCCCCAGCAGGTCGTTGGCTTTTTGCGGGCCACTCATGGCGTTCTCCTTGAAATTACTGGTCGCTGAGCCCCAACAGGCTGCGCGCGTATTGTTCCAGCGGCGGGCCCATCAGGTCTTCGGGTTTTTTATCGTGGAACGTCAGTAAACCGCCACGACTCTTGATGGTTGCAGTATCAATCAAATACTGGGTGCTGGTCTCGATCAACATGATCTGAATCATACCGCTGTCGATGCCGAGACGATCCAGGGCTTCCTGGTCCAGCCACTCGTCCGAGTTGCCGATACGGTCGTCAGACTTGGCGAAGCGGGTGTAGAGCAGATAGTGCGCACCGGCGGCACGGGCGTCGCCCATGGCCTGGTCGAGGCCTTCCGGCGTACGGGCACGGCGGACCATCGGGAAGTATTCGACGAAACCATCGAACGCGACTTCGGCGATCACGTTGGGCCGCGGGTAGACGTCGCTGCCTGGCGGCATGAAAGCGCCCTGGGCAATGTAGACGAACGAGTCCGGTTGAATGCGCAGATTGTTTACGCGACGGCTGTCACTGTGGTCGAGCAACCCCGCATCGCTCATATGGTAACGAGTCCCTTCGGCCATATCGCTGACGTTCATGCAGCCACCAAGTGCCAAAACGGCCAGCAGCAAAACCAGGCTACGCATCCTATCCTCCAGAGGCCGGTGTCGGAAAACCGGCGAATGGCCGTAGGATGCAGCTTCCGCGCCAGTCCAAGTTGATCGTTGCCTGATCAAACGCAATCGCGGGCAAGCCACGCTCCCACAGGGTTTACGCAAAACCTTGTGGGAGCGTGGCTTGCCCGCGATGAGGCCGGATCAACCGCCGATAATTTTCATCACAGTCGCACCACCAGAGAACGCCACTTCCTGCTTGTCCCCCAAGGCTTTCACCAGCAGCCGCTGCAAGGCCGGCAGGGCCTGATGGCGCGGCTTGTCCAGCAGGTCGCCGATGTAATGGCGATTGCTCGACGACAGGCAGCCATGCAGCCATCCGGTGGACGACAAACGAAGGCGCGAGCAGGTACGGCAGAACGGCACACTTTCGTTGGCGATCACGCCGAAATGGCCTTGCCCCGGAATTTCATAGCGCACCGCTGTCGCATCGACAGGTGCGTCGGCTTGCAGATATTCGTAGCGCTCGCCGATCAGGCTCAGCAATTGCTGGAGGCTGACGAACTGTTGCAGAAAGGCATTGGAATCGTTGGCCAGGTGGCCCATGCGCATCAGTTCGATGAAGCGCAGTTCATAACCGCGCTCCAGGCAGTAGTCGAGCAGCGGCATCACTTGATCGAGGTTCTGTCCGCGCAGCGGCACCATGTTGACCTTGATCTTCATGCCGGCCGCACTGGCCTCGCTCATGCCATTGAGCACGGTGGCCAGGTCGCCACCCCGGGCAATGCCGCGGAACGCACTGGCGTCGAGGGTATCGAGGGAGACGTTGAGGCGCCGAATGCCGGCGTTCACCAGCAGCGGCAGTTTCTTCGCAAGCAACTGGCCATTGGTGGTCAGACTGATGTCTTCCAGGCCCATCTGCCCGACCGCCGTCATGAACGCTTCGAGTTTCGGGCTGACCAGCGGCTCGCCACCGGTAATGCGAAGACGCTCGATGCCCGCTGCTTCAATCAGATAAGCCACGCCGCGCGCCATGGCTTCGGCCGACAATTCATCCTGCGCAGCCACCAGCCGCTTGCCGTTGGGCACGCAGTAGGTACAGGCGTAATTGCAGGCTGAGGTCAGACTGATTCGCAAGTTGCGAAAACGCCTGCCTTGACGGTCAACGATCATGGTCACTCCGGCGGAAGAATATCGGGCCGCTAAAACTTGACTCAGAAATCAAGTTTTAGCAAGTCCTCTACCTGAGTATATTCCTGCGGTACTGCGCCAAGTAGCGAAATCATGGCGCAATAAGGCAACTGAATGGCTCAGCTGCCGGAAGTGTCGGTGTCACGCTTGCGCTTGTTGCCCATGCGCACGCCAATATCCATCAGGAACTGGAAGAAACCTTCCTGATCTTCCAGCACATTGCTCCAGAACGGCGAGTGATACAGCGCGACGGCACCGTGCACCAGCGCCCAGGACGCGCAGTAATGGAAGTAAGGTGGCACGTCTTCCAGCTTGCCTTCGCTGATCCGGCCCTTGATCAGCAAGGTCAGGCGTTCGAAGTTCGAGGCACGGATCTTGTGCAGCTCCTCGATCATCTCCGGCACCTGGTTGCCCTTGACCACTTTCTCTTCGAGGCGGTCGAACAGGCGATAGCGTTGTGGATCGCGCATGCGGAATTCGAAGTAGGCCCGGGACAGGGCCTCCTTGTCCTTGTCGACATCGGCCGAATGCAGCAGAGCGTTCAAATCGCGCTCGTAGTCGAGCATCAGGCGCAGATAGATTTCCGCCTTGGATTTGAAGTGCTTGTAGATCGTGCCTTTGCCGATACCGACGGCATCAGCAATCATCTCGACGGTGACACTGTCTTCACCTTGTTCGAGGAACAGCTTGAGCGCGGTATCGAGAATTTCCTGCTCGCGGCGACGGAATTCACGGACCTTACGAGGTTCTTTATGCATAAGAAAAGGTCTGTCGAGGTCAAAATTCGAAGCCGCGTATTATGCCTAACTTACGCAAAAATGCACGGATCATCCGACCATATCTGCGCTTTCTGGTCATTCCGCGCACGTTTACAGGGTGATGAGAACTCTTCCGAAGCGCACGTATTCCAAATTTGTTTAAAAACCCTGACCAGCAAACTGGACGAGGCGCAATCCTGATCAATACTTGAACTGTCGGCGGGGCATCTCCCCCAAGTGTCACGCCGATATTGGTACCAACGGACCGCGTGCCATTGTTTTACTCCTAATGGTCTTAACCCGGATTCACCCCCCAGAACCCGGGTTTTTTTTGCCTGCGATTTAACCTTTTACATGTGCCAGCGGGAACAGTCGCTTGAAATTCGCCGTGGTTTGCTCGGCAAACCGCTCGTAGGGCTCACCACGCAACATTGCCAGAAATTCCGCAACTTCACGCACGTACTGCGGCAGGTTTGGCTTGCCGCGATAGGGAATCGGCGCCAGGTACGGCGAGTCGGTTTCCACCAGCAAGCGGTCGGCCGGCACCTTGCTGGCCACATCGCGCAACGCGTCGGCATTGCGGAAAGTGACAATCCCGGACAGGGAAATGTAATAGCCCATGTCCAGCGCAGCCTTCGCCATCTCCCAGTCTTCGGTGAAGCAATGCAGCACGCCCGCCTGGGGCAGCGCTGCTTCACGCAGCAAGTCCAGGGTATCGGTGCGGGCGCCACGGGTGTGGATGATCACCGGTTTGCCGGTCTGTTGCGCCGCTTGCAGGTGCAGGCGGAACGATTCCTGCTGCAACTCTGCCGCTTCCGGCTCGTAGTGGTAATCGAGGCCGGTTTCGCCAATGGCGACCACCCGCGGATGGTTGAGCTCGTGCAACAGCCAGTCCAGCGCCGGCGCGGCACCCGGCTGCACATCCAGAGGGTGCACGCCCACCGAGCAGTCGACGTCGTCATAACGTTCGGCCAGGGCCTTGACGTCGGCCGCGTTGTCCGCGCTGACACCGATACACAGAAAGTGCCCTACCCCACGCTGCCGGGCAGCCTCCAGGGCAGCATCCAGGGAGCCGTCGTGGGCGGTCAGGTCGAGGCGATCAAGGTGACAATGGGAATCTACGAGCATAAAGGGCTGCTACTTGCATCGAATGGGTGGGACGGTCGGATGTTCTGATACTCAGAGTCTAGGCGCAGACAGTCATCGCTGGGCAGGCAACGACGCCCATTGCACCAGCAATGCCTCCAGCAACAAGGCCGGGTTGAGGTTGGCCTTGCTCAGGACTTTCTGTCGCTGGGCGAGGATCCAGTCCTGGATATCGAGGACTTTGCCCTGGGCGCTTTTCTGCGCCAGGTATTGCACGACCTTGCGCATGTCGGTCAGGCCGAGGCCGGCTTCATCCTGGGTCAACTGATAACGCAGGATCAGGCTCGACCAATCGCAGAACCAGTCGAACAGGCGCAACATCGGAATGTTTTTCCATTCTTCGGCCAATTGCGTCGGCGACTGCTGTTGCTTGAGGAGTTTCTTCACCCCCTCCACCACTTGCATGCGCTGCTCCCGCACGCCCTGGGCCTGGAGATTGACCGCCGCCAGTGGCGAACCGGCGGCCAGCGTCAGCAGTTCGACGCGCTCTTCTTCGGAACACTCCGGCAACGCCTGGGCTAGCCACTTCAAGCTCATGGCCTCACCCGGCAGCGGACAGGCCTGCTGCACGCAGCGACTCTTGATGGTTGGCAACAAACGGCTCGGCTGATGGCTGACCAGCAACAAAACGGTTTCGCCGGACGGCTCTTCAAGGCTTTTGAGCAAGGCGTTGGCGGCGTTGATGTTCATCGACTCGGCCGGTTCGATCAGCACCACTTTGCGCCCGCCCAACTGCGCGGTCTGCACCACGAAACCGACCAGGTCGCGAACCTGATCGACCTTGATCGCCTTGTCGGCCTCTTCCGGCTCCAGGATGTAGTTATCCGGGTGGCTGCCAGCCTTGAGCAGCAGGCAGGACTTGCACTCTCCGCAGGCTTGCAGCGCGTTCGGGCGCTGGCACAGCAAGCTGGCCATCAAGCGCTCGGCCAGTGCCCGCTTGCCGATTCCCGCCGGGCCATGCAGCAGGTAGGCGTGCGCATGCTGGGCGCGACCGGCCAGTTGCTGCCAGAGGTTTTCCTGCCACGGGTAGGCCTCAGCCACGGCTCAACTCCAGCAGGCGCGGCAGCAAGGCATCCAGCGATTGCTGGACCTTTGCCAACGGTTGGGCAGCATCGACCAGCACATAACGCGCCGGATCCGCCTTGGCGCGCTTGAGGAAGGCACTGCGCACGGCATCGAAAAAGGTCCGGCCTTCGAGCTCGAAGCGATCCAGACGACCACGAGCGCTGGCGCGGGCCAGGCCGACCTCGACAGGCAGATCGAAAATCAGCGTCAGGTCCGGGCGCAGTTCGCCCTGGACGAAAGTTTCCAGGGTCGCGATGCGCTCCAACGACAAGCCGCGACCGCCACCCTGGTAAGCGTATGTCGAATCAGTAAAACGATCACACAGGACCACCGCACCGCGGGCCAGCGCCGGGCGAATCACTTCGGCCAGGTGCTGGGCTCGCGCCGCGAACACCAGCAGCAACTCGGTATCCGGGTTCATGACTTCATCGACCGGGGCCAGCAGCACTTCACGGATGCGCTCGGCCAACGGCGTGCCACCCGGCTCGCGGGTCAGCACCACCTCGATGCCGGCGGCGCGCAAGCGCTCGGCCAGGTATTCGCGATTGGTGCTCTTGCCGGCGCCTTCCGGGCCTTCCAGAGTAATAAACAAGCCAGTCACAGGCAGTCCTTAGTCAGAGTCATTGCGGGCTTTTCGGTGCGTTGGCATCGAGCTCGGGCGTTTCAGGGGCTGGTGCAGGATCTTGCGCCGGCACCTGCGGCAGCGCCTCGGGAACCGTGTTCGGTGAAGCGGCCGGGATCGGTGCCAGCTCCTGCGAAGCCTTGGCCTCCTGCGTACCGTTTTGTTCAGTCTGGGTCGGCGATGTCTCTGGCGCAGCAGCGGGTGCCGGGCTGGAGCGGTAATCGGCGCGACGCTTGAGCTGGAACTCCTTCACGGCATTGTTGTGGGCATCCAGGTCGTCGGAAAACACGTGAGTGCCATCGCCACGCGCCACGAAGTAAAGACTGTTGCCCTCCACCGGATTGAGTGCCGCATGGATGGCTTCGCGACCGACCATGGAAATCGGCGTCGGCGGCAGGCCCGCATTCATGTAGGTGTTATAGGGCGTCGATTCCTTGAGGTGAGCCCGGGTCAGCTTGCCGCTGTAGCGGTCGCCGAGGCCGTAGATCACCGTCGGGTCGGTCTGCAGCAGCATGCCCATCGCCATGCGCCGCACAAACACACCGGCAATCTGCCCGCGCTCCTGTGGCACACCGGTTTCCTTTTCCACCAGCGAAGCCATGATCAGCGCCTGGTAGGGTTCGGTGTACGGCGTATCTGCAGCGCGCTTCTCCCACTCCTTGGCGAGCACTTCGTCGAGGCGGTCGTAAGCGGTTTTCAGCAGCTCGACATCGGACATGCCCCGCACGTAACGATAGGTGTCAGGGAAGAAGCGCCCTTCCGGAAAAATCCCGGTGTGGCCGAGCTTGTCCATGACCTGGCTATCGCTCAAACCGTTGAGGCTATGATCGAGCTTTTCTTCCTTGGCCAGCGCTGCGCGGACCTGACGGAAATTCCAGCCTTCGACCAGGGTCAGGCTGTACTGAACCATTTCCCCGCGTTTCCACAGGTCGATCAGGCCTTCGACGGTCATGCCAGGTTGAATGCGGTATTCCCCGCTGTGCAGGGGTTGTTTGGCGAGGTTGAAGCGCCAATACACCCGCAGCCAGAATGCGTCCTTGATGACGCCATTGGCTTCGAGTCGGTATAAGGTGCGGGTCGGCGTGGTGCCCTTGGGCACATCCAGCAATTGTTCCTGGGCAATGTTCAGCGGCTGTACCAGCGCCGAATGAATCTTCCAGGCTGAAGCACCCATCAGCAGCCCCGCCAGAACCACTCCGGTTTCCAGCAGCAGCAAGAGTTTACGTCTCACGTATCAAGCATCCAGTAGCACACGGGCAATGGTTTGGAGTTTACGGGTGAGCGGCCCAACCGGCCAGTGAAGAGCAGCATAGGCGCGCACCGGCCAGATACCATACACGCTGTTGCAGACAAAGACTTCGTCAGCCCATTGCAGCTGTTCGAGAGGGATATCGGTGACTTGCGTGGAAATTCCCAGCGACTTGGCTTGAAACAATATTTCGGCGCGCATCACGCCTGCCACGCCGCAGCGCTTGAGGTCAGCAGTGATGAGCACGCCATCACGCACCAGGAACAAGTTACTGAACACACCTTCAATCACCCGTCCGGCCTGATCGAGCATCAAGCCTTCGGCATGCTCGGTGTCCTGCCATTCGGCACGGGCGAGGACTTGTTCAAGACGATTCAGGTGCTTGAGGCCGGCCAGTAATGGCTGCCTGGACAATCGCGTGACGCAGGGAAACAGACGTACCCCCTGCTCACCGTGCGCGGCAGGGTAAGCCGCTGGTGGATTGCCTTGCAGAATGCGTCGGGCCTGGGCCGAAGGATCGGGGGCGTAACCGCGCAGACCGTCGCCACGAGTGAGAATGAGCTTGAGCACCCCGTCACCCAGTGCCGCGGCGTAGGCCAGCAACTCGCTATGGACCAACTCATGATCGGCAGTCATTGCCAAACGCGAACAGCCATCCGCCAGACGCGATAGATGCCGGTCCAGCAACAGGGGCTGCCCGTTGCGTACGGCGATGGTCTCGAACAGACCATCGCCATAAGCCAGGCCGCGATCCTTCAGCGACAAAGCGTCAGCCGGCTGACCGTCGACCCAGCTGTCCATCAGCCTGCGAACCGGCGGAACACCAGCGAGCCGTTGGTGCCGCCAAAACCGAAGGAGTTGGAAACGACCACATCGATATCCATGTTGCGCGCCGTGTGCGGCACGAAATCGAGGTCGCAGCCTTCGTCCGGCTCATCGAGGTTGATGGTCGGCGGCGCCACCTGGCCGTTGATTGCCAGCACGCTGAAGATCGCCTCGACCGCGCCCGCCGCACCCAGCAGGTGACCGGTCATGGACTTGGTGGAACTGACGGCCAGCTTGTAGGCGTGATCGCCGAACACCGACTTGATCGCATTGACTTCGGCCAGGTCGCCTGCGGGAGTCGACGTGCCGTGGGCGTTGATGTACTGCACTTGATCGCCGTTGATTTTGGCATCGCGCAGCGCATTGGTGATGCAACGCGCAGCACCTGCGCCATCGGCTGGCGGCGAGGTCATGTGGTAGGCATCGCCACTGGTACCGAAGCCGATCAGCTCGGCATAGATGGTCGCGCCACGCGCCTTGGCGTGCTCGAGCTCTTCCAGCACCAGCGCACCGGCACCATTGGACAATACAAAGCCATCGCGGCCCTTGTCCCATGGACGGCTGGCGCGGGTCGGCTCGTCGTTGCGGGTCGACAGCGCGCGGGAGGCACCGAAGCCGCCCATGCCCAGACCGCAGGCCGCCATCTCGGCGCCGCCGGCAATCATCACGTCGGCTTCGTCGTACATGATGTTGCGGGCCGCCATGCCAATGCAGTGGGTACCGGTGGTACAGGCCGTGGCGATGGCGTAGTTGGGTCCCTGTGCACCGAGGTGGATGGACAGAAAACCGGAAATCATATTGATGATCGAGCCTGGCACGAAGAACGGGGAAATCCGTCGCGGGCCGGTCTCGTGCAGCGTGCGGGCGGTTTCTTCGATATTGGTCAGACCGCCAATACCCGAGCCCATGGCCACGCCGATACGCTCACGGTTGGCGTCAGTGACTTCCAGACCGGAATTGCGTACCGCCTGAAAACCTGCGGCCAGACCGTATTGAATGAACAGGTCGAGCTTGCGGGCTTCCTTGACCGACAGGTATTCCTCGACATTGAAGTCCTTTACCGAGCCGCCAAAACGGGTGGAATAGGCAGAAAGGTCGGCGTGTTCGATCAGACCAATGCCACTGCGGCCAGCCAGAATGCCCTGCCAGCTGCTCGGCACATCCGTGCCCAGTGGCGACAACATACCCATACCGGTGACTACGACGCGTCTACGCGACACAGCACTCTCCTTTTTCAAATGACGACTTTGCATCAGGCCTAAAGAAAAAACCGCACGCCGTGATGGCAGTGCGGTTTTTCCATGACAGCGAGCAACGATTACAAACTATTACGCCTGGTGGCTAGTAACGTAGTCGATTGCAGCTTGTACAGTAGTGATCTTCTCGGCTTCTTCGTCAGGGATTTCGGTCTCGAATTCCTCTTCCAGAGCCATCACCAGCTCAACGGTGTCAAGGGAGTCGGCACCCAGGTCTTCAACGAAGGAAGCAGTGTTGACCACTTCTTCTTCTTTAACGCCCAGTTGCTCAGCAACGATTTTCTTGACGCGCTCTTCGATGGTGCTCATACCTTGTTTTCACTCCTAATGGACAAATTCAGGCAGCTGGCCAGTGGGTAAGTGTATAGAAAGACTTTTCAGCTTTTCAACTGAAAGCTTCACTCCTCGAACCCGGTGACCCACTGCCTATAAAATAGATTGCAGCTTTATAACGGATTTTAGACAGCTCGTATGACATTTTTTTGAAGCAATCCGTCACATTTGAATTACATGTACATCCCGCCGTTCACCGGGATTGTAGCTCCGGTAACGTAAGCCGCACCGTCCGACGCAAGAAAAGCGACCACGGACGCGATCTCTTGAGCCTGCCCCAGACGACCCAGCGGAATCTGCGTCTGCAAGGCTTCACGCTGCGCCTCGGGCAGTTCACGGGTCATATCGGTATCGATGAACCCTGGGGCCACCGAGTTTACCGTAATCGAACGCGAACCGACTTCACGCGCCAGTGCACGGCTGAAACCTTCCAGGCCGGCCTTGGCGGCAGCGTAGTTTACTTGGCCTGCGTTGCCCATGGCACCCACAACCGAACCAATACTGATAATTCGGCCCCAACGGGCCTTGGTCATGCCACGCAAAACGCCCTTGGACAGGCGGAACAGACTGTTCAGATTGGTATCGACAACGTCATGCCACTCGTCGTCTTTCATGCGCATCATCAGGTTATCGCGGGTGATACCGGCATTGTTGACCAGGATCGCCGGCGCACCGAACTGCTCCTGAATGCTCGCCAGGACCGCAGCCACGGACTCGTCGCTGGTGACGTTGAGCTCAAGACCGGTGCCTTGGATGCCGTTTTCTTTCAGGGTGGCGGCAATGCGCTCAGCACCCGACGCGGAGGTCGCGGTACCCACGACGATGGCGCCCTGACGACCCAGTTCCAGGGCGATAGCCTGGCCGATGCCACGACTTGCACCAGTGACCAGTGCAACTTTACCTTGCAGACTCATGCAAGCTTCTCCTGATTCAGGCCAACGCTGCACGGGCGGCAGCGAAAGCGTCTGGGGTATTGAGGTTGGATGTCGACACGCCTTCGGCGCAGCGCTTGTTCAGACCGGCCAGCACTTTGCCCGGACCGCATTCGACCAGTTGGGTCGCGCCCCTGGTGGCCAGCACCTGGACCGATTCAACCCAGCGCACTGGCTTGTAAAGCTGCTCAAGCAGATCGCGCTTGAGGGTTTCCAGATCGGCAGGCACGTCAGCACTGACGTTCTGCACCACAGGAATTTGCGGGACCTGCCAGTCGATCGCGGCGATCGACTCGGCGAAACGCTCGGCCGCCGGACGCATTAGCTCGCAGTGCGACGGCACGCTGACCGGCAACGGCATGGCGCGCTTGGCACCACGCGCCTTGCAGCCTTCGATGGCGCGCTCGACGGCAGCCTTGGCACCGGCGATGACCACCTGGCCCGGCGAGTTGAAATTGACCGCACTGACCACTTCGCCTTGCGCCGCTTCGGCACAGGCTGCCAGTACGTCGGCATCGTCCAGACCGAGGATGGCGGCCATACCGCCCTGCCCGGCCGGAACGGCTTCCTGCATCAACTGGCCACGACGCTCGACGAGCTTCACCGCATCGCCCAGGCTCAGACTGCCTGCCGCGACCAGCGCGCTGTATTCACCCAGGCTGTGCCCGGCAACATAAGCCGGACGCGCGCCACCTTCCGCCAGCCACAGACGCCACAAGGCGATAGAGGCGGTCAGAATGGCCGGTTGGGTTTTATCGGTTTGATTGAGTTGCTCTTCCGGCCCTTGCTGGGTCAGTGCCCACAGGTCGTAACCCAGTGCATCGGAAGCTTCTTTGAATGTTTCAAGGACAACCGGATGTTGTGCGCCCAACTCGGCGAGCATGCCGAGGGACTGCGAGCCCTGTCCGGGAAAGACGAATGCGAGGGAAGCAGACATGTAACAAGCCCCTAATGATCTTGTCGTCGGAGAGTTGGCGCCCCGCTTTGGGGACGCAAGAAACTGACAGTTGGATGGCCCATCGAACCAAGCGGTCACATTTAAGCATTGTCCGACGAAAACGCCTAAAGCAACAAATCCTCCAGACGACCGTGCAGGCGCTCGGGGAGATTCTCCTGAATCTCGATCAAGGCGCGCGCAATGGCACTCTGAAACCCCTGAACCCCGGCAGAACCATGGCTTTTCACCACAATCCCCTGCAGGCCGAGAAAGCTCGCGCCGTTGTGCCGGGCAGGCGCCAGTTCAGCCTGCAGACGCTTCATCAACGGCAGCGCCAGCGCACCGACCACGCGAGAGGCCACGTTCTTCCTGAACAACGCCTCGATGCGCCCGGCAATCATGGTCGCCAGACCTTCGCTGGATTTGAGCAGGATGTTGCCGACAAAACCGTCGCACACCACCACATCCGCTTCGCCACGGTACAAACCGTCGCCCTCGATAAAGCCGATGTAATTGATGCCCCGGGCGCCTTGCAACAACGTCGCTGCCAGCTTGACCTGCTGATTGCCCTTGATGTCTTCGGTGCCGATGTTCAGCAAGGCTACCCGTGGGCGCACTATGCCCAGGGTTTCCGCCGCAACCGAGCCCATGACCGCAAACTGCAACAGATGCTCGGCACTGCAATCGACGTTGGCGCCCAGGTCGAGCAATTGGCAGTAACCCTTTTGTGTCGGAATCGCCGCGACCATGGCCGGACGGTCAATGCCCGGCAGGGTCTTGAGCACGAACCGCGACAACGCCATCAGCGCCCCGGTGTTGCCGGCACTGACGCAGGCCTGGACCTTGCCGTCACGCAACAACTCAAGCGCCACGCGCATCGACGAGTCAGGTTTGCCGCGCAAGGCCTGGGCGGGTTTTTCGTCCATGGTGATGACTTCGCTCGCCGGGGCAATCGACAGGCGCGCGCGATCCACAGCCGAATGGCCAGCGATCAATTCTTCAAGAAGGGAGGGTTGACCGACGAGGGTCAGGTGCAGCGAGGGTGTAGCAGACAGGCAAGCAAGGCTGGCCTGGACAATGCTGCGGGGACCGAAGTCCCCGCCCATTGCGTCAATCGCGATGACTTGAGCGGACAAGTGATTACTCGTCAGCGCCCTTGTCGATCACTTTACGGCCACGGTATACGCCTTCTGGCGATACGTGGTGACGCAGGTGAACTTCACCGGTGGTTTTTTCTACAGACAGGGTGCTAGCCTCGAGAGCGTCGTGCGAACGGCGCATGTCACGGGCAGAGCGGGATTTTTTGTTCTGCTGAACAGCCATAATTGATTAACTCCTAAACGTTTGGGTCACGCTTTAACTGCGCCAATACACTGAACGGGTTGGACCGCGTTACCTCGTCCTCGCTCGGTTCGGGCTCATCGAGACCCGCCGGCTGCTGGCATTCTTCCGGATGATGAGCAGGCACAATGGGCAAGGCAAGCAGAAGCTCCTCCTCGATCAGTGACTGCAGATCCAAAGGATCTTCGCCCAGTTCCAGCACGTCATAACCTTTCGGCAACGACTGGGTATTCGCACCCTCCTTCACCACGGCGTAACTGCATTCGCTGTGGATCGGCAGGGTGACCAGCTCAAGACAACGCTGGCAAACCATTTTGACTTCAGTGTCGATAAAGCTGTGGATGACCACAGATTTACGTTCATCTCGTTCAAAAACGAATTTAGCCTGCACCGTACCGACATTGTCGGAAAGCGGGTCGCAGAGTCTCTCCAAATCGGCCAGCAGCATTTCACCTTGAAGGGTGGTGCCACGATCAGCCAATTTGCGCGGGTCAACGTGAGGTGGAATCGGGTCATTCAACATAGGCGCAGCATTATAGGGATGCCCCCGCCCATGTCAAAGGAAATTCAGCCCTGTCCGTCACTTGGAAGCCCCGCTAGAATTCGCACCTGCCTTCTGGAGATGCGCATGCTGCCTTTATTACTCGCTTCTGGTTCGGTCTATCGCCGGGAATTACTGACCCGCCTGCAACTGCCTTTCACTTGCAGCTCGCCGGATATCGACGAAAGCCATCGCCCGGGTGAGTCCGCCACCGAACTGGTCAAGCGCCTCGCCGAAGAGAAAGCGCGCGCCCTGGCCGACAGCCATACCGCTCATCTGATAATCGGCTCCGACCAGGTCGCCGTGCTGGCAAACCGGATTATCGGCAAGCCCCACACGTTCGAAAAAGCCCGCGAACAACTGCTGGCCGCCAGCGGTGCCAGCGTGACGTTCCTGACCGGCCTGGCCCTGCTCAACAGCCAGACCGGGCACTGTCAGATCGACTGCGTGCCGCTCACCGTACACATGCGCACACTTGATGCGACCCGCATCGAACGCTACCTGCACGCAGAGCAACCCTACGACTGCGCTGGCAGCTTCAAGGCCGAAGGCCTGGGGGTCAGCCTGTTTCGCAGCACCGAGGGACCTGACGCCACCAGCCTGATCGGCCTGCCGCTGATTCGCCTGATCGACATGCTGTTGGCAGAAGGCGTGCAAATACCCTGACACCCAGTACTAAAAAACCGGCCACGCAGGCCGGTTTTTCATGTCACTTCAGAATCAGCGCAACGACGGACCGTTAAAGCCCATCCACATCGCCAAATGCTCAGCCACGCTGGCGCCGAGTTTTTTCGAGAAGCGATCGAATGGCGACTCCTGAACGGTGAAGTCCACCAGCTCTTTCTCGCCGATCACATCTCGCGCAACCGAACTGGCATTGCCCAGCCCATCGATCAACCCCAATGGCAGTGCCTGCTCGCCGGACCAGACCAGGCCGGAGAACAACTCCGGATGTTCCTTGTCCTTCAGGCGATCGCCACGCCCCTGCTTGACGCTGCTGATGAACTGCTTGTGGGTCGTATCGAGCACACCCTGCCAGAAGGCGGTTTCCTCCGGCTTTTGTGGCTGGAACGGATCGAGGAACGATTTGTGCTCGCCAGAGGTGTAGGTACGACGCTCGACACCCAGCTTCTCCATGGTACCGACAAAACCATAACCGGCTGCCGTCACACCGATGGAACCGACCAGGCTCGCCTTGTCGGCATAGATCTGATCCGCCGCGCTGGCGATGTAGTAAGCGCCGGAAGCCCCCAGATCGGAAATGACCGCATAGAGCTTGATGTCCGGGTGCAGGCCGCGCAGACGACGGATCTCGTCATACACATAACCCGACTGCACCGGACTGCCGCCCGGGCTGTTGATGCGCAGGATGACGCCCTTGACCTTCTTGTCCTCGAAAGCCGCGCGCAGGCTGCCAACGATATTGTCTGCACTGGCCGGCTCCTTGTCGGCAATCATGCCTGTCACATCGATCAACGCCGTGTAATTGGCACTGAGGGTAGCGGCCTTCTCCATATCCATCAGCGGCGAAAACAGGGCAATTGCGCCAAACAGATACACAAAAGCCAGTGACTTGAAGAATATCCCCCAGCGACGGGAACGGCGCTGCTCCTGCACGCTGGCCAGCAGCGTCTTTTCCAGCAGCTTCCAGCTCTTGTCGTCACCGCTCTCTGCGCTCGCCTTGGCGGGCGCCTTCCATTCGTCGGTCATGCCATCCACCCCAAATACAACCGGTTAAGCCCGCTGACTCAGCCAGGCATGCAATTCTGAAAAGCGGTCGATGGCCAGTCGCGGCTCATACAACTTCAACGCATCGATCGATTGAGCGCCATAACTGACGGCCACCGAGCCCATGCCAGCGTTGCGCGCCATCTGCAGATCAAAGGACGAATCACCGACCATCAACGCCTGCTCCGGGCGAACCTCGCAATGGGCCAGGATTTGCTCGAGCATCAGCGGATGGGGCTTGCTGGCGGTCTCATCGGCAGCGCGAGTGATATCGAAGTAATTCTCCCAGCCATGGGACTTCAACACCCGATCCAGCCCGCGACGGGCCTTGCCGGTCGCCACGGCCAGATGATAACCCTCGGCACGAAACGCCTCGAGCGACTCGACCACACCCTCGAACAGCGGCGAAGGCACAGCCTCCGACGCAATGTAATGCTCAGCATAGTGCTCACGGAACGCGATCAGCTCGGCATCATCGATTTCGGGGTACAGGGTGCGGATCGCTTCCGGCAAGCCCAAGCCGATGATGCCCTTGACGGCCAGATCATCGCGCCGCTCAAAACCGGAACGCTGCGAGGCAACGTGCATCGCCTCGACAATCCGGCCAATGGAATCAGCCAGGGTGCCGTCCCAATCAAAGATCAGCAGCTTGTAATCAGATGGGCGCACTCAATCGCTCCACGGTTTTGGCCCACATCTCGTCGACCGGCGCTTGCAGCTTCAGCTCGCCGCCATCGGGAAGCGGCACGGTCAGCATGTAGGCGTGCAGGAACAGGCGCTTGCCACCCAGATCACGGATTTCCTTACTGAAATCGTCATCGCCGTACTTGGTGTCGCCGGCAATGCAGTGCCCGGCGTGCAACGTGTGGACGCGGATCTGGTGAGTGCGGCCGGTGATCGGCTTGGCTTCAATCAGGGTGGCAAAGTCGCCAAAGCGACGCAGGACCTTGAACACGGTCACAGACTCCTTGCCCTCCTCCTCATCGACCTCGACCATACGTTCACCGGAGCGCAGATTGCTCTTACCGAGCGACGCTCGAACTTGCTTGATCGAGGATGCCCAGTTACCGCGAACCAGCGCCATATAGCGCTTATCAACGCCATCACCGCGCAAGGCTGTGTGCAAGTGACGCAGCATGCTGCGTTTCTTGGCGATCATCAGCAGGCCGGAGGTGTCACGGTCGAGACGATGAACCAGCTCGAGCTCCTTGCAATCGGGACGCAACTGACGAAAGGCTTCGATGACTCCGTAATTCAAGCCGCTGCCGCCGTGAACGGCGATGCCGCAAGGCTTGTTGATCACGATCAGCGCCTTGTCTTCGAAGACAATCGAGGCCTCGAGCCGCTGCAGCAGGCCTTGTGCCAGTGGTACCGGCTCGTCGCGCTCAGGCACGCGAACCGGCGGCACGCGCACGATGTCGCCCGCCTGCAGCTTGTACTCGGGCTTGATCCGACCTTTGTTCACGCGCACTTCGCCCTTGCGCAAAATGCGGTAAATCAAGGTCTTGGGCACGCCTTTGAGTCGGGCGAGAAGGAAATTATCAATGCGCTGGCCGGCATATTCCGGCGAGACCTCAAGCAGTTGTACGCTTGGAGTCGGGGGGGTAGTCGTCGTCATGGCGCGGATGATAACAATTTTTTATGGAATTGAAGCACTTAATCATTGCTGCTATAGTCGCGAACGTCGCCAAAAGCGGCCTGGACAGCGGACCAACGGTCAAAAACCGGCCCTGACCAACGCAATTCACCAGGACGCGAGGCCGTCCTACGGGGCTTTCGCTACGTAACGGTGGAGTTTGCAGGTGTAACGAGCGCAGGTGACATGAGGCCTGAATCACGCCACAAAGCAGAGTTTCCACTCGTTTTGCGAGCCATATTCACGGCCAGTTCACAAAGTGCAGTCAGTTGCGAATGACCCCGAGCGAAGGCATCGGAAACAACGCCTAAATTAGCCATGATGCGTGACCTCCCCTATCGGAGCTCACGGTAAATGCCAACCCGCTGCGGATTCTGCGCGCGGCAGCACCCGAATTATCAGGGATACGTGTAGGGTGGAGATGCACAACCGCCGGACTGTGTAGCAACAGGCTTTCTCAAGACGCTTCATCTCGTCCACAGCCGCTGGTTGATTCCTCCTCCTGACTGAGTGCTTAAGTAGCCACAGCAAGCAGGACGCGTACGTCGCGATGAAGGCCCACATTGGCCGGACTTCGCTGGACACGGGAAATGGCCAACCACTCCCGACGCACCTGACACCGACCGTGAGAAGTCGTGTGTGCCGAACGCCGTTTCCGGCAGCCCGGAAACCGACGGTACTACATGAAAAGAATGCTGATTAACGCAACTCAACCCGAAGAGTTGCGTGTTGCACTGGTAGATGGCCAGCGCCTCTACGACCTGGACATCGAATCCGGTGCACGCGAGCAGAAGAAGGCCAACATCTATAAAGGCCGGATTACTCGCATCGAACCAAGCCTCGAGGCTGCCTTTGTCGATTTCGGCTCTGAGCGCCACGGCTTCCTGCCCCTCAAAGAAATCTCCCGCGAATACTTCAAGAAAGCCCCGGAAGGTCGCGTCAACATCAAGGACGTCCTGAGCGAAGGCCAGGAAGTCATCGTTCAGGTCGAAAAAGAAGAACGTGGCAACAAGGGCGCCGCCCTGACCACCTTCATCAGCCTGGCCGGTCGTTACCTGGTGCTGATGCCGAACAACCCGCGTGCCGGCGGTATCTCCCGTCGCATCGAAGGCGAAGAGCGCAATGAACTGCGTGAAGCCCTGAACGGCCTGGTTGCACCGGCCGACATGGGCCTGATCGTGCGCACTGCCGGCCTGGGCCGTAGCAGCGAAGAAATGCAGTGGGACCTCGACTACCTGCTGCAACTCTGGACCGCTATCAAGGAAGCCTCGCTGGACCGCGCCGCGCCGTTCCTGATCTACCAGGAAAGCAACGTGATCATCCGCGCGATCCGCGACTACCTGCGCCAGGACATTGGCGAAGTGCTGATCGACAGCGTTGAAGCCCAGGACGAAGCCCTGACCTTCATCCGCCAGGTGATGCCGCAATACGCCAGCAAGATCAAGCTGTACGAAGACAGCGTTCCGCTGTTCAACCGTTTCCAGATCGAAAGCCAGATCGAAACCGCTTTCCAGCGCGTTGTCGAACTGCCTTCCGGCGGCTCCATCGTTATCGACCCGACCGAAGCCCTGGTGTCCATCGACATCAACTCGGCGCGCGCCACCAAAGGCAGCGACATCGAAGAAACCGCACTGCAAACCAACCTTGAAGCGGCCGAAGAAATCGCCCGTCAGTTGCGCCTGCGCGACATCGGCGGCCTGATTGTCATCGACTTCATCGACATGACCCCTGCCAAGAACCAGCGCGCCGTGGAAGAGAAAGTCCGCGAATGCCTGGAAGCCGACCGCGCTCGCGTGCAAGTCGGTCGCATTTCGCGCTTCGGCCTGCTGGAAATGTCCCGTCAGCGCCTGCGTCCGTCCCTGGGCGAAAGCAGCGGCATCGTCTGCCCGCGTTGCAACGGCACCGGCATCATCCGTGACGTTGAATCGCTGTCCCTGGCGATCCTGCGCCTGATCGAAGAAGAAGCCCTGAAAGACCGTACCGCCGAAGTTCGTGCACAAGTGCCGATCCCGGTGGCGGCGTTCCTGCTCAACGAAAAACGCAACTCGATCACCAAGATCGAACTGCGCACCCGTGCCCGTATCGTCATCCTGCCGAACGATCACCTCGAAACGCCGCACTTCGAAGTACAGCGCCTGCGTGACGACAGCCCGGAAGCCGCGACCAACCAGTCCAGCTACGAAATCGCCGCTGCCGCTGCCGAAGTCGAAGAAGTCCAGCCAGCCGCTGCGACCCGCACCCTGGTTCGCCAGGAAGCCGCGGTCAAGACGGCCCCGGCCCGCGCCAACGCTCCGGTTCCGACTGAAGTGGCCGCTCCAGCCCCTGCTCCGGCTGCAGTGCCTGAGCCAAGCCTGTTCAAAGGCCTGGTGAAGTCGCTGGTGAGCCTGTTCGCCACCAAGGAAGAGCCTGCCGCACCGGTTGTGGTTGAAAAACCTGCCGCCGAGCGTCCGGCCCGCAACGAAGAGCGTCGCAACGGTCGCCAGCAGAGCCGCAACCGTAACGTTCGCCGTGATGAAGAGCGCAAGCCCCGCGAAGAACGTGCACCGCGTGAAGAACGCGCACCACGTGAACCGCGTGAAGAGCGTCAGCCACGGGAAGTGCGCGAACCGCGTGAGACCCGCGAAGAAACTCCGGCAGTAGCCCGCGAAGAACGCGCACCACGCGCGCCTCGTGAAGAACGTGCACCGCGCGCTCCGCGTGAAGATCGCAAGCCACGTGGCGAGCGCGAAGAACGCGTTCGTGAACTGCGCGAACCTCTGGATGCCGCTCCGGCTGCTCCGGCCGCTGCTACGGCTGCTACGGCTGCTACGGCTGAAGAGCGTCCAGCTCGCCAGCCACGTGAAGAACGCGCTCCACGCCCACCGCGTGAAGAACGTCAGCCACGTGCCGAACAAGCTGCCGCAGCCGCCACTGAAGAAGAACTGGTCACCAACGAAGAGCAACTGCAGGAAGACGGTCAGGAAGGCGCCGAAGGCGATCGTCCACGCCGCCGCTCCCGTGGTCAGCGTCGTCGCAGCAACCGTCGCGAGCGTCAGCGTGACGCCAACGGCAACGTGATCGAAGGTTCGGAAGAGTCCGAGTCCGGCGAAAACGCTGAAGCACCAAGCGTTGCCGATCTGGCTGCCGGCCTGGCTGTCACCGCAGCCGTTGCCAGCAGCGTGATCAGCGCTCCAGCCGAAGCTGAAGCCAATGTGCAAGCCGAACGCGCCACCGCCGCGACCCTGGAAGCAGCTCCGGTTGAAGCGCCAGTCGTTGAAGCGACCACCCCGGTCGAAATCACCGCCTCGCCGGAAATCGAAGTGGCGTCAGCGCCTGAGGCACAGCCTGCCGTTGAAGCGGCTGCCGAGCCAACTCCAGTGGTTGAAGAACCTGCCGTGGTTGCAGAAGCGGTTGTTGAAACCGTGACTGAAACCGTTCGCGAAGCACGCGAAGAGCAAACCGCATTCAACTGGGTTGCCGAACCAGCCGTCGCTGAAGCCGCTGCACCAGTTGCTGAACCTCAGGTGGCTGAAGCCATGGTTTCCGAACCGGTGGTTGCCGCCGCGGAACCTGCTCCAGCGCCGGTGGTTGAAGCGCCAGTCGTTGAAGCGCCGGTTGTTGCCGAAGCACCTGCACCGGTAGTCGAAGCCGCTCCTGTCAGCGCCCTGACGCCAAGTGGCCGCGCGCCTAACGACCCACGTGAAGTGCGTCGTCGCAAGCGTGAAGCCGAGCGCCTGCAGAAGGAAGCTGAACTGGCTGCCGCTGCGGCTCCAGCTGAAGCGGCTGTCGCTGCCGAACCTGCACCGGTTGTTGCTGAAGTGGTTGAGGCAGCTCCTGCCCCGGCCGCTGAAGTGGCTGCCGAGCCGGTTGAGTCGGTGATCCACGAAGCACCGCGCTCCGTTCAGGAAGCGGTAGAGCAACACGAGCAAGCCCAGGAAAAAGAACACGAGCCTAAACCTCTCGTCTGATTCCATCGGCCACTAAAAAGCCCCGTCTGGTGATCCCAGGCGGGGCTTTTTTATATCCGGACTTCACAGCAGTCCCTTGTGGGAGCGGGCTTGCTCCGGAACTACTTGAAGACCAACGCCTCAGGCACATCCACATCCCACAACACACCCGGATCATCCACGGTCACTTCAACCACCCGCCCTTGGGCGAACAGCGGTTTGGCACCGCGATCCCCCGATAACGCCATCAACCCCGCCGCGAAGTCCCGTCCGAACCCGACCGGATGCCCGTACTCGCCGCCCTGCACGGGCACGCTGATAATGTCATCGCCAATACCCGCTACCACTTGCTCGATACTGGATGGCAGGATGAACGGCATATCCCCCAGCACCATCAGCCAGCCATCGAGTTGCTTGCAGGCAGCAACTCCTGCGGCAATGCTGTCGCCCATTCCAGTCGATTCGATCAGTACAATCTCGCAGCCATAGGCCTGAGCCATGCGAATCACTTGCGGGCGGTCAGCAGTGGTCACCAGTACGCGTTTGTCCATCGCCGTCGGCAGGTTGACCAACGTGTGCTCGATGACGGACCGCACCACGCCGTCACGCCCGGTGCAATCGGCCACCAATTTATCCTTTTCGGTACCCGCCTCCTGGCGAAAGCGGCTGCCCTGCCCCGCCGCCAGTACGACGACGCCAATGGACTCGCTCATACGCTCTCCCGCACGGCTTTCTTCTGTTTCAGTTCGACGCCGTTTTTGACCGCCACGATTTCCGCCATGAGCGACAAGGCAATTTCTGCAGGATTATGACTGCCAATGTGCAAACCGATCGGACCATGCAAGCGGTCAATCGCCGATTGCGACAAACCCAGTTGAGCCAGGTTTTCCCGGCGCTTCTGGCTGTTGACCCGCGATCCCAGCGCCCCGACGTAAAAAGCCCTGGAATCCAGGGCAGTGAGCAGCGCCATGTCGTCCAGACGCGGATCATGGGTCAAGGCCACGATGGCCGTGCGTTCATCGGTCTGGATGTTCAATACCGCCTCATCCGGCATGCCCGAAACGAATCGTCCGTGCTGCTCCTCCCAGCCATAGACGAACTCGCTACGCGGATCGCAAATCAGCACCTCGAAATCCAGTAGCCGGGCCATTTCCGCCACATAGCGCGACAGCTGCCCCGCGCCGATCAACAGCAAGCGCCAGCGCGGGCCATAGATCGCCCGCAAGGTCTGTCCGTCGAACGTCAACACGTCAGCTTTATTGGCCGGCTGCAAAAGCACTTTGCCGGTGGCCAGGTTCAGTTCGCGCGCAACGATTTCATGGGTCTCGCAACGGGCGAGCAATTGCTCGACCCAATCCCCATCGTCGATACGCTCCTCGGTCAAGCGCAAGGTGCCACCGCAGGGCAAGCCGAAACGTGCGGCCTCCTCGCGGGTCACGCCGTAGGTGATCAATTGCACCGGCGGCCCGTCAAGCGCGAGGCGCCCGTCGTGCAGCCGGGCGATCAAGTCATCTTCGACACACCCGCCGGAAACCGAACCAATCACCATGCCGTCTTCGCGCAAGGCGAGCATGGCGCCGGGTGCCCGGGGCGCAGTGCCCCAGGTTTCGACCACGCTGTACAACACCACCCGCTGACCGGCGCGATGCCATTGCAACACGCTGCGCAGGACGTTCAGATCGGCGCTGTCCATCAGGCGCCAGCCTTCTGCCAGCCCGACAGCTGATAACGAACCGGCAGGTTGCGGATGCGTTTGCCGGTGGCAGCAAAGATCGCATTGCACAGTGCTGGCGCAATCGGTGGCACGCCCGGCTCACCCACACCGCCCAATGGGACGTTACCCGGCGGCGTCACCAGATGCACGGCCACTTCTTTTGGCGCCAGGGACATGCGCGCTACCTCGTACATGTGAAAGTTATCCTGCTGGACCTTGCCGTCCTTGAAGCTGATTTCCCCCAGCACCGCATTACCCAGGCCCATGACGCAGGCACCTTCGAATTGCGCGCGAATCCGCTCGGGGTTGATCTGTGGTCCGCAATCGACGGCGATGTCGGCCTTGTGCACCACCAGTGTGCCATCGTCTTTCACCTCCACCTCGATCACCGCCGCCACATACGTCACGAAGCTGTAATGCACCGCCAGGCCCAGACCGCGCCCCTTGGGCAACTCACGCCCCCAACCGGCGGCTTTGGCGGCGGTCTCCAGTACCGTGCGCAGGCGCGCGGTGTCGATCGGATAACGCTCGGGTGATTCGCCGTAGTTCCACTCTTCACTCAAGGTGCGCGGATCGATCTGACGGTCCGGGCCGAGCAATCTGATCTGGTACTTGAGTGGGTCCTGCCCGGCCTTGTGCGCCAGTTCGTCGATAAAACTCTGGATCGCGAAGCCATGGGGAATATTCGACACCGAGCGATACCAACCCACCCGGGTATGCACCGTGGCCTCGGGGTTCTCCAGGCGAATGTTGGGGATCGCATAGGCCATGTTGGTGAACCCCATGCCCAGTTCGAACGCCGCCTCATGGTTCATGCCCGGCGCAAACAACGCGGTGATGCTCGGCGCCACCGTACGGTGCAACCAGCCGGACGGCAGGCCATCCTTGTTCAGGCTGGCCTTGAGGTATTCGACCGACACGGTGTGGAAGTAGGAACAGTGGATGTCGTCTTCGCGGGTCCATTGCACCTGCACCGCTTTGCCGGGGAACTCCTTGGCGAGGATGGCGGCTTCGATGATGAAGTCAGGCTTGGACTTGCGCCCGAATCCGCCCCCCAGCAGGGTCACGTTGAACGTGACCTTGTCGAACGGCAGGCCCAGGCGTTCGCCGATCCGTTCCCGAGAGACCTGCGGCGCCTGGCTTGGCCCCCAGGCTTCGCACGCACCGTCCTTGAACCGCGCAATGGCGACCATCGGTTCCATCGGCGACTGTGACAAATGCGGCAAATAATAGGAGGCTTCCAGCATGCTATCGGCGCTGGTCATGACCTCATCGATGTTGCCGGTATTGCGCACCACCTTGCCGGGCTTGAGCGAGGCCGCTTCGAGTTCCTTGCGATAGGCAATCGAGTCGTAGCTGGCGTTGGGGCCGTCGTCCCACTCGATTTTCAGCGCCTCGCGCCCCTTGATCGCCGCCCAGGTATTGCTCGCCACCACCGCAATACCGCCCAGGGGTTGGAACTCCGAAGGCAAAGGCCGGCTTTCGATCTGCAGCACCTTGACCACGCCAGGAACTTTCATTGCCGCGCTGCCATCGAAGCTTTTGACTTTGCCGCCATACACCGTGGGCCGCGCAATGGTCGCGTACAGCATGCCGTCGAAATGCACGTCGGCGCCGTACACCGCACGACCGTTGACGATGTCTTCACCGTCGATGGCCTTGGTGCCTTCCTTGCCGATGTAACGGAATTGCTCGGGTTGCTTGAGTTTCAGGCTGTCGCGGGCCGGAACCGGCAACGCACTTGCGGCGGAGGCCAGGGCGCCATATCCGATTTCGCGGCCAGAAGGCTCATGGACAACCTTGTGCAATTGCGCATGGCATTCACCGACCGGCACTTTCCATTGCGCGGCGGCGGCCTGTTCGAGCATGGTCCGCGCGGCAGCACCGCAGCGACGCATCGGCTCGTACCAGTGACGCATGCTGCGCGAGCCGTCGGTGTCCTGGTTGCCGAAGCGCACTTCATCGCCAGGGGCCTGCTGCACTTTGACCATCGCCCAGTCGGCTTCCAATTCATCGGCCACCACCATGGTCAAGCTGGTGCGCACGCCCTGGCCCATCTCCGAGCGGTTGCAGATCACGGTCACCGTGCCATCGGCGGCGATGCTCACATAGACTTTCGGATCGTCGACCCAGCCGTGGGGCATACCGTCGGCGCCGAACTTCTTGTCTTTTTCTCCGGCAAAAGCGTCTTGCCAGCCCCAACTCGCCGCCAATACCAGCGCACTGGTGGCACCCACCCCTTTCAGGAAGCCACGGCGACTGAGCTGGCTCAGATTGCTCAGGGCGAAATCATTCGGTAACTGGCTCATGCCTTGGCCTCCTTCAGGTGAGTGGAGGCCTGGCGGATCGCGGTCTTGATGCGGTTGTAGGTGCCGCAGCGGCAGATGTTGCCAACCATGGCTTCTTCGATCTGCTCGTCGCTCGGGTTCGGATTGGTCTTGAGCAGCGCCGTCGCCGACATGATTTGCCCGCCCTGGCAGAAGCCGCATTGAGCCACTGCCGTGTCGAGCCAGGCTTGCTGCACGACTTTGCCGATCGGGTCGGCGTGCAGGTTGTCGATGGTGCTGACATTCTGCCCCGCGACGGAGCCGATGGGCGTGATGCAACTGCGTGCCGGAGCCCCTTCGATATGAATGGTGCAGGCCCCGCACAGGCCCATGCCGCAGCCGAATTTGGTACCGTTGTAACCGGCCACGTCGCGGATCGCCCAGAGCAGCGGCATGTCCTCGGTGACGTCGAGTTGATGGTCTTGACCATTGAGTTTCAGGGTAATCATGGGCACGCCCGCATAGTGCTTGAGTTATGGGGTCGAGCAATCTGCCGCTGGATCTCGGTGGGTCGCACGCAGATCGACTCAGGCTAATGGGCTCTCTTATGCGGACGCAAACGGTCTGCACCGGGCCTTTGGTGGAGCAAGAGTGTGCATCGTTAGCTGACTAAGTTAACCGAGCATTAACAAAAAAGCCCTGCACAATAAACATTGTGCAGGGCTTTTTGATCCGTCCTGAAAGCTTAGCTCAATAGCGGTTCGGCTCCATTTCCAGATCGACATGGAAACGCTCGAAAATGTCTTTCTGGATGCGCTGCGCCAGGTTCAGCAGTTGCAGGCCCGTCGCGCCGCCATAGTTGACCAGCACCAGCGCCTGCAATTTATGCACGCCAGCGTCAGCCTCACGGAAACCCTTCCACCCTGCCCTCTCGATCAACCAACCGGCGGCCAGCTTCATCTGCCCGTTGGGTTGCGCATAGGCCACCAGGTCCGGGTATTCGCCCTTGAGCCGTGCAGCCAGCGCCACCGACACCAAAGGGTTCTTGAAGAAACTACCGGCATTGCCGAGTACGGCCGGGTCCGGGAGTTTTTCGTTGCGAATGCTGCAAATGGCCTGGCTGACATCGCTGGCGGTCGGCTGCTCGATGCCTTGTTCGGTCAGGCGCTGACGCACCGGGCCGTATTCCAGATGCAGATGCGCGGCGCGGTCGAGGGCGAAACGCACACGCAGGATCAACCAACGCCCCTGCTCCTGCTTGAACAGGCTGTCGCGGTAAGCGAAGTTACACTCTTGCAGTGTGAAGTCGCGCAGTTCGCCGGTCTGGCGATCGAGGGCGGTCAGGCCAGCGAACACGTCCTTGATCTCGACCCCGTAGGCGCCGATATTCTGCATCGGTGCCGCACCGACAGTGCCGGGAATCAGGCTGAGGTTTTCCAGGCCGGACAGCCCCAGGGACAGTGTGTGTTGCACAAAGGGATGCCAGGGCTCACCGGCCTCGGCCTCGATCACCACTTTGCTGCCGTCATCGCTCAGCACGCGAGTCCCGCGGGTGGCCATGCGCAGCACCAGTGATTCGATATCCGCCGTCAGCAGCAGGTTGCTACCTCCGCCGATCACCAGCACCGGTACCTCGTGTTCCAGCCCATAGGCCAAGGCTTCTCGCACCTCGGCGTCGCTATGGGCCTCGGCAAACAACCGGGCCTGGACATCCACGCCAAAGCTGTTGAACGGCTTGAGCGAAACCTGCGACCGAACCTGCAAACTCATAACCGTCCCTTCAATTCGATCACCAGCAAATCGCTGGCGCGCTCGATCAGGTCCAGCACCTGCTCGAAGCCTTGGTCGCCGTCGTAATACGGGTCCGGCACTTCATCGATTTCCGACTGATAACGGCGCAGGAACAAATCCAGCTCTGCCTTGCCCTTGACCGGTTGCAAGGCCTTGAGGTTGCGCAGATTGCTGTTGTCCATCGCCAGGATCAGATCGTAGGTGGTGAAATCGGCGCGGCTGACTTGCCGGGCGCGCTGGGCGGACAAGTCATAACCGCGCAGCTTTGCCGCGGCCTGACTGCGCTGGTCCGGTGCCTTACCGACATGCCAGTCACCAGTGCCGGCTGAGGCGACTTCGACCTGGTCGGCCAGCCCCGCTTCACGCAACTTTTGCCGCAGCACGCCTTCGGCCGTGGGAGAGCGGCAGATGTTGCCCAGGCAGACAAACAGAACCCGCATCACGCCTCCAGCAGGCGACGAACGCGCTCTAGGTCTTCAACGGTATCGACACCGGCTGGCGGCGCGATCAGTGCGTCGGCCACGTGGATCCGCACGCCATGCCACAGGGCACGCAGCTGTTCCAGGCACTCGGTGTTTTCCAGCCAGCATGGACCCCAGCTGACGAAATCCTGCAGGAAACCGGCGCGGTAGGCATAGATGCCGATATGGCGGCGGTACGGCACACCTTCGGGTAGCTGCTCAGGGTTCACGGCGAATGCATCCCGCGCCCAGGGCAAGGTGGAACGGCTGAACGTCAGCGCCAGGCCATTGAGGTCGCTGACGACCTTGACCACGTTGGGATTGAACAGGGTTTCCGCGTCTTCGATCGGCTCGGCCAGGGTGGCCATGCGCGCTTCGGCGTGGGCCGCCAGGTTGGCGGCGACCTGATCGATCACGCTCGGCGGGATCAGCGGTTCGTCGCCCTGGACGTTGACCACGATGGCGTCGGGCGCCAGGCCCAGCTTCATCGCGACTTCGGCCAGGCGATCGGTGCCGGAGTTGTGATCTTCACGGGTCAACACCACTTCGGCACCAAAGCCTTTGCAGGCCTCGACGATGCGCGCGTCGTCGGTGGCCACCACCACCCGTTCGGCGCTGCTTTTGCTCGCCTGTTCCCAGACGTGCTGGATCATCGGCTTGCCGGCGATCAGCAGCATCGGCTTGCCCGGCAGGCGGGTGGAGGCGTAACGCGATGGAATGACGACGGTAAAGGCTGTGGTCATTTATCCAGGCGCTCGTCGGTGGTCAGGGTGCGTGCTTCGGATTCGAGCATCACCGGGATGCCGTCGCGAATCGGGTAGGCCAGGCCTGCGCCCTTGCTGATCAGCTCGGTCTTGTCGGCGCTGAGCTTGAGCGGGCCTTTGCAGATCGGGCAAGCGAGGATATCGAGCAATTTGGTGTCCATGAGCATTCCCTGGAAAAAACGGAGTTAAGGCAACAAACGAGCCGGCAGCAGGCGCATCAGCTGTGTGTCGAACCAGGCCACGAAGGCCGGCGACGGCACGGCATCGACCGCCAGGTACCACCAGTCGGCGGCGGCAAAGGCACGGCATTTCACCGAGTCCTTTTCCGTCATCACCAACGGCAATGACGGCGTGAAATTCAACGCCTCCACGCTGTATTCGGCGTGGTCGGCAAACGCATGTGGAACCGGCTGCCAGTGTAGCGTTTCGAGGGTCTTGAAGAAACGTTGCGGATTGCCGATGCCGGCCACCGCGTGCAGGGCCTGGCCGCTGGGGAAGTGGTCGAGGGGACGCCGTTCGTCGCTGTGCAGGTTGACCAGCGCGGTGGGTTGCAATTGAAAGGCAAATCCATCATCGCGGTCAGCCACGGCACCGTTGTAGAGCACCGCGTCGACGCTTTGCAGGCGCTCGACCGGTTCACGCAATGGCCCGGCAGGCAGGCAACGGCGGTTGCCCAGGCCGCGGGCGGCGTCGATCAACACCAGCTCGAGGTCGCGGGCCAGGCGGTAGTGCTGCATGCCGTCGTCGGACAGGATCAGGTCCAGCGGCTCACTGGCCAGCAACGCTTTTACAGCGTTGCTGCGATTGGGGTCGATCATCAGCGGCACGCCGGTGCGCTGGACGATCAGCAACGGCTCGTCACCGGCGACGTCGGCGCTCTGCTCGGCCTCGACCCGCCACGGCAATTGCGGCGGTTTGGCGCCGTAGCCGCGGCTGACCACGCCAACCCGCAGGCCGCTGCGCTGGCAGTGCTCGATCATCCATAGAATCAGCGGCGTCTTGCCGGTGCCACCCACGGTGATATTGCCGACCACGATCAGCGGCACCGGCGGCTGATAGATCTCGCCCTCACCCGCCAGAAAGCGCTTGCGCTTGTTCATGACCACGCGCCGGTACAACCACTCCAGTGGCTGCAACAGCTTCAGGGCCGGATGACCTGCGTACCACGCAGCGAGCAATCGATTGGACATGCTCATCAGGGCGCGGGGGGCGCCGCCTCGATGGTGGTCATGCGCAAATGACTGAAGCCGAGTTTGCCGGCCGCATCCATGGCAGTCACCACGGACTGATGCTGAGTCTTGCCGTCTGCGCTGATAGACAGCAGTCGGTTGGTGTCGCCGTTGGCTGCTTTTTGCAGCGCGTCCATCAGCGAAGCCAGGTCGCTTTTCGGCAAAATCTGGTTGTTCACCGAGAACACACCGTCGGCGCTGATGGCGATGTCCAAAGGTTTGCTCTGATCTTCGGCTGGCGTGCCACTGACCGCTTCCGGCAGATCGACGCGTAACTGGGTTTCACGGGTGAAAGTGGTGGTCACGACAAAAAACAGCAACAAGATGAACACCACGTCGATCAGCGACGCGAGGTTGATGTCCACCGTTTCCCGTGCTTTGCGGCGGAATTTCACGCTTTGCTCCCGGTCAGGTCCACATCGCGATCGCCCTGAACCACTTCGACCAGCTTGATCGCTTCCTGCTCCATGCCCACCACCAGCTCATCGATCCGGCGTTGCAGGAAACGGTGGAAGAACACCGCGGGGATACCGACCATCAAACCGGCTGCCGTGGTGATCAGGGCCTTGGAAATACCACCGGCCAGTACCGAGGCGTTGGTGGTCATGCCATTGCCTGTGAACGCACTGAAAATATCGATCATGCCCAGCACCGTACCCAACAGGCCCAGCAACGGCGCCATGGCGGCGATGGTGCCGAGGGCGGCGACGTAGCGTTCGAGCTCATGGATGACCCGTTGTGCGGCCTCTTCGATGCACTCCTTCATGATCTCGCGACCATGCCTGGAGTTGGCCAGGCCGGCTGCCAGGATCTCGCCCAAAGGCGAATTGGCGCGCAGTTCCTTGAGTTTTTCCTTATTGAGCTGTTTGTCCTTGATCCAGACCCAGACCTGCCCGAGCAAGTGCTCCGGGGTCACGCGGCTGGCTCGCAGGGTCCAGAGGCGTTCGGCAACGATCGCCATGGCCGCGATGGAACTCAGAATGATCGGCAGCATCATCCAGCCGCCGGATTTGACCAATTCCCACACAGTGACAGTCCCCTCGAAAAAGTGCGCCACTCTAACATAGGGGGTTGAAGCACCGAAAACCGTGATGTCGCAACCCGTCGGGCTTTGATAATGCTCGGTTATGGGTTCAAGGGCGGCGGATCGCGCCAGAAACGCCGTTCCTGGCGCATTGACCATGGCGGCTTGAAGCGCCCCAGTTGCAGACGAATGGCACCTTGTTCGACGCTGTCGTAGATCGACATTCCACGTTTTTGATAACGCGCGATGACCGTGGGATGCGGATGGCCAAACGAATTGCCCTGCCCGCGGGAGATCAGCACCCCTTTGGGTTGCAGGACATCCAACAGAGCATTGGACGACGAACTTCGACTGCCGTGGTGTGGCGCCTGCAGCCAATCGGTGGGCACGGCCAACGGACTGTCCAGCAGGGCTCTCTCGGCGGCGGCATCGATGTCGCCACTCAACAGCAACCGCTCACCATTGGCCTCGATCAGCAAGACACAGGAATTCTGGTTGCTGTCGCCGGCCAATGGCCAGTGCCAAAGCTGGAAATCGACCTCATCCCAGGTCCATTGCCGACCGCTCTCACACCTCTCGGCCTGCAACTCCACAGGCAAGTCTGACGGCTCACCGCTGACCACCTGTTTCACCGGCAAGCCCCTGGCGATCGCCGGGGCACCGCCGGCATGATCGGCATGGGCGTGGCTGATCAGCATCAGGTCGAGCCCCTTCACCCCCAGTTTGCGCAAGGCCGGCAGCACCACCCGTTCCCCCTGATCGAGTTCACCGAAACGCGGTCCGGCGTCATACAGCAACGTGTGATGCCGAGTGCGCACCAGGATCGCCAGGCCCTGCCCCACATCCAGTTGCCAGACTTCGGCCATGCCCTCCTGCAACATCGGCCTGGGCGAAAAAACCAGCATCAACAACATGGGCCACCCTAACGGGCGCATCGGTACGCCTCGCGGCAGCAATAGCAAAAAGGCGCCAATGGCACCGATTACCCAGGCCCATAGCGGGACTGCCGCGGGCAACCACGCGGGAACCTGACCGGAGACGAGCCTCAATCCCCTGAACCACCCGTCGATCAGGCCGCCCGCCAGCCACAGCAATTTCTCACCCACGTAAGGCACCGACAGCAACAGCGTCCCGAGCAACGCCGGTGGCAGTACTACCAGACTGATCCAGGGCACCGCGAACAAATTGGCCAGCGGCCCGCTGAGACTGATTGGTAACCCCAGAGCCAGTAACAATGGACACAGCCCGATTGCAATCAGCCACTGGGCACGGGTCCAGGTCTGCCACCAACGCCACGGCCGCGAAAGACAGCCAGAAACCAGGCTGGAGACTCGCCAGCGGCTCCAGCAGCAATATGCCGTTGAGTGCCAACAACAGTGGCCACCATGCACCGAGATGACGGAACCGTAGACGCCACAACAACACCATGGCAATCATCAGGCAGGCCCGTCGCACCGGCACCTCGAAACCGGCCAGCATCCCGTAACCGAGCGCAGCGGCGAATGCCAGGCCACATGCCCAGGGCAACCATGGCAGACGGCTCGGCCATAGCCCCAAGCGGGCCAGGCCAGCGATCAGCAGATACACGACTCCCGCCAGCAGTCCGATGTGCTGCCCGGAAATCACCAACAGATGCACCGTGCCGGTGTCCTGCAATACCTGCCAGTCTTCGCGACTCAGCCCGGCGCCGTGCCCGAGCACCAACGCCGTCAACGCGCCGCTTCGCCCTTGGGCATCCACCGCTTGCAAACGCTGACGGATGGCATCGCGCCAGGCCCATTGGGCTGGTGCAAGGCGTTCGCCCTGCTTGACCGTCCCGGTCGCGCCGATGCGTTGTGCCAGCAACCAGGCCTGGTAATCGAAGGCCTGCGGATTGAGAAGCCCGACCGGGCGCTTCAACTTGACTGCCAGGCGCCAGCGTTCGCCACTGTTCACCGGCGGCCCGCCATACCAGGCCAGACGCATTTGCCGCGGCAGCCGGGTACGTCGAGACTGGATGTCGGTCAATTCGAAACGCACGACACCGTCGTCATGCCGGGGCAAGCCTGTGACCCCCCCCTTCGACCCAACGGGTTTCTCCGTCCAGCGTCGGCGGCAACCGGTCATCCAGCGCCCACTGCGCATTCACGCAGGCCCAACTCAAACCGAACAAGTAAAACGCCACCGGATAGGTCCTGAACGGCAGCAACATCAAACCCGCCACCGGCATCACCAGCCACAACCAGACCGGCGGTAATGCCGGTAAAAAACGCAAGGTCAGCAGACCCAACGCCAGCGCCATCATCCCTGTGCGCATAAGCCCGTCCTTGAGAGTACCCTTCAAGGCTTAGTCCGCCCGTCACATGGGCGTCGTCAATAATTGTCACAAAGTCTGAATGGGCAGCTCATAGAATCCAGACATACTTGCCGCCCTGACCGACCGAGAAACCTTATGCCCCGGCGCTTATTCAAACGTTACATGCCAGACCCGATGAGCATCAGGGAACACAAGTCCTTACGCTTCCTCGGCACGCTGTTGCATGACCCGAACCTGTGGCACCTCAACCGCCACTCCGTTGCCCGCGCCATGGCGGTGGGGCTGTTCGCCGCGTTCCTGCCGATCCCGCTGCAGATGCTGCTGGCGGCCATCCTCGCCATTATCGTGCGCGGCAACATGCCGATTGCCGTGAGCCTGGTCTGGGTGACCAACCCGATCACCATGCCCGCGGTGTTTTTCTGCACCTACCAGACTGGCGCCTGGCTGATGGACGTCCCCGCCCGGCAGTTGCCGGACTCACTGACCTGGGAATGGATCAGCGGCGAAATCTCGACACTGTGGCAACCGTTTCTGTTGGGCTCGGTAGTGACGGGGCTGGCACTCGGTGCACTGGCCTACTGCCTGGTGATGATGTATTGGCGCTGGTGGGTGGCGCGGCAATGGAAGCGGCGCAAGCAAAGTCGAATGTGAGATTGCAAAACGGCCTCCACTTTGGGAGGCCGTTTTTTATGCGGTGTCTGGGCTGACGCTTTCGTCGGAACGCCGCCCGGAGCAAGCCCGCTCCCACAGGGATCTTCAGTGCTCCATAGATCCAGTGTGGGAGCGGGCTTGCTCGCGAAACAGACGACGCGGTATCCCTCAGGTACGCATCCCGCGCCCGCTGACCAGCAACCGTGCACTACCGAGATACAGCGCCGCGGTCGCGACCAGCATGAAGGCGATGGCCACGCTGATGCGGATATCCGATACGCCGAGGATGCCGTAACGGAACGCGTTGACCATGTGCAGCACCGGGTTGGCCAGGGACACGGTCTGCCAGAACGGCGGCAGCAAGGTGATCGAGTAGAAGACCCCGCCCAGGTAAGTCAGTGGCGTCAGCACGAAAGTCGGAATGATCGAAATGTCATCGAAGTTGCGCGCAAACACGGCGTTGATGAAGCCCAGCAGCGAGAAGATCGTCGCGGTCAGCACCACCACCAGAATGGTCACGCCCAGGTGATGCACCTGCAAATGGGTGAAGAACAGCGACAGCAGGGTCACGATGATCCCCACCATCAACCCGCGCAGCACACCGCCCAGAGTGTAGCCGATCAGAATCGTGTGCGGCGACAGCGGCGAGACCATCAGTTCTTCAATGGACCGCTGGAACTTGCTGCCGAAGAAACTCGACACCACGTTGCCGTAGGAGTTGGTGATCACCGACATCATGATCAGCCCCGGCACGATGTACTCCATGTAAGTGAAGCCACCCATGTCGCCGATTTGCCGACCGATCAGATTACCGAAGATCACGAAGTACAAAACCATGGTGATCGCGGGTGGCAGCAGGGTCTGCGGCCAGATCCGGGTGAAACGCCGGACTTCACGGTAAACGATGGTGTTGAGGGCAACGAGGTTGGGGCGCAGCTCGGAACTCATACCGCCACCTTCGACAGATTTTTCTCCACCAGGGACACGAACAACTCCTCAAGCCGATTGGTTTTGTTACGCAGGCTCAGTACTTCGATGTTCTGCTGCGCCAACTGGGTGAACAGCGCGGTGATGCCCATGGACTTGTCCACCTGGACTTCCAGGGTGTGACTATCGACCAGCCGGGACGGGTAGCCGAGCAACTGCGGCGCCACTTGCAACGTGTTCTTCATATCCAGCAGGAACGTTTCCACATGCAATTGGCTGAGCAACTGCTTCATGCTGGTGTTCTCGACGATGGTGCCGTGGTCGATGATGCCGATGTTGCGGCACAACTGCTCAGCCTCTTCCAGGTAGTGGGTGGTGAGGATGATGGTGATGCCTTTCTGGTTCAGTTCGGTGAGGAAGCTCCACATCGAGCGACGCAGCTCGATGTCCACCCCGGCAGTCGGTTCGTCGAGAATCAGCAGGCGCGGTTCATGCACCAGCGCGCGGGCGATCATCAGGCGCCGCTTCATGCCGCCGGACAGTGAACGCGACGGCACGTCCTTCTTGTCCCACAGGCCGAGTTGGGTCAGGTACTGTTCGGCGCGTTCCTTGGCGATTTTCGCCGGGATGCCGTAGTAGCCGGCCTGGGTCACGACGATGTCGAAGGTCTTTTCGAACTGGTTGAAGTTGAATTCCTGAGGCACCACGCCGATGGAGCGCTTGAGCTGCGCAGGATTCCTGTCCAGGTCGTGACCGAAGATGTTCACCGTGCCGCTGGTCTTGTTCACCAGGGTCGAGAGAATGCCGATGGTCGTGGATTTGCCTGCACCGTTCGGGCCGAGCAAGGCGAAGAAGTCACCTTCGGCGACATCCAGATCGATACCACTCAGGGCCTGGAAACCGTTGCCGTAGGTTTTGGTTAGCTGCCGGATGGACAGAGCGGAACTCATATCTGATTTACGCACCAAGAAGGGAAGAAAGGGATAAGTATGGGCGGCGGCGAACAATACAACCGCAGCGAACTGGCACAATGGTGCTTGTCGCCGCCACACAAGTACAGTCAAGCGTGTCGATAGTGAGTATTAAGTCAACGCGGTCATGACCGCCTTTTGATACGCCGGACGCTGCTTCAACCGGGCATACCAGGCCTGCAGATGGGGTTGTGGCGCACGCTCGATCGGCATCTCGAACCAGGCATAAATGAAACTGCCCAAGGGAATATCGCCCATGCCGATCTCGTCTCCGGACAGGTAGGGTTTGTTCGCCAACGCCTGATCGGCCATCGCCAGCAGCGTGTCGCATTCCTTGATCGCCGCCTTGATGGCGGGCCAGTCCTGCTGGTCTGCCGGGGTACGCAGCACGCCCCAGAACACGGTGCGGAACGGGCCGGCAAAGCTTGAGGTGGTCCAGTCCATCCACTTGTCGGCAGTGGCGCGGGCCTTAAGATTGTTCGGGTACCAGGCCGTGCCGTCAGCATGCAAGGCCATCAGGTAACGCACGATGGCGTTGGATTCCCACAACACAAAACCGTCGTCTTCAATGACAGGCACACGACCATTGGGATTCATGGCGCGGTATTCGGGCGTATCGACGACACCAAAGGCACCACCGGCATCGATCGCCTCGTAGGCCAGCCCCAGCTCTTCGGCGGCCCACAATGGTTTTCTGACATTCGACGAGTTTTTCCGACCCCAGATCTTCAGCATGACTGCCTCTTTTTCGATAAGTGGGCAGGCAGCATACGCCGGATCAGGCGCGACTCAAATCGCTCTGCATGTCGACCAGCAGCGCTTGCTGTTGCTCGCCGAACAGGTGCGGATAGCATTTTTCCAGGTGTTCGAAAAAGAACGTTTCAGGTACGTCGGCGAACTGGCCGTGATCGACGAGGTACTCCATTAGCTTCGCGCCATCGCGGTTGAAGGGATGAAAAACGCTGTCGTTGATCCCGTCGAATTCCAGCGGCGCCACGTTGAACAGGTCGCAGAGTTTGCGGTTGAACGCTGGCGTCGCCTTGACCCAGCGCTCCTGCAAATAGAACTCGGTGTAGCCGTGCATGGCGAACATGTCGCTCTTGAGCAACTCAAGCAGCCGTGGCGTCGACAAATGATTGCGCACATCCGCCAGGCCGATCCGCGCGGGAATCCCGCAATGCCGCGCTGCACCTGCCAGCAGCGTGGCCTTGGGCACGCAGTAACTCTCCCCGGCCGCCAGCGCATAACTGCCGCGCAGGGTCTGCGGATCGCGACTGAATGTGTACGGGTTGTAGCGCACCGCTTCGCGCACGGCGTAATAGAGACTGATCGCCTGCTCCAGCGGATCGCGACTGGCACCACGATGTTGTTCGGCGAACTCCACGACGGACGGATGGTCACTATCGATGAAGCGGCCGGGACTCAGATACTCGTGCATGAGATTAATCTCCTGGGGAAGCCCCGAGTCTAGCGAGAGCTTCAGCACAGAGATAACGACATTTCGGCCAAACATGGGCGCTTTGCCGCTCGCTCGATGAACGCTTTTCCCACGATTCCAAACACATCGCTCCAACCAGCCTGTTTTGCGGATGCCGTCTAAGCTCTGTGGGCTGGTTCGCCCTGGTTTCACGGAGGAATGAATATGCTGCTGTTGTGGATACTGGTTCTGCTGGTCGGGATTGCTTATTTGGCCCACCGCCGCATCGCCCCACTGCCCGCCCTGAGCATCGTGGCCGTTTATGTCGTGGCCATGGGCGCTTTCAGCCGCGCGCCGGGCTGGTTATTGCTGGTTTACTGGGTATTGATCGCCGCCGTCGCCGCGCCCTTGCTGCTGCCCGACCTGCGCCGCAAATTGTTCAGCGCGCCGATGTTCAACTGGTTCCAGAAAACCCTACCGCCGATGTCGCAAACCGAACGCGATGCCATCGACGCCGGTACGGTCTGGTGGGACGGCGAACTGTTCAGTGGCCGTCCGGACTGGAACAAACTGCTGTCCTATCCCAAAGCACAATTGAATGAAGAGGAACAGGCGTTCATCGATGGGCCGACCGAAACACTCTGCGCCATGGTCAGTGAATGGCAGCTCAGTCAAACCATGGACCTGCCGCCCGACGTCTGGACGTTCATCAAGGACAACGGCTTTTTCGCCCTGATCATCCCCAAGGAGTTTGGCGGCAAGGGCTTCTCCGCTTATGCCCACTCGCAAGTGGCGATGAAACTGGCGAGCCACAGCGGCGACCTCGCCTCCACCGTGATGGTCCCCAACTCCCTCGGCCCGGCCGAACTGTTGCTGCATTACGGTACCGACGAACAACGCAATTATTACCTGCCACGCCTGGCACGCGGCGACGACATCCCGTGTTTTGCCCTGACCGGTCCGCTGGCCGGCTCCGACGCCGGTGGCATGCCGGACTCGGGAGTGATCTGCAAAGGTGAATGGCAGGGCCAGGAAGTCCTCGGCCTGCGCCTGAACTGGGAAAAGCGCTACATCACCCTCGGCCCGGTGGCCACCCTCCTCGGCCTGGCCTTCAAGGCCTACGACCCGGATCACCTGCTGGGCGACAACGAAGACCTGGGCATCAGCCTGGCGCTGATTCCAACCGACATCGCCGGTGTCGAAATCGGGCGCAGGCACCTACCTTTGGGCGCCGCGTTCATGAATGGCCCGAACTCGGGCAAGGACGTGTTCGTCCCGCTGGAGTTCCTCATCGGCGGCCAGGAGATGCTCGGCAAAGGCTGGATGATGCTGATGAATTGCCTGTCGGTCGGGCGTTCGATTTCCCTGCCAGCGGTGGGCACCGGCATGGCCAAGTTCACCAGCCTGGTGACGGGCCAATACGCTCAGGTTCGCGAGCAGTTCAATGTGCCGATTGCCGCTTTCGAAGGCATTCAGGAAGCCATGGCGCGCATTGGCGGCAACACCTGGATGATGGACGCCGCCCGCATGCTGACCGCCAACGCGGTCGATCTGGGCGAGAAACCGTCGGTGCTGTCGGCGATTCTCAAGTACCACCTCACAGAGCGCGGCCGCGACTGCATCAGCGATGCCATGGATGTGCACGGCGGCAAGGCGATCATCATGGGGCCGAACAATTACCTCGGCCGCAAATGGAACTGCGCGCCGATTTTCATCACCGTCGAAGGCGCGAACATTCTCTCGCGCAACCTGATGATATTCGGCCAGGGCGCGATTCGCTGCCATCCCTTCGTGCTCAAGGAAATGGCCCTCGCCAGCCGTGAAGACAAGGATCAGGCGCTCAGAGAATTCGATGGCCTGCTGCTCAAGCACATCGGTTTTGCCGTGGGCAACGCCGCCAGCACATTGGTGCTGAATCTCGGTTTCGGACACCTCGAACACACCCCGGGCGACAAGCTCAGCCAGGGTTACTTCCGCGCCCTCAATCGTCAGGCCGCGGCTTTCGCCCTGCTCGCCGACCTCAGCATGATGCTGTTGGGCGGCGCACTGAAACGCCGCGAGCGTCTGTCCGCACGGCTGGGTGACGTGCTGAGCAACCTTTACCTGGCCTCGGCCGCACTCAAGCGCTACAACGATCTCGACTCACCGCAGTACATGACACCGCTGCTGGCCTGGGCCATGGAAGAAAGCCTGGGCCAGGCGGAACGGGCCATGGATGAGCTGTTGAACAACTTCCCGAACAAAGTCGTCGGCTGCCTGTTGCGGGTGATCGTGTTCCCGTTCGGTCGCCGGCACAAAGGGCCATCGGACAAACTCGGAGCCGAAGTCGCCGGGTTGATTGGCCGCGCCAAGGACGACCCTGCCCTGGAGGAATTGCTCCTGGGTTGCTATCGCCCACAAGCGAGCGACGATCCGGTCGGTGCATTGCAACACGCCTGCAATCTGTTGAGCGCCGCACAGCCGTTGCACAAGAAGCTGCACGTGGCACTCAAGAGTGGTCAGGTCAAACCCGTGGCCGGCGAGTCGGTGATCGATGCCGCGCTCGAGGCTGGCGTGTTGCAGCCGGTGGAAGCCCAAACCCTGCGTGAAGCCGAAGCAGCCCGGCGCAAGGTGATCGATGTCGATGACTTTGACCAAAAGGCTTTGGCACTGGCCAAGGGAAAAGTCCGCTGATCCCTTCAAGCATGTAAAAACGGGCGCAGGCGCTTTATACTCCCGCGCCCGTTTTGCTCTTGAGGACTTATCTCGTGTCCAACATCGTTGCCGATCATCTCGTTTTACTCGACCACCTGCGCAGCATCCTGGTCGCCGTAGGTGAGGCCGAGCAGGTTCCCGACGAAAGTCATGCCTTGTTCCTTGAGCGCTTCGACGAACTGCTTGCATCGCTGCCGATTGACCCGATCGAAAGCCAGTACCTGGGCCAGGACATCCTGTGCCAGGTCATTACGCGCTATCCGCAAATCGCTCACCTGGTCCCGCGCGACCTGCTGTGGTATTTCGCCGGTGACTGCCTGCATTACATGCCCGATGATGAAATCGACCTGTATCAGGCACTGGAAGAGCGCCGTTTCGAAGCCGAACAGAACGACGAGCCTTTCGACTGGAACCAGGAAAAGCAGCTGCTGGCGCTGTCGAACCAGGACAGCAAGCACTGATTTTCAATCAGTGATGCCAAAAGGCCCGCATGCTTGAGCATGCGGGCCTTTTTTTATTGCCTTCAGCGCAACCCGTCAATTTCGGCAACCGCACTGTGCTGCGACCTTGCCCACCCGCCTATCTCCAGCCTTTGCACCAATGGTTTTCCTTAAATTCATGGCACTTTGGTTTGATTGAACTACCTTCAAACAATAAGAAGTCATGACGGCTCGATTTTCCACGTCAGCTTCAGTGATCAGACCGCGGATTGGCAAAAGGAGTTACCTCACCATGATCCTGGCAGGCGCTTTTCGGCTCTGTACCTTCATTGCCGATGACTTTCCGGGGGAACCAGGTCGACCCATAGGCGCGAGTATCGCTCAGACGGGCAGTCCAGGTAACCGGATCACTAAAAACCGTTTCAGCAAAGGTCGCTCGCTGTCCCGCCAGATCAGCGAAGTACGCCCGCTCGTGTGTAGCACGCAAGGAATAACGCCAAGGCCATGGATGAGTGGTCGGGCGCATTGGGGGGGATAGCCCGATCCCCGTGAAGTGATCCGAGACAACTCAGTCCGCCTAAAGACGGTCTATCCAGTGAGGATGTACTTAATGAGCCTTCGTACCGTGCCCGCTTTCAAGCGAATTTTCCATGGCCTGTTCTGGATGGGCCTCAGCGTGGATGCGGCTCAGGCCGCGCCGGCCAATTGCCCGCAACTGGACAATTGGCCGACAACGTACGAGGTCGGTCAGGGGCTGCAGAATGAACTGCGCAGCCCCGTTCCGGTAACGCAACTGGCGGTGGGCGACCCGAAAATTGCCGACGTGCAACCCAGCGGCAGCAACGCCTTCATACTTACGGGCATTGCGCCGGGGACCACCAGCCTGATGGTCTGGACCGCTTGTTCGAAAACGCCGCGCCAAAGCATGGTGTTCGTCAAGGGCAAGGCCACGTCGGCGCTGACCAGCGTGCCGTCGGTGCCTTCCGACGACCCGCTGCTGCCGAGCCAGGTGCAGACCGATATCCGCTTCGTTGAAGTCAGCCGGACCAAGCTCAAGGAAGCCTCCGCCTCGATTTTCGGCATCCGCGGCAACTGGCTGTTTGGCTCGCCGAGAACCTTGCCCACCATCGGCGGCATTGTCACGCCGGTGATACCGGTGAACAACGACAACTTCAACCTCACTTTTGCTACCGGCAATACCCTGGTGGCGCTCAATGCGCTGGAAGGCAGTGGTTTCGCCTACACCCTGGCGCGGCCAAGCCTGGTAGCGCTCAGCGGGCAGAGTGCGAGCTTCCTGGCCGGCGGTGAAATACCGATTCCGGTGCCCAGTTCAGGCAGCGATAACGTGTCCATCGAGTACAAGGAATTTGGTATCCGCCTGACCCTGACGCCGACCATCGTCGGGAAAAACCGTATCGCGCTGAAGGTGGCGCCGGAAGTCAGTGAACTGGACTTCACCAACGCCGTGAGCATCGCCGGCACGGTAGTCCCGGCCCTGACCGTGCGCCGTACCGATACCAGCATCTCCCTGGCCGACGGCGAAAGCTTCGTCATCAGCGGTCTGATCAGCTCCCGCAACAATTCCCAGGTGAACAAGTTTCCGGGGCTGGGCGATATCCCGGTTCTAGGCGCGTTTTTCCGCGACAACACCATCAACCGTGAAGAGCGCGAACTGCTGATGATCGTCACCCCGCATCTGGTCCAGCCACTGGCTGCCAATGCACAACTACCGTCATTGCCTGGCGAACAGCTGCGCAATTACGACCCGAACTTCTACCGCATGTTTTTCCTGGAAAATGGCGACTTCGACAGTCGCAGCGGGCTCTCGCAATGAACCGGAGCCTGAACCAGACTTGTCTCGCCCTCACGCGTAGCGGTGACTTTGCACGCTTGCCGGGCCAGCCTTATTGCCATTGGCCAGGCGTTCAACGTGTTGCAGCCAGGGGACCTTCGATGAAAGCAGTCATTGCAATAGCGGCGACATTAATGCTCGCCGGTTGTGCCAGCAATGGCCTGTCTTCGCGACCGGCCAGCTGTGCCAAGCCCGATTCGGAACAAGAACTGGCCCTGAACCTGGCCGACAACATGGCCGACGAAGGCCGTTTGTATGCCAGCCTGGCGAATCTGGAAGGATTGCCCGATAACCTGGTCCAGGTTCGCCTGCGCAAGGCTCGGGTACTGCGCTTGATGGGGCGTAGCAGCGACGCGCAGCCGTTGTACGAAGGCTTGCTCGGCACCTGTCTGGTGGCTGAAGGGGAACATGGCCTGGGCCAGTTGGCCGCCGCCAAGAATGATAACGCCAGCGCTGCCACTCACCTTGAGCGTGCGGTGAAGATGGCCCCCACCGACGACAGGATGCGCAATGACCTGGGGGTCGTCTACCTCAATCAGCGACGGATCCCTGAAGCACGCTTTGAATTCATGACCGCCATGGAGCTCAAGCAGGCAAACACACTGGCGGCACTCAATATGGTGACGTTGCTGATCTACCAGGATAACTGGAAGGCGGCCGCCGACCTCGTGACCCGTGCCGACTTGAGCCCCCAGCAAGTCGTAGAGGCTCAAACCCGCGCGGAAAAACTCAAGGCCTCTGCCAAAAAAGTGGTGGCTACCGATGGCAATCGCAAGACTGAGGTAGCCGATGCCTCTACCAGTGCGAACAAGTAGAACGTACGAGGAGTCGAGATGAATACCAAACGGCTGTTGATCGTGTGCACGGCTTGCCTGTCAACCACTGCCTGGGCCATTGAGCCGGGCCCCTCTTCGCCGTATCAACAAGGCACAGAACAGTGGCTGCAGCTGCAGATTCGCGGTGTGGTTGCCTCCCCTAAACTGCAAACCGCTTCGGCCACCGAGCGTGACCTGGCCATGCAGCGCTGGCTCAATAGCTTCAACTACCCGATTCCGGAATTTTATGACCAGGATGCAGCGGGAGAAATGACCATCGGCAACTGAGGCCTGTCGATGGGTGATCAGCCTCTGGCGTCGTCCAGAGTGGCCTGGCCGCAAAGCCGGGCCGGGCGTTGTGCGCAGAAAAGCATTGGAATCTACACATTATCCAATCCTGGCCGGATTACCCCGTAGGAGCTGCCGAAGGCTGCGATCTTTTGACTTTAGCGATCGTGATATCGCAGGAAGTTCAAAAGATCGCAGCCTTCGGCAGCTCCTACAGGGGATGTGTAAACCTATGGCAGGAAAGTGCAGGTCAGACTCGGGTGGCAAGGCTGTCGCACTCGACAGCCTCAAGCCGTTTGAGCTCACCTGAATACTCTCAATACCCCGATCAGGGCTGGGCCGATGGCTACCAGAAAGAAGCTCGGCCACAGGAAAAAAATCAGCGGAAATACCAGCTTGGTACCAACTTTCGCCCCCATCTCTTCGGCGGCCTGCGTACGCCGGTCACGGAACTCATCGGCATAGATGCGCAAGGTGTCGGCCACGCTGGTACCAAAGCGGATACTCTGCGCCAACAGGCTGACCAGCCCTTGTACGTCATCCAGGCCAGTGCGCACGGCCAGTTGCTTGAGCGCCTCGGTACTGGAAATGCCCGCGCGGATTTGCGCATTGACCAGGGCCAGTTCTTCAGCCAGTTCGACCTGGCTGACCGACATCTCCTCAGCCACCCGTTCGATCGTCGTGGGCAAGGCCAGGCCCGACTCCACGCACACCACCATCAGATCCAGTGCATCCGGAAACGCGGCACGCAGCCGGCCTTGTCGCAACTGCTTGCGCTTGGCGACATACATCGCTGGCACCAACCATCCGATACCGGCCGCCATGGCCACCAACAGCAGCCCCATGATCAGGGACACCTTGGGAATCATCGGCAACAGCAGCAACGCAATACCGATCAATAACAGCGGCAACATCAAGCGCACTGCCCAGTACATCTGCACCGCCGACGAGGAGCGGTATCCCGCATGCATCAATAGGGTCTGGGTGACGGACGTCTGAGCCGATTCAGCCGAGGCAAAGCGCTGGCCGACCCGTTCCAGCAACAGTTGCAGGTTACCCGGAGCTTCCTGCCCGGTCGTGTTGCCTAAATGACCACGCTTGATCAACGTCAGACGACGCTGCACCGGGTCCTGAAGACCCTGCATCAGCAAGATCACGGCGACGACCGCAAGCGCCACACTCAAACCGATCGCGCCAAGGAACAACAGGCGCGCCATCTCCTCGTTCCCCGTGACCCGACTGAACAACCCGAGCAAAAAATCCATGATCTGTACCTCCCGGTAGCGAATTCCGCTCAAACCTGAATCCGGATGATTTTGCGTATCCAGAAAATCCCGATCAACATGGCGCCGAACGCCCCGATGATCATCTTGCGGCCCAAGGGATCATTGATCAGCATAGGCATGTACTTCGGGGTGGTGAGAAAGATCACGATCGCCAGCACAAAGGGAACCGCCACCAGTATCCAGGCCGACATGCGCCCTTCCGCCGACAGGGTTTTGACTTTGCGCTGAAAACGGAAGCGCCCGCGAATCAGCTGACTCAGACGCTCCAGCACCTCGGTCAGATTACCGCCAGTCTCGCGATGGATGAGGATCGAGGTCACCAGCATCATCACCGTCATGCTCGGCATGCGTTCCAGCAGGCCGAGCATGGCCCGGCGCACATCGTTGCCATAGTTGATATCGGCGAAGGTAAGACCGAACTCATGTGCGACCGACCCGTTGTGCTCCTCGGCCACCAGACGCAGGGTTTCGTTAAAGGGGTGCCCGGCGCGCAAAGCACGGCACATGGAGTCCAGCGCATCCGGCAGACCTTCCTCAAACTCAGCGAAACGCTTGCCACGGTCGCGAGAGATTTTCAGTATGGGTAACCAGAAGATCGCGAAACCCGCCAGCAGCGCCATCCACCAGACTGACCAAACCATCCAGATCAATATACCCGCCCAGACACCCAGCACCAGCCCGAGCAGCAATACCCGATAGGCCCGGTATTCGTGCCCGGACTGCTCGATCATTTGCGTCAATGCCTCCATAAAAGGCAGCTGCTCAAGCCTGGCCTCCAATGGCGACAAACGCGTCAGGTATTTCTGCCGCAACACCGTCTGCATGTTGGGCAAATTATTGGCTTTCTCCATTACGTGCAGACGGCCACGGATGCGCTTGCGCATCTTGCCGGCTTCGCCGAACACCGGCACCACCACGCCCTGGGACAGGAGGAAGACGGCGATAAACACCATGCCAAGGAACATCAGAATGAACTCACCAGGAATCTGGTTCATGACTGCCGTGCCTCCATCCACTCAGGCCTGAACATCGTCAGCGGCAACTCGATGCCGCGCTTGGCCAGCACATCGCGGAAGGCGGGGATCATGCCGCTGGGCCGATAATCACCAAGCACTTCGCCGTTTTCGCCCATGCCATGGCGCGCGAAGGAGAAGATTTCGGTCATGGTGATGATCTCGCCTTCCATGCCGTTGATCTCCTGCACGCTGACCAGGCGGCGCTTGCCGTCCTCCTGGCGTTCCAGCTGGATGACCACATCGATGGCCGAAGCGATCTGCTGACGCATAGCCTTGATCGGGAAGGTCGCCCCGGTCATCGACACCATATTCTCGACCCGCCCCAACGCATCGCGCGCGGTGTTGGCATGGATCGTGGTCAACGAGCCATCGTGGCCAGTGTTCATCGCTGTCAACATGTCCAGCGCCTCGACGCCGCGCACTTCGCCGATCACAATACGGTCCGGCCGCATCCGCAGGCTGTTGCGCACCAACTCCCGCTGGCTCACCTCGCCACGTCCCTCGATATTCGAAGGCCGGGTTTCCAGACGCACCACATGGGGCTGCTGCAGTTGCAGTTCGGCCGAGTCTTCGATGGTGACGATCCGCTCGTTGTGCGGAATGAAACTGGACAGGACGTTGAGCATGGTGGTCTTGCCGCTGCCGGTACCGCCGGAAATCAGCACGTTCAAGCGCCCGCGGACAATCGCCTTGAGCAGCAGCGCGATGGCCGGGGTCAACGTTCCCACCTGGATCAGGCTGTCGGTATTGAGCAGGTCCACCGCAAAGCGCCGGATCGACATGCTCGGGCCATCGATGGCCAGCGGCGGGATAATCGCGTTGACCCGCGAACCGTCCTTGAGCCGGGCGTCCACCAACGGCGAGGACTCGTCGATACGCCGACCCAGGCTGGAGACGATGCGGTCGATGATGTTCAGCAAATGCTGATCATCGCGAAAGCGCACATCGGTGCGTTGCAATTTGCCAAAGCGCTCGACATAGACCGAGGCATGACCATTGACCAGAATGTCGGACACGCTGTGATCGGCCAGCAACGGCTCCAGGGGGCCAAGGCCGAGTACCTCGTCGGTGATCTGCTTGATGATCAACTGACGACTGGAAGTACTCACCGGTGCCGAATGCTCATCGAGCAGGCGCTGGCAAATATCGCGAATCTGTCGCGCGGCCTCCGCCTGTTCAAGGGAGTCCAGCAAGGACAGGTCCATGACCTTGAGCAATTGCTGGTAGATCTTTTCTCGCCACTCAGCCTCCACCGGGGTGACCTGACTTCTGGTTTCGTAAACAACGTCCGGCGTTGCACGTTCCCACGCCATTATTTCCTCTGCCGGATCCGACTGGTCGTCACCCGGCTGGCCAGCCGACGATGGAGCGGGTTTAGCGGATTGTTTGCGCAAGCGGTTACGAAAGTCGCTGATCATGGGTCACCCCCCGAAAAAACGGTTGAAGGCGCGTTTGAGCAAGCCTTTGTTTCCAGCCATCTGGTTGCCGACCAGTTCCTCGGTCATGCCACGCAGAGCAGCAGTGATCGCTGCCCTCGGCGCATGCAGCCCCAACGGCACGCCCGTGTTCTGACTCTGGCTGACCAGGTTGAAGTCGTTGGGTAATTTCGACAGGTTCGTGCAGCGCAGCGCCTCGCCGATATCCTTGAGGCTGACCGCCGCCGCCTTGTCATAGCGGTTGACCACTATCTGCAACTGATCCCCGCGCACGCCCAGGTCTTCGCGAAGAATCCGCACCAGAGAGCTGGCATCGCGCAGATGGCTGACGCTCTGCTGCACCACCACGTACACCCGATCCACCTGTTCCAGCACGGAGCCGGTGAGGTGGTCGATTTGCCGTGGCAGATCGATCACTACCCAGTCATAACTGGCGCGGGCCAACTGCATCAGGGTGTCAAGTTGCTCGGGTTGGGCATCCTGCGGTAGACACAGCTCGCCGGCCCGTCCACCCAGTACATGCAAAGTCGGGCTGAAGTGGCTGCAAAAACCCCGTAGCGCGACGCTGTCCATGCCGTCGATCTGATGCAACACCTCCAGGTGGCTGTGGGTTTGCGCCACATCCAGGTAATGCGTCACGCTGCCAAATTGCAGGTCCATGTCCAGCAACAGGGTACTGCCACCCTTCATGCTGAGCTGCTGAGCCAGGTTGCAGGCGAGCATGGTGCCGCCGGATCCGCCCTTGGCGCTGATCACGGCGAGCAATTTCCCTTCTGTCCCGCTGCCGGTCCGAACCTCCATGACCAGCCGATTCAAGGCGGCAACCAGTTCCGTCTCGGCGACGGGCTCCGGCAGCACGTCACGGGCGCCGGCCTGCATCGCCAGGCGCATGCCTTCCTGTTCGCTCAACAGTCCGCACACCAACATCGGCGGACGTTCATGGGCCGGGCGCTGCAACAGTGCCGCCAGCTCTTCACGCCACAGGTGGCTGACGCGCAACAGCAACAGATCGGGCATCCGGTCCAGACCGTAGAGCGGGTCGACATGCCCATTGCTCACCAGGCGAGTGCTCACCTCCAGGCTGGGCATGCGTTGGCAGACGCTCTGCAGGTCGCGCAACGACGTGGCATCTCGGCTGCTGATAAGCAACCTGAGCCCGGCTTTGCCGGTCGAACTGGAGAGTGGAGTGTCCCTGGTATTCAGCATGGCGTGATCTCCCCGGAATCGGAATGACGCCCGAGGCTTTCACGTGGCAACGTTGCCCTGAATGCAGGCAAGGTAATGGACACGCCGAACCCGGGAATGAACAGATTGAAAACGAAGTTTGGCAGACTCAACTGGGCATCGCGGCTGGCCTGCAGCAGCACGTTGTACTGATAGAGCATGCGGCCGAACTCACCGAAGGTCAGCGTATTGAGCGCGGCAGCGCGTGTCGCGTTGGCAATGGTGGGAGTGTCGACACCGCCTTCCATCTGCCGAAGGGTTTTGGCGCCACTCAGGGCGGCAGTATCTACAGCGTTCTGCAGGCGCGTTTTGTTCAGCATCACATGCCCGCCGTCCAAAGCCAACGCCGCCATCATGGCCATCGCCGCCAACGCGATCACCATCAATACACTCACCGATCCTTCCTGGCGCCTTGGCGTCGAAGTGAACGGCCGCTGAATACGAAGATTCATCATCAAGCCCTCGATTGCCGATACTGATCCGGATCGGCTCCGCCAATACCTGGGTGCCCAGGCGCCCCTATCGCCCTGTCAACGCATGTTCACTACACTGGCCTGGACTCCGCGAATAATGGTGACGGATCTGCCACCCTCTCCATTACCACGCTGTACCACGTGTTTTGGCTCTGTGGCGGTAGCCACCGCCATGACCGGTGCGGCGGGTGCGGCAGGTGCAACGGTCGCGATTTTTTTCTCGGCGTTCAGCGGGTTGCGCAAGGTCAATTGCAATTTCCCTTCCGATTGCGCCGTGACCAGGGTTTCAGCCTCTGCGGTCGTCATCTCCAGCGTCACTGCACGCACCACCACCGGTTGGGTTTTGTCGGTACCTGCAGTCTGGTCCACCGCCAACACCCGCAAATTCTCGAGGATGGTCCTGGAGGTGGCGCTGTTACTGCCGCCATTGGTGGTTTTGGTCGCCAGTACATCGACCCGGTTACCCGGCAACAGGAATCCGCCCACGCCGACCACATCGTCCACACGTACCGATATGGCACGTTTGTCAGGCGCAATCAAAGAGGCCAGGGTGCTGCCCCCCAGGTGCTCGCTCAGACGCGCACCGCGCACGATGTCGCCCCGCAGAATGTCGAACGTTGCGATCTTGCCCACGGCTTTTTCGCTGGCATCGAAGGCATCGTCCGGGATCGTATCCATGGGCATGCGTACGGTCGTGACCTGTTGGGCCTCGACCATCTGCCCGAATGGAATCTCTACCGTGGCGACCACCACGCTTCGAAGGTGATCATCCGGGCTGGCATTGAGCCGCGCGCTCAGCCAGGAGTCGGCCATCCATGCAGCACCAAGGCCCATGGCCAGAGAAACGCCGATGAGGGTAAGCGTACGAGAGCTCATGTCAGTATCTCCGTATCAAAGAAAGTCGAGCTGGACGAAGTAGTTGTGCCAGGCCCATTCCAACTCTTTCGGTGACAATGGTCCGGAACCGCCGATATAACGCTGGCGATCGAGCGCCATGTTCAGGAGATCTCGGGGATGGCAAGGCACCAGGGGCATGCCTTCACTTGCATAAAGCCTTTGCAGCGCATAACGCACCAGCAGCGGGTCATAAGAAATGCCCAAGCGCTCGCTTTCCTGACGCCAGATCTTTTCGTACTGCTCGGGCTTCAGGTAACCGAATTGCAGCTTGTAGCCAATCCGGCGAAGGAAGGCCTCATCGGCCAGCTCCAAGGGATTGAGGTTGGTGGAAAACACCAGAATCAGATCGAACGGCAGCTCGCAATGCCGACCGCCGCCCAGGTTGAGGAAATCGCGTTTCTCTTCCATCGGGACGATCCAGCGATTGAACAGCTCGGCGGGTGCCATGCGCTGGCGCCCCATGTCGTCGATGATGAACAGGCCATTACTGGCCTTGAGCTGCAAGGCGGCCTGGTATTGACGGGTAAAGGGGTCATAGCGAACGTCCAGCTGTTCCATGGTCAACTCACCGCCCGTGATCACGATCGGGCGCTTGCAACACAGCAGTCGGCGGTCGACCCCTTCGTTGAGCATCAGATTGTTCTGTTGAGCGTTGTCATCGAGCCGCTGATGCACCTGCGGGTCATAGATCTCGATCACCGACTCGTTGATGACGATGGCATGGGGGACCCAGATGGCCTCGGCGAACAGACGGATCAACCGACTGCTGACATAAGTCTTGCCGGTACCCGCGGGGCCATAAATCATGATTGCGCGCCCGGAGTTCATCGCCACACCCAACTGATCGAGCATCTCCTCCGTCAGCACTACGCCAGCAAGGGCATTGCGCATATCGTTGGCGTTGATGCGACCATGGTGAATGGTCTGCAGTTTGATCAGGGAGCGGTAGGTACTCACCGGGAAGGGTGCCGCACCGATATAGCCACTGCGCGACAGGGCATCGCGGGCGGCACTGCGACCACGTTCGGTCAGGCCATAACGCAGCATCTGCCCGCCCGTTTGACTCGCCTGGCCAAGCACTTCGACACGGCCATCCTTGCGCAGAAACGCCAGGACCTCTTCAAGTACCGCGCCGGTCAGCGCCAGGCGTTCCACCAGCCGCGACATGTCCAGAACACCGGCATCAAACAAATGCTTGCACACCAACTCGCCGAGAAAACTGTCGGTCAGGCCGGTTTCGCGGATAGTGCAGGGCTGAGGCGCCAGGCGTTGCACCGCGCTCCGATCGCTAGGGTAGGCATCACTATCGACGATGACGTGCATGTCTAACCTCCGAATCCACCGGCAACTTGCCAGTAGACGCTGTTCAAAGTGCCGATCAATATTGCAATCGAATATGGGAAAGGCTTGCCGGCTACTTCATCTGAAGTTGGCGCCAGATAAGCCTGCGCCCTTAGAATCAGCCAATAGCGCCCCAGGGTCTGACGCAATTGACCGCGAACCAGCACGATCAATAAACCGCATACGCCGCCGGCTATCAGGCTGAACATTACAGCCCACAACGCGAACTGAAACGGTAGAAAACTGCCGACCATGGCCATCAACTTGACGTCACCGGCAGCCATGCCACCGAAGGCGTACATCGGCAGAAACAGCGCAAAACAGATCAGGATGCCCAGCAGGCTGTCACCCAATCCGCTGACACCACCTGAATACATTTGACCGATCAATCCCAAGACAAGGCCCACCAGGACGAGCATGTTGGGAATGCGGTGGCGAAGCAGATCGCTCACCACCGCCACGCCCAAAAGTCCTATCAGTAAAACCATCGATAGCAGTTCCGTGGACATGGCAAGTCTCCCTGCAGGTATTAATCGTTAGCACGCAATGTTGCTATTGGTGGCCTTGAACAGCGAAGTGATTTGCACTCTCTACGCACGTCGACGGAGACAACGCGAAGTCCATGAAGAAAGTTGCCGGCGCCCTATCAGAAATAGCGGCACCGGCTGTCCCATGGACATCGACGCGTCCCCCAGCGGGAATTATGGTGTGCAAACGCCTTCGTTGATCGCGTCGCACAGCGCCTGTATTTTGGTCAGAACCGCTTGTCCAAGGACCGAGAACAATCCGACGACAAGCGCCGTAACCAACCCACCCGCCACCGCGTATTCCACAATGGTCAGACCGTCTTCATCTTTGACGAACTTCACTACCGAAGCCTTGATTGTTTGCATGATCATTTTGCCCACCTCACTCGAATGTTGTTTTTTCTGAGGCAGTGCTTTCTGCTCTGCCTGATGCAACCCTAGTCAGGATGAAGGCATAGGCGTTAGGAGGATTTTGCGCATCGATAGGACTTTTTTGCGGGGAGGCCAAATACACAGCATTGGCCTTTGCAGAAGTAACGGGGGGGTAAACAAGGCATTGAAACGCAAAGGCAATTGTCATTGATTCACAAGCGACAAGCGGTTAAACGCGGTTTGTCGAAAACACACCAACAAACACTCGCCCGGGCTGCCTTCCAGGCAACCCATAGAGCGAATAGAACTAAAAACCGTCTTTCCTATCGGGATTAAATCTGCAAGGTGATAGCACATTGGCAATACTAGCGAAGTGAGTCACCAAGAACCCCAGAGTAGAGACATGACGTCCAACTTGACCAAAAGGCCATCGCTCCTGTGGTTCGATCTGACTCATGATCGGTCCACGAAAGAACTCGTCGCGCAGTTCGAGGGTACCTGCGACTGCAAACTGGCGAAAAACTCCGTGTTGCCCATCGGGGAACCGGCAGACATGATCTGCATTCATTTTGATCGCCCCGACACGCCAGGCTTGCGGCTGTTGCTGGAGATCAAACGCACCACCCCCAGCATCCCAATCACCATGTTCACCGTGCAGCACTCGGAGGAACTGGCTGTATGGGCCATGCGCTCCAGCGTTTGGGAATACATGGTGCTCCCGCTCTCGACCACAGAGAGGAAGCGTTACCTGACGGCGGTGGTGCAGCTCTGCGAGCTGCGCCGAAATGCCCAGGGCCGGGGCAAGTCATCGCAGATCGACCACTCCCCGACCCTGCCGGACAGCATCCGTCGGACCTCAGGACACCAAAAACACCAGGCGCTGAGCAATGTCATGCTGTACATCGAGCAGCACTTTCGAGACAGCATCGATCAGAGGGAATTGGCGCAACGCTGCGGCATGACGACATTTCGCTTCAGCCGCCTGTTCAAGGAAGCCAATGGGCTTGGCTTCACGGATTACATCCTGGACAAGCGCATGAACTTCGCCAAAGACCTGCTCGACAACAGCCAAATGCCTATTACCAGCATCGGCTACGAGGCCGGCTTCAAGGATCCTTCCTACTTCGCCCGTGCCTTCAAGCAGTTCGCCAACTGCACGCCCAGCGAATACCGCCTGGCACGCCAAATCAAAGCGGCTGCCGCTACGCAACCGGTGCAGGATGACAAAACCATTGAAGCGCTCGAAAGCCTGGTACAAACCCTCAGCGGTTGATCCGGTTTTTTACGCGCACACAAAAACGCCGCTCGATGAGCGGCGTTTTCGTTAAATATGGAGCGGGAAACGAGACTCGAACTCGCGACCCCGACCTTGGCAAGGTCGTGCTCTACCAACTGAGCTATTCCCGCAAATGGCGTCCCCTAGGGGACTCGAACCCCTGTTACCGCCGTGAAAGGGCGGTGTCCTAGGCCACTAGACGAAGGGGACACGCTACCCGGAACACATGGTGTGTGTTTCGGTGTCCAGAGCCGCATCCAAAGACTTGGTTCTGGTTTCACTCAGCCCTGCCCGAAAGCAACGCTGTTTAAAATTGGAGCGGGAAACGAGACTCGAACTCGCGACCCCGACCTTGGCAAGGTCGTGCTCTACCAACTGAGCTATTCCCGCATTGGCGTCCCCTAGGGGACTCGAACCCCTGTTACCGCCGTGAAAGGGCGGTGTCCTAGGCCACTAGACGAAGGGGACACACATACTACATTCACTCCCTGCTTCGTTTCGCTGTGTGCTTTACGCTGCAAGTGGCGCGCATTCTATGGATGGATTGAGATGTCGTCAACCCCCTGATATAAATTTATTTAAATCAATGACTTCACCCTGCTTTTGGGAGCCGTTGCGGTTTTCCGCTGCCCGGCGTTTGACGCTTAAATTCTGGCACCCGCCAAGACGTTATTGCCCACCCAATGATGGCAATCTATGCATCGAGTGCCATCATTCATAGAAACGGGGCTGCGGCCGATATAAGCACAAGCATGTCCGAACCAACCCGTCGTGCGGACCTGGGCGCTCAAATGCCAAGCCACCAGACTCGCATGCGTAACCTATAAAGAGGTCTTACCGGTGACGCCACTCATGATCACCCTGCTAGTCGTAGCCGGGATCGCCCTGTTGATCGCCATTGGCTACATGAACCATGTGGTGGAAAACAACAAGCTGGAAAAGGCCCGTACCAAGATCGAGCTCAACGATCGCCTGCGACGCTGCGGCGAAATCACCGAGACGTTCCCCGGCCAACTGATGACCCCGGTGATCAAGCTGCTGTTGGCCCGCCTGGAACTGAACGTCTGCCAGCGTCTGCTTAACCTGGAAAAATCCAGCGCCAACCTCAAGGCACGGATCGCCGAACTGGAGGCCCTTGTCGGCCAGGGTGAATCCATCCCGGTCAACAACCCGCCAGCACCGATCCAGACCGAAGCCAAGGCCAAGGATGTCCGCTTCCTGCTCGAAGCCCTGCACGGCCAGATTACCCGCGCGGCACAGGACGGCTTTTTGCCACCCAACGAGGCCAAGCGCTGGATTCGTGAGGTGCGCCACATACTGGTGCTGCTGCACATCGAGTTCTTCAACAACCTCGGCCAGCACTCCCTGCAACAGAATCAGCCCGGGCAGGCCCGCCTGGCATTCGAGCGCGGCGTGCAATACCTGCGCAAACAGCAGGAACCACAGGTCTACGCCGAGCAACTGGAGTACCTGGAAAAACTCCTGGCCCGCGCCAACGACCAGGTCATGGATCGCATCGCGCCGGTCGAAGGCGAGGTCAACCCGTTGACCGAAGGCCTCAAGGACGTCGAGGCTGACGCGGACTGGAAAAAGAAAGTGATCTACGACTGATCAGCGAAAACACAAAAGCCACCGAGAGGTTTATGCCGATCAGTTAAGGGTTTGAACACTGCAATCCTTGTGGGAGCGAGCTTGCTCGCGATGACGGTTGGACAGTCACACAAGGGGTGCCTGACAGTCCGCCATCGCGAGCAAGCTCGCTCCCACAGGTTTCGTGTGTTAACTGATCAGTATTAACCGAGAGGTGGCTTTTTTTGGCCTTGCCGATGATCATTTCAAAGCCTGAAATGCCCCACCATCCACTTCAACTCAACCCCCAGTTGTGCCAACTGAATACTGGATGCTGCATTGCCCTGCATCGCCAGCGATGACTGATCGGCACTGGCGCGAATACTGGTGACACTGCGGTTGATCTCTTCGGCCACCGAGCTCTGTTCCTCGGCCGCCGCGGCGATCTGCTGATTCATCTGCTGGATCAACGACACCGCCGCGGCAATACTGCCCAGCGCACTCTCGGTCTGCAAAGCATCGCTAACCGCCAGCTTCACCAGCTCGCCACTGCCCTGGATCTGCTGCACCGACGACTGCGCCGCCGAGCGCAAAGCGCTGACCAGGCGTTCGATTTCCTCGGTCGATTGCTGGGTTCGCTTGGCCAACGCACGCACTTCATCGGCCACCACTGCAAAGCCCCTGCCCTGCTCGCCGGCCCGGGCCGCCTCGATCGCCGCGTTCAATGCCAGCAGGTTGGTCTGCTCCGCCACGCTTTTGATCACACTCAACACCGTGCCGATGTTCTGGATTTCCGCACTCAGGCTTTCGATGCTCGAACTGGCCGAGGTGGCCGAGTCCGCCAACTGCTCGATCCGCGCCATGCTCTGGCGCACCACCTGCTGACCGCTTTCAACCTTGCCGTCAGCCGTTTGCGCGGCCAGGGCCGCTTCCTCGGCATTGCGCGCGACATCATGCACCGTGGCCGTCATCTGATTCATTGCGGTGGCGACCTGTTCGGTTTCCTCTTTCTGCGTGCTGACTTCGAGGTTGGTCTGTTCAGTCACCGCCGACAACGATTGGGCCGAAGTCGCCAACTGCTCGATACCCGACTGCAAGCCGCTGACTATGTGGCTGAGCCCCGCGCCCATTTGTTGCATTGCCTGCATCAACTGACCGATTTCGTCACGGCGGGTCACGTCAATGGTCGCACTCAAATCCCCCGAGGCAATCTGCTGCGCCACCTGGATCACTCTGCGCAGGGGTGCCACGATCAAACGGGTGATGAACCACGCGGCAACCAGCCCAACCAGCAAGGCCAGGGCCGAGGAGCCAATGATCAGCAGCGAGTTCTTTTTCAGTTCAGCCTGCATCGCCAAGTCTTGCGCGACATAAGCCTGATCCACCCGCTCGACCACGTGGGCAGCACGTTGGTGCAATTGTTGGTAGACGGTTTTTTCCTGTTCCAGCAAGCCGGTGTACTCGGCGAGCCTGTCACTGAAACTGGCGATATGACCTGTCACCTCATTGAGGACGGTCTGGTACCCCTCATCCTTGACCGTAGTCTTGAGCTGCTCGGCCTGGGCGAGTGCCTGGCTCGCCTGTTCGATCTTGCCCTGCCCGGCGCTGTCGTCGCCTTTGCGACTTTGATCCAGGCGCACACGCGCTTCATTCATGGCTTGCAGCATCAAGCGCGAAACCTGGCTGACCTGGCTGGCCTGCTCGATGAACTGCGCACCGTCCTTGCCTTCGGAATCTTTCAGCGTATAGGCGCCGTCATCGGCGAGCCCGGATTGCAATACATCAAGATTATTGGCCACGCTGGAGACCGACCAACTGGCCATTTCCAACGCCAGGTCCTTGGCCTGGGTGAGCGAGACAAACTCGTCGAAGGCCTTGCGATAGTCCCCCAGGGACTGTTCGACATCATTCATCACCGGCACGTTGGCCGCAGACGCGGCCTTCAGCTGGCCGGCCAGAGCGATCAGGCCATCGACGCCCTCGTGCAGGGCATCGACGGTTTTCGGATTGCCGTGCAAGGCGTACTCCCGCTCCAGTAGCCGCACCTTGAGCAAACCGCTGTTGAGCGATGACATTTGCTTGAGCCCGTCGAAGCGCTGGCTGATGGTTTGCAGGGACCAGACACCAATCCCCGCCACCAGTGCAGTCAACAACAGCACCAGGACAAACCCGACACCCAGTTTTTTCGCCATACCGAGGTTGGCAAAACGTCCTTGCACGGCCGAATTCATTGCACTTAGTCCCCTGCCAAAGTCTGTAGTCGCAGATTCGCAACGGGCCAGTAGCAACACAAGGCTCTGGCGCCTGAATAATGGCAAAAAGCTACATCAACGTCGTTTTCAGAACGCTTGAGGTCGATCCCGGGCGGTGGCCTGAAAGAGCGCACGGGCACGCGGGTCGCAGGCATAGGCCACGTTGATACGCTGCCAGTCACTGGCCTCACCCGAGGGGTTGAAGGCGGTCTTCGATGACAGCAGTACACCCAGACGCCGTGCCTGGGTCCGCACCTTATCGAAGTCAGACATTGGTGATCGCGCCCAGATGAACAGGCCTCCCGTCGGCTTGCCGAAAACCTCCCATTCGGCATCTTCGAGCAATTGCAACACCGTCAGCCGGCCGCTGCTCAAGCGTTGGCGCTGACGCTGCACCAGGTTGCCGTAGGCACCGTTAGCCAACAGGCACGCCAGCACCGACTCGCAAAATCGTGAGGCGCCCATGCCACTGATCATCTTGACCTCGGCCAGACGCGTAATGACTTCGGAACCGGCCACCACGAAACCGACCCGCAAGGAACTGCTGAGGGTCTTGGAATAGCTGCCCACGTAGATCACGTTGTCGTCCAGCGCAGCCAGTCGCGTACCGGAACCGCTGTGCAAGTCCGCATAAACGTCGTCTTCGATCACCTGCACGCCAAAGGTCCTGGCCAGTTGCAGCACGCGGCGCGCCACCACCGGTGCAAGGCTGCTGCCGGTCGGGTTGTGATAGAAGCTATTGATGAACAGCCCTTGAGGCCGGTGTTTGACCAGCACCGATTCGAGCACTTCAACGTTCGGCCCTCGTGGTGTTCGCGGCACCTCGACCATGTGGATGCCGTGCAGCCTGAGAAAATCGAACAGCAGCGGATAACCGGGACTCTCAACGACCACACAGTCACCGGCCTTGAACAGTGTCCGCACAACCAGGTCGAGCCCCTGACTGGCCCCCGCCGTGGTCATGATCCGGCTGTCCTGCACCGGGATATCCAGTTGCCTGAGGCGCTTGATTATCTGTTGTCGCAAGGCTGGCAATCCCAGCGGCGTGCCGTAGTTGAACAGGCTGGCCGTATCGGTACGACTGACTTGCCGAATCGCGTAAATCAGATCGTCGGTCTCGCGCCAGCTTTCAGGCAGCCCGCCACAGCCCAGCCTCAATTCACTCGAAAAAGGCCCGTACTCGGGCTCAGCCCCCTCGAACCACGCAGGCTCATGCTTTGCGCTCGCGGCCAATGCCGGGTCGGCAACCGTATAGCCGGCCCCATGGCCGGACACCAGCATCCCCTGCGTCACCAGGCGTTCACAGGCCTGAGCCACGCTTAACTGACTGAGCAAATTGATCCGCGCGATCTGTCGCACCGAAGGTAGGCGCGTACCGGGCAATACCCCGCTGGAATGAAGCCAGCAGGTCAGTGCGTCAACAATTTGCTGTACGACGGGCACCAGCGCCTGTCGGTCGATTCTCAATTCCATGAGCAAGCAAACTCCTGTTGATTTTGCGAGAAGCAGTTAATCACAGGAGTGTTCGAAAACATGTGCGACAACGCCGCCAAAACCCTTTGTTCTAATCATTTGAAACACATTGCCCGGCCCTTTAACGGAACCCCAAAAAAAGTGGGAGCGGGCTTGCTCGCGAAAGCAGTGTGTCAGGCAACAGTGATATCGACTGAAACGACGCCTTCGCGAGCAAGCTCGCTCCCACAGGTTGCAACGCTTCTTTGGTAGAGATGCGTTGCTTTAGAACGCAGTAACGCCGCCATCCACCGCCAGCGAATGGCCGGTAGTGAACGCCGCCCCATCACTGCACAGGTACAGCACCGCGCTGGCGATCTCTTCGACCTTACCGATGCGACCGACCGGATGCATGGCGTTGGCGAACTCGCCTTTTTTCGGGTCGGCTTCATAAGCACGGCGGAACATATCCGTGTCGATCACCGCCGGGCACACTGCGTTGACCCGGATCTTCTTCTTGGCGTATTCAATGGCCGCCGACTTGGTCAGGCCGATCACTGCGTGTTTAGAGGCTGCATAAATGCTCATTTTCGGCGCGGCCCCGAGGCCGGCCACCGATGCTGTATTGACGATCGCGCCGCCCCCTTGCGCCAGCAGCAGCGGCAATTGGTATTTCATGCACAGCCAGACACCTTTGACGTTGACGCCCATGATCGCGTCGAACTCGTCGAGCGTACCTTCGGCCAACTTGCCTTTCTCGATTTCGATGCCGGCATTGTTGAAGGCATAGTCGAGGCGACCGTAAGTATTGATTACCTCCTCCATCAGATTTTTTACATCGCTTTCCAGGGTAACGTTGCAGCGCACGAAGGTCGCTTCGCCACCGGCTGTACGAATCAGCTCCACCGTGCCCTCGCCGCCCGCCACGTCCATATCGGCCACCACGACCTTCAGGCCCTCGGCGGCAAATGCCTGGGCGGTCGCGCGGCCAATACCGGCCGCCCCGCCTGTCACCACGACCACCTGGCCGGAAAACGTCATGCTCATTGTTATGTCCTCAAAAAGAAGAATGCGGGGAATCGCGTGGGACCAGTCTAGCCATGGAGGTCTTGAACACGGCAGCACTATCAAGGCTCCGGTTGGGCGCCCATGAGTTGCAGTGATGGAACTGCCGTACCAACTATCACTGCACTGGATCAACCTGCATTCGCCGCATCAGCCGAACTTGCGACATCGGCGCTGACCGGCTATCAACAAAGCTTCATTCATCTTGAGTGCCTGCCATGACCTCCCAGACCAATCGCCAATTCCTGCTCGCCAAACGTCCGGTTGGCGCGGCGACCCGCGAGACATTCACTTATCAGCAAGTGCCGGTCGGCGAGCCGGCGGCGGGTCAGATCCTTGTTCAAAACGAATACCTGTCTCTGGACCCGGCCATGCGTGGCTGGATGAACGAGGGCAAGTCCTACATCCCGCCGGTCGGGCTTGGCGAAGTCATGCGCGCCTTGGGTGTGGGCAAAGTCATTGCGTCGAACAACCCGGGGTTCGCGGTCGGGGATTACGTCAACGGTGCCATCGGCGTGCAGGATTTTTTCCTCGGCGAGCCGCGAGGCTTCTACAAGGTCGATCCGAAACTGGCACCGCTGCCACGTTACTTGTCCGCGCTGGGTATGACCGGGATGACGGCGTACTTCGCCCTGCTCGACGTCGGTGCTCCGAAGGCCGGTGACACCGTGGTGCTGTCGGGCGCAGCCGGCGCCGTGGGCAGCATCGCCGGGCAGATCGCCAAGATCAAAGGCTGCCGGGTGGTTGGCATCGCCGGCGGCGCCGACAAGTGCAAGTTCCTGATCGATGAACTGGGCTTCGATGGCGCTATCGACTACAAGAGCGAAGACGTCCTCGCTGGCCTCAAGCGCGAGTGCCCGAAAGGCGTCGACGTGTATTTCGATAATGTGGGTGGCGACATTCTCGACGCGGTGTTGAGCCGCCTGAACATGAAGGCACGGGTGGTGATTTGCGGTGCCATCAGCCAGTACAACAACAAGGAAGCGGTCAAGGGGCCGGCCAACTACCTGTCACTGCTGGTCAACCGTGCGCGCATGGAAGGATTTGTGGTGATGGATTACGCCGCCCAATACGCCAGCGCCGCCCAGGAAATGGCCGGCTGGATGGCCAAGGGGCAGCTCAAGAGCAAGGAAGACATCGTCGAAGGACTGGAGACTTTCCCGGAGACGCTGATGAAATTGTTCAGCGGCGAGAATTTCGGGAAGTTGGTGTTGAAGATCTAAGGCAACCACAAACCAATGTGGGGGCGGGCTTGCTCGCGAAGAGGGAGTGTCAGCCGACATCAATGTTGAATGACACACCGTATTCGCGAGCAAGCCCGCTCCCACAATGGGTTCTGCGTTGTCTGATCAGGCCAGTTCGGCCACGACCGAGGCCAATGCCTTGGCTGGATCCGCCGCCTGGCTGATCGGACGGCCGATCACCAGATAGTCGGAACCTGCATCCAGCGCCTGACGTGGCGTCAGAATGCGGCGCTGATCGTCCTGGGCGCTGCCCGCAGGACGAATCCCCGGGGTCACCAGTTGCAGCGACGGATGCGCCGCTTTCAGCGCCTGGGCTTCCAGGGCCGAGCACACCAGGCCGTCCATCCCGGCTTTTTCCGCCAGGGCGGCCAGGCGCAGCACCTGCTCCTGGGGCTCGATGTCCAGGCCGATGCCCGCCAGGTCTTCACGCTCCATGCTGGTCAGCACGGTCACGCCGATCAGCAACGGCTTGGGACCGGTGCGCTGATCCAGCACTTCACGGCACGCGGCCATCATGCGCAGGCCGCCGGAGCAATGCACGTTGACCATCCACACGCCCATTTCCGCAGCCGCCTTGACGGCCATCGCGGTGGTGTTCGGGATGTCGTGGAACTTGAGGTCCAGGAACACTTCGAAACCCTTGTCGCGCAGGGTACCGACGATTTCCGAAGCGCAGCTGGTGAACAGCTCCTTGCCGACTTTGACCCGGCACAGCTTCGGGTCCAACTGATCGGCCAGCTTCAGTGCGGCGTCACGGGTAGGGAAATCCAGGGCGACGATGATAGGAGTCTGGCAGGCGGACATGAGTGGGCTCTCAGGCAAGTCGAAATCGGCGCGCATTGTAGCGGAACCAGCGCCGCTGCGGGACCCGATGATCGGTAAATCGTCGCGACGGCTCCGGCAAGACTAGCCCTTGAGGCGATTGTGTCGAGTTCGATACACACACGACACGCCCGCAATACCCCGGCCCGCTACCCTCGGCAACCGCAACAGGTCCTTGCAACAGCACTTCCCGCCTCCGGGCCGGACGCCTATGCTGGAACCACAACCTCGCAGCCTATCTTTGTGGTTGGCAGCCTACCTGGCAGATGAACGCACGCATGCACAACACCCAAGCACCCGTGAACGACGACCAAAAGACGCCTGGTGACGACAAACGCTGGAGCATTCGCGCCCTGATCGTCGACGATGACGTCCCGATCCGCGAACTGATGATCGACTACCTGGCCCGGTTCAACATCCACGCCAGCGGCGTCACCGATGGCGCCGCGATGCGCCTGGCGATGCAGGCGGAGCATTTCGATGTGGTGGTGCTCGACCTGATGCTGCCCGGTGAAGACGGTCTGTCGCTGTGCCGCTGGTTGCGCGCCGAGTCGGACATCCCGATCCTGATGCTGACCGCCCGCTGCGAACCCACCGACCGGATCATCGGCCTCGAACTCGGCGCCGACGACTACATGGCCAAGCCGTTCGAGCCCCGCGAGCTGGTGGCGCGGATCCAGACCATCCTGCGCCGAGTGCGCGATGACCGCAGCGAACAGCGGGCGAACATTCGTTTCGACAATTGGCGCCTGAACAGCGTGCTGCGGCAACTGATTGCCGACGATGGCCTGGTGGTGCCGCTGTCCAACGCCGAATTCCGCCTGCTCTGGGTGTTTATCGAACGTCCGCGCCGCGTGCTCAGCCGTGAACAACTGCTGGACGCCGCCCGTGGTCGTTCGATCGAAGCCTTTGACCGCAGCATCGACCTGCTGGTGTCGCGCCTGCGCCAGAAACTCGGCGACGATCCCAAGGCTCCGCAGTTGATCAAGACCGTTCGCGGCGAGGGTTACCTGTTCGATGCCCGAGACATCGGCTGATGCGCGGGCGCTTCGATACGCTGTTCGGCCGCCTGTTTGGCGTGCTGTTGCTGGCGATTATCCTCGCGCACCTGCTGGCCTTTGCCTGGTTTCACCATTACGGCCCGCCGCCACCGCCGCCGCCACCGGAGTTTTCCGAAGGCCTGGACGGGCCACGCCCGCCACTGGACCTCAACCTCGAGAAACGGCCACCACGGCCGTGGTTCGGCGGCCCCTTGGTGCCCCTGACGTTTCAATTGGTCACACTGATCATTGCCGCCTGGTACGGCGCCAAACTGCTGAGCCGGCCGATCCAGCGCCTGAGCGACGCGGCCGAGCGCTTGAGCGAAGACCTCGACAGCCCGCCACTGGATGAATCGGGACCACGGGAAGCGCGGCAGGCGGCGCACACGTTCAACAAAATGCAGCGGCGCATCCTGGAACAGGTCAAGCAGCGCTCACGCATGCTCGGCGCCGTGTCCCACGACCTGCGCACGCCGTTGTCGCGGCTCAAGCTGCGGCTGGAGAAAATCGACGACGACAAGCTGCAAGGCCAGATGCGCCAGGACCTCGACGACATGATCAGCATGCTCGACGCCACCCTCACCTACCTGCATGAACAGCGCACCAGCGAAGCGCCGCAGTGGATGGACGTGCAGGCGTTGGTGGAGTCCCTGAGCGAAAATGCCCAGGACCAGGGCGCGAACGTCCAGGCCAGCGGCCACTGCGCCCCCTTGCAGGTGCAGCCGATGGCCTTGCGCTCTTGCATCAACAACCTGATGGACAATGCCCTGCGCTATGCCGGCCAGGCGCTGATTACCCTGCAAGACCACCGTGAGCAGTTGGTGATTCGGGTCATCGACCATGGCCCGGGCATCGCCGCAGAGCAACGCGAAGCGGTGTTCGAACCCTTCTTCCGCCTTGAAGGCTCGCGCAATCGCAATTCCGGCGGCGTTGGCCTGGGCATGACCATTGCCCGCGAGGCCGCGCAACGGATGGGCGGGCAGCTGACACTGGAAGAAACCCCGGGCGGTGGCCTGACGGCAGTTATCCATCTGCCACGCACTTGAAAGCCACACCGGCCCCTTGTGGGAGCGGGCTTGCTCCGGGCGGCGTTCCGACGAAGAGGCCCTAAGCAGAATACAAATCTCAGGGCCGGCGATCTTCAACCCGTGCCTGAGTCTTGCTCCAGTCGATCAATAGGCTGTAGGCCACCGCCAACAATGTCGGGCCAATGAACAGGCCGATGAAACCAAAGGCAATCAACCCGCCAAACACCCCAAGCAGCACGATGACCAACGGCAGATTACCGCCACGGCTGATCAGGTACGGCTTGAGCACGTTGTCGACACCACTGATGACGAATGTGCCCCAGATGCCGAGGAATATGGCCATCCCGTACTCGCCTTTCCAGGCCAGCCACGCGGTCGCCGGAATCCACACCAGCGGCGGGCCCATCGGGATCAGGCTGAACATGAACGTCACGATGCCGAGCACCAGCGCGCCCGGTACGCCAGCGATCAGGAACCCGATCAGCGCCAGGATCGCCTGGGCCGCCGCGGTGCCGATCACACCGTTCACCACCCGCTGCACCGTGCCCGCCACCAGTTCAATGTAGTAGCCGGCCCGCTGACCGATCAGCCGCTCCAGCAATGTGTGTACAAACGCCGCCAGGCGCGGTCCGTCACGATAGAAAAAGAACACGAAGACAATGCTCAGGGTCAGCTCGAGAATACCGCCGCCGATCTGCGCGCTGCGCGCCAGCAACCAGTTACCCACCTGCCCCAGATAAGGCTTGAGCGACACCATCATCGCCGCGCCCTGCTCATCGATACTGTTCCAGATGCCTACCAGCCGCTCGCCCACAAAGGGAATCGAACCCAACCACACCGGTGCTTCGGGTAACCCCTCGACCTGCGCATCCTTGATGAATGCGGTGGCATCGCGCACATGATCGGCGAGGTTGAAGCCCAGCCACACCAGCGGTGCCGCTACCAGCACCATCCAGCCCAGCGTCAGCAATGCCGCCGCCAGCGACTCGCGGCCATTGAGCCAACGGGTCAGCAAGCGCATCAGCGGCCAACTGGCAAACGCCAGGACCGCGCCCCAGAACATCGCCGACCAGAACGGCGCCATCACCCAGAAGCTCGCGCCGAACAACACCACGAGCAGGATCTGCACCAACAGGCGATCGTTATTGATCATCAAAAGTCTCGAAAAAGTCAGTCAGCAAAAGAGTAGGCGAACGCAGCTTGCACGCTCGCCCGGTACAGCCTAGCGCAATAGCTCGATGTGCAGGCCAGAGCCTTCGGCGCTGCCGGTTTCCATCCGCGCGGCACGCACGCCCTGGGCAATCAGTGCCTGACGCCAGGCTTCGGCGTTCGCTCCGGAAATGCTGACCCGCAAGGTGGTGTCCAGATTCAGTCCGCGAGAAATCAGGCGTAGCCATGTCTCGTCAGGTGCGCTGTTCAACATGGGAAAATCAAGCTCGCCGGTGCTCTTGAGTTCACGCAGCAAGGTCGCGGAAGTCGGCAACAACTCGCCCAGCGGTGCCGAAGCGTCGAACTGCTCGACATGCAGGTAAGCTTTGCGATTACCCCGAGTGATGCTGTACAGCGCGACGAGCGTGTTGTCTCGTGGAGCGGCAAGTCGCAGCAGCAGATAGGCTTGTTGATCGTCGGCGCCGTACAGCTTGGCATTGCCGAAGACCTCATTGGCCCAGAGGCTGCTTTCGCCGCAATCGCGCGCCTGGCACCAAAAGAGCAACCCGGCGTCCTGCTGTTGCAAAGCCTCGCGGGCAGCGGTGAACGCCTGGATGGATGAATGCTCCGGTGGCAACTCGTAGGTCACCGAAGTGACGTTGCCGCGGGCACTGACCTGGCCGTCGAAACGTAACTGGCCACTGATTTTACGGATCGAGCCCAACGGGTAGATCCGCTCCAGTTCGGCGGCGGGGCGATAGTCGACAATCTGGGCGTCGACCATGCGCGGCACTATCGAGAGGTCCTGACTGCCCGGAACATCGGCGGCGAACAACAAGGGACTGAAACTGCCCAGCACCAGCAAACTGAATGAACGCATGGATAGACTCATCGGATCAGCATGGCCTGGGCGCCCTTGATGACACTGGCTTCATCGGCGCGTATCGGTACCTGCAGACCACGCTGCACCGCCGGCCGGGCCTCCATGGTTGCCATCCAGCGTTGCAACGCCGTCAAGCCCTCTACCGAGACGCCCGACCACTCGTAACCGCGCACCCAGGGAAAGGTGGCGATGTCGGCAATGCTGTACTGATCGGCGAGGAACTCCACGCTTTGCAACCGCGTGTCGAGCACTTCGTAGAGGCGGCGGGTTTCATGCTGATAGCGGTCGATGGCGCCCTGGAGCTTTTCCGGAAAGTAGCGGAAGAACACGTTGGCCTGACCCTGCATCGGGCCGATGCCCCCCATCTGGAACATCAGCCACTGCAATACCAGCGAACGTCCCTTCGGGTCGCAAGGCATCAGTTTGCCGGCCTGTTCAGCGAGGTAAATCAGGATGGCGCCGGATTCGAACACGGCGAAGTCGCCGTTGGCGCGATCGACAATCGCCGGAATCCGGCCATTGGGGTTGATCTTGAGGAAGTCCGTGGACTTCTGTTCCTTCTTGTCGAAACTCAGGGCATGCACCGTGTAGTGCAGGCCGAGTTCCTCGAGCACGATAGAGACCTTGTGGCCATTCGGGGTCGCAGCGGTGTAGAGATCTATCATGGTTGTCTCCCATTTCAACCCGCCAAGCCTCGACAGTTGCCCGGCGCAAGTCAAGGAATGGCGAAGAACCGATTGAAACAGTCTGCGACAAGCTCGGCACCGGACTCGTCATTCAGGTGCAAATGGTGGCCGCCTGGCAGCTGTTCCCGGCTAAAGGGTAGACGCTCCAGCAATTCCGGGTGTTTGGCGAGCATGCCGTCGGCAGCCACCACCAATGTTGCAGGACACTTGATCCGCTGGACGAAGGCCATGGCCTGTTCGGTGGTAAGACGCAGCGGCGATGGCAGTGTGAGGCGATTGTCGGTGCGCCAGGTGTAACCGCCCGGCACCGGCATCAGACCACGCTGCGCCAACAGTTCAGCGGCCTCGCGGCTGACCGCCACCAGGCCCTTCATGCGCGCTTCGATGGCTCGGTCGAGGGTGTCGTAGACCGGTTTGCGCTTTTCCCGCAGATTCAGTTGCGCCTGCAGGGCCATGCCCATGCGCTCGGCAGCGTTTTCACCTTTGTCTGTAGGAGGAATGATGCCGTCGATCAACGCCAGGTGGGTGACCCGCTCAGGCATCGACCCGGCGATGATCAACGAAGCAATGGCGCCCATCGAATGCCCCATCAGCGCAAATTTGCGCAGTCCAAGCTGTTCGGCGACTTGCAGCACATCGTGGGCGTAGTCCCACATGGCGTAACCGGCTCCCGGCGGACGATGCCCGGAATGACCGTGACCGGCCATGTCCAGCGCGATGATGCGCAAGCCTTTGAGTTTGGGTGCCAGACGGGCAAAGCTGTTGGCGTTGTCCAGCCAGCCATGCAGGGCAATCACCGGCAATCCGTCTTCAGGACCGAACAGGTGCGCCGCCAGTTCGATGTGTGGCAGGCTCAGGCGGACCTCTTCGACGACGTGGTTCATGCGCAATCCTGTTGTCGACGGCCATCCCAGCGATAGAACAGGCCTTTGAGCATGTCAGCGGTATCAAGGGGACGTTCGAGCGGAAACATGTGGCCGCCAGGCATGGTCAACGACTCGCCCAGCGGCAGGCGGTCGACCGAACTGGCGTGATGGCGCATTACCACGCGGCTGTTGTGCCCGCGTACCACCGCCAGCGGCACTTGCAACTGCCGGGTGCTGCCCGGGCTGGTGTGCGGCACGCCACGGTAGATGCTGATTTCCGTGGCCGGGTCGAACCGCAGGCGCAGCTTGTCGCCGACCTGATGCAAGCCGTGTTGCAGGTAGGCATCGAAGCATTCCGGGTCGAAGCCGCGGAACAGGGTTTTACCGGCGAAATACTTCCGGGCGCTTTCCAGGTCGGCGAATTCTTCACGGCGACCCAGGGTACGGCCGGCCGGGGTCAAGCGGTCGATGAAACCGAAACGTTTGGCCGCCCGTATGACCCATTGGTCGGTTCGGGTCAGCACTGGCGAGTCGAGCATCACCACCCCCCGATACAACTCCGGGCAGCGCAAGGCCGCATGCAGGTGCAACACGCCACCGAAGGAGTGACCGACGCCCCACACGGGCTCGGCCTGTTGTTGCAGGTGATGGATCAGCTCATCCACCAGGTTGTACCAGTTGTCGTCCGCCGGGAAACGCGGGTCGTGGGCGTGCTGCTCCAGATGTGTCACCTGAAACTCGGGTGCCAGCGCCGCAAACAACTTGCCGTAGGTCCCCGAAGGAAAACCATTGGCGTGGGCGAAAAAGATCTGTTGCGACATACCTGCAAATCCATGAGCGAGAACAGGCGTTGATTGTCCGCAAGACCGCGTCCTACAGCAATGACCGTAACTGCCAGGAAGGGTGACAGACCTGCCGTGGTTAAAACGCCGTGCGTGGTAATGCCTGTTATTTCTGACAGTTGACAGTCAATCCTTCCGACGCGGATAAGAGTCTGTCACGCCAAGTCATGGGCACGATCGTAATGACCCACGCCAACACCCCTGCTATCAAAGCGCTCGATCCTCGCGGGCTGGCTGCCAGAATTCATCCTGGCGCGGTGGTGTTCGGCGCCGTTTTAGGGCTCATTGTTGGTATCCAGCCCGCGATCTGGAGCGCCAACGACGGGGCGGAAATACTGGAGAGGTCGAACTCAACCAAGTTGCCATCAATCGAATCGGTGCGGCGGCGGGGTCAGAAGTCTCACAGCAAATACTCAGAGGCCACGGTTCAAACTTCCCTTGGGGCAGCGTCAATGTATGGCAACGGTTGCCGACCATCGGTAGGACAGCGCTTGCCTATTCCGTACTGACCGGGCTCAACGGTGCGTTCAGTCAATTCGTGCCGGAATCCATGCGTAGCTGGATCAGCCCGATGATGGATTGGAATAACTATCCATAAAGCCCTTTAAGACAAAGGGTTACAGCAGCCTTCTGTTCCGTTCGTAGCAGTTCCGTACCACCAAGCTCTCTCAATCCACCTTTTCGCTATGGCTAACTGCGTCTACATCAGGCAGATAACGGCCATTAGCGACGACCACTACGCACAAGCGACAACTCTGATTCGATCAATTGACGCAATCCGACTGATAACCCTCAGCCCTATAGAGTACGGCTATATCGAAGCAAGCAAACCACTTCAACTCGCGATTAATATTGCAAAAACTTGGATAGCTACAGTCCCATGGAGCGATTTGAAATAAACCCTCGATTAATGGGTGAGTATCGCGCACTGACTTATACTGTTGATTTCTATCGATAATGCGTCAGATCGAGTGAAAGCTGGCTTCTGCGGCAGTTACTTCAGCAGCCAACTACACAACCAAAAACCCCACAAATTAACGCTAGACAGGCTTTACTTTTGGCCAAATGAATCTATGGTAAATACGTAAACGGCTGATTGTTTATGAAGCAACGAAGTCACCAGTTAAGTGGCGTATGCAAGTCTAGAGCATGCATTGTCGTACAAGAAGGCTCAGGTAACAAAGGTGGGTAGCATGAGAAAAAAACAACAAGGGCTTGCCGCTGTCGAACTTTCGATCGTGCTGCCAGTTCTCTTTCTAATCTTATTTGTAATTATAGAATTTAGTCTTGCCCTTTATAACAAAGCCATAATAACAAATGCCAGCCGAGAAGCAGCAAGAGCTGGCATAGTATTAAAATCGCCAAAACCCACCACCGCTCAAATTCAGAGTGTTGCCAATAATTATTTAGGTTCTCACTTGATAACATTTGGCTCTTCCGTCACCCCGGTGGTAAGTGTTACACAAGCGAATGGAGGACTTTTTGGAACGTCACTCACCGTCCAGATTACATATCAATACTCCACCATGATTCTTGGCGGCATTCTCCACGTAGTCGATAATCCCATGAGCTTGTCGGCGACAACAGTGATGCTAAATGAGTGACTTCAATTTAGGATGCTCACCATGTGTACAGCGATTAAAACCAAAAGCATTGCCACACGCCAATACAGCCAAAAAAAAATAGCAGGCCATATTGAGATCAAGAAAAACCAGCAAGGCGCAGTGTTGATTTTGGCTGTCCTTGCACTGCCCGTACTATTGGGTCTTTCAGCATTGGCTGTAGATTTTGCTTATGCTTACGTTGTGCGTAACGAACTTCAAAACGCCGCTGACGCCACTGCTCTTGCAGGTACGGGATGTATATACCCGCGCATTGAATGTGGAAATTCAACTAGCAGCGCACCAGATTTCACCACAGCATCTAGTCGCGCAAATACGGCGCTTGCACTAAATAAAACCGCAAACACCACTATAACCAACGGTAGTATCGTAACCGGTTACTGGAATGTTACAAACCCTTCAAGTGGCATGCAAGCCTTTCCGGGCGCATCACATTTTCCAGCTGTGCAAGTGACTATCAAAAAAGATACAGGCCTAAACGGCGGACCTGTAAATACTTTTTTTGCACGCATTTTTGGTATTGACACCGTACCTATTACCTCCACTGCCACTGCAATAATATCAAGCCCCGGAACCGTTGCGCAGGGGCTTCTCCCCATCGCAATGACTCAATGTATGTACGATAATTTTTGGGATTCAAGCTCAAATCAACCGAAAAATGACCCTGCCACGGGAAAGCCCTATGTATTTAAAATTGGATCAGCCTATCATTACGGACCATGCGAATCTGGGCAATGGACATCATTTACTCAAGACACCAATAACGTTCCAACAATAAGAGATCTTATTACTCAAGGAAACCCAACACCACTCAGTATCGGGACTAATACATGGATTCAGCCGGGCACTCAAAATACAGTTTTCAGTTCGGTAAATGACTGCAGTGCGGCAGGGAACAAAAGTTGCGAGTATGTTACGATACCGATCGTTGTAGATATATCCACTCATTCGTCTGTCCCCATTGTGGCTTTTGCTTGCCTCCACATCGACTTAGCGGTTGGAGGATCGGAAAAATACATTCAAGGTGAAATGAGTACAAAGTGCACCCCTCTTAACTCAAGTGGCATTGGCCCGGCGTATGGCGCCATTACACCACCACGACTTGTTCAGTAGTGCAAAAACGATAGCCATCATTGGTACCGCTTACGGGGTATCGTCGTACTGCTGTTCAGGCTTTCTATTTTTCGAACATCTGAATGGCTAGACTTACCGGGCTTCTATCTTTACCGAAGGAGGAACAATTAGGTCCTCTACAGCCACACCTGGTTTTATTGCGAGATCCTCCAACTCGGCTTTGTCGTTCTTATCTATCTCCCATGATGGAGGGGATAGATGGGTTCATCGGCACATGGCTGCGAGGCCTTCATCCGGGAACCAGGCACAGTACAGGTTCCCTCTCGCTACAGACACCGCCGCCGCTCGATACCCTATATGGGTCGGCCGGCAGGGTGACCGGGTCTGTGTACAGCTACGGTGCGGCGAGGGCCGTTGAAGCCATCACCCAACTGGCAACCGCACTACCCAACTCCGAGCGAGGGGCGCTGGCAACCATCCTGAGCGGTGGTGCAAGCGGCATTCTCTCTGCGGCTACCGAATATCGAGGCGCGATCATGCAGGCCGCTCGGGATGGGTATCGTCAACTTAACCCACAAGTTGCGAACAGCATGAGTGCGGACGCTCAGACGACAGAAGCCATATTTCCCGACAGAACTATCACCCGGCGCCACAGCGTCCACGACATTTGAATCTGCCGGCAGAGAGAGCCGTCGACGTTATGATCTGCTCGGCGGTGTCTCCCCCAACGGCACCACCGCCATGGTCAGCCGCGACACGCAGCTGGTCTTGCCCTCATCGCTGGTCAGGCGAATGTCCCAGACATGGGTCGTGCGGCCGATGTGGATCGGCTTGGCCACCGCCGTCACCCGTCCGCTGCGCAGGCCGCGCAAATGGTTGGCGTTGATTTCCAGGCCCACGCAATAGAATTTGCTGGCATCGATGCACAGGTAGCTGGCCATCGAGCCGACCGATTCGGCCAGCACCACCGAGGCACCGCCATGCAGCAAGCCATAAGGCTGGTGGGTGCGGTGATCGACGACCATGCTGGCGGTCAGGGAGTCGTCGTCGAAGGCTTCGAAACGGATGTCCAGCACTTCGCCAATGGTGTTTTTCTGGATTGCGTTCAACTGCTCGATGTTCGGGGTGGTGCGCCACAGGCTCATCGCAGAGGTTCCTCGTTGGTTTTATTCGTGGATCAATCCTGCCACAGCACCGCTTCGCTGCGCTCGCTCCATTCCTCAAAGCGCTCTCCGTAAGCCGCCTCAATCACGTTGCGCTTGATCTTCAGGGTCGGGGTGAGAAAGCCGTTTTCCACGGCCCAACTGTCCTTGACCACCACCAGGCGCCGCAGTTGTTCATGCTTGTCGAGGGCGCAGTTGACCTCTTCCAGCAGTTTTTCCAGGCTCGAATGCAGGCCGGCGCGCGCGGCCCCGCCGGCATCCTGCTGGCCGACCGCCGACAACACGCACAAGCCCAGCGGCGCACTCAAGCCATCGCCCACCACGCAGACCTGCTCGATGCTCGAATGCACGGCCAGGCGATTTTCAATCGGTGCCGGGGCCACGTACTTGCCTTTGCTGGTCTTGAAGATTTCCTTCAGGCGCCCGGTCAGGCGCAGATTGCCTTCGGCGTCTTCCTCGCCCTTGTCGCCGGTGCGCAGGAAGCCGTCCTCGGTAATGGTATCGGCGGTTTTTTCCGGTTCCTTGTAATACCCGAGCATGGTCGCACCACTGCGCACCATGACTTCCCCCGTCTCGGCGATCCGCACTTCGACTTCCGGGCACGGCTTGCCGATCCAGCCCGGTTTGTTCTGGCCCGGCATGCCGATGTGGGAGTAGCCGCAACTCTCGGTCATGCCGTAGACCTCCAGCACGTCCAGCCCCAGCTTGCGGTACCACTGCAACAAGGTCTGCGGCACCGGAGCTGCGCCGGACAACGCGATGCGCAACGCATCCAGCCCCAACCCGGCGAGGACTTTATGCCCGACCCGTTTGCCGATGATCGGCAGGCCGAGCAGGAAGTCGAGGCGTTTTGCCGGGATCTTGCTGTACACACCCATCTGGAATTTGGTCCAGATGCGCGGCACGCCAAACAGCGCGGTCGGGCGCGCACGCTGCAGATCGGTGAGGAAGGTATCGAGGCTCTCGGCGAAAAACACCGTTTGGCCGGTATAGATCGACGCCAGTTCGACGAACATCCGCTCGGCGACGTGGCACAGCGGCAGGTAGGACAACAACCGGTCCGACTCGTTGAGGCCGAACAACGCAGTGCCGCGTGTGGTGGCGAACCCCAGGTTGCCGAAGCTGTGCATCACGCCCTTGGGCATGCCCGTGGTGCCGGACGTGTAAATGATGGTCGCCAGTTGATCGGCGGCAGGTTTGGGATTGTCCTGGATGGGCGAGTTGCGTTGCAGGTCGTCCCAGCTGAAATCAAAGTCACCGGGAGGATGCAGCGGCAGGCTGATGATCGGCAGGTCGGGGCTGACGCCACGGGACATGCCCGGCCAGTCGTCGAGCTTGCCGATGAACGCCAGCGTCGCTTGCGAATGTTCGAGTACCTGGGCAACGGTCTCGGCGGTGAGGTTGGGGTACAACGGCACCGAGACATGCCCGGCCATCCAGATCGCCAGGTCGGCAATGATCCAGTGCGCACAGTTCTTCGAGATCAGGGCGATATGGCTGCCCTGCGGCAGCTCCCGTGCCCGCAACCAGTGGGCCGCGCAACGGGCCTGATGACCGACGTCCGCCCAGGTCAAGGTCTCGACCTGACCGCCTCCGACAGGCTGGATCAGAAAGCGCTGGCGGGGATGACGGGCCTCACGCTCGTAGAAAACGTCCAGTGGCAAACGAAAAGCAGCAGACATGCGACTCGCTCCTGTGATTTTGGTCTGGAGCAAGCGTAGTCAACCAAGCAAGTGCTTGGTTGACTATTTCATACAAAACTTTCGGGGTATGACGTACCTGTGGGAGCGTGGCTTGCCCGCGATGCAGGCGCCGCGGTTTATCAGGTAAACCGAGTCGATGCCTTCGCGGGCAAGCCACGCTCCCACAGAAAAGCGGCGCTAAGGGTGCTTGATGCTGTCGAGCTTCATCGACCCGACCAGCAGCTCATCACCCTTGAGCTCCGCCAGACCGGCAGTGCTGACCCTTTCCGGCGGATGTCCGGCACCATGTTGCAGGTAGCTCAGCAGATTCCCCACCAGCGGGTTGTGACTGACCAGCAGCACGTTGCTGACCGCAACCATCTGTTCGGCCACCTTGTCCGGCTCCGTGTCCGGTGTCAGCCACTCGACGGTGCGGATTTCCGGTTCGAAACCCAATGCATCCCGTACCAGCTGCGCTGTTTGCTGCGCTCGCAGGTACGGGCTGGCGTAAATGCCGGTCAGCGGCTGACCCACCAGCTCTGCGGCGACTTTCAATACTTCCTTGCGACCGTTATCCGTCAGCTCCCGCTCCGAATCGTGGGGGCGGGACCCGTGCGGTACAGCTTCACCATGACGCAATACCCAGAGTTTCATAGCTTGGGTTCCTCATCTCGAGCCGGATGCGGTGCCGGTGCCACGACATGCGGCGCCTCACCTTCCGGTGTACGCGGCGTCGGCCAGTCGGCGAACGGCCAGGGCTTCTGGTCGCTGTGAAAGCTGCCGAAACGACCGATCTGCGCCAGAAACTGGCTCAGGCTGTCGCCGAAATTCATCAAGCTGGCGCTTGGGGCGCCATAGAACAAACGATAGATCAACTGCACCAGCACGACGGCGCCGAGGATGAACTGCGCCACTTGCCACACCAGCACGAAGACGATCATCCACAGCACCCGCAGCAGGATGGACTCATACTTGGCTTCTACTTTTGGATCGTTCATGCGCAACTCCCTGCTTTTCTGGCAAGCGTGATTAGTTGAAACCACTGGTGGAAATAAAGTCGACGTCGGTTTTCGGCTCGCCACGCATTAACAGGCCGATGACCTGTTCCAGCGTGCGCCCCTCGAACAGGATCGCGTGCAGCCCGGCGACCAGCGGCATGTACACGCCAACCTCCTGGGCCTTGGCCTTGAGCACTTTAAGGGTATTGACCCCTTCGGCGACTTCGCCCAGGCGCGTGACGGCCTCGTCCAGGCTCAGGCCCTGGCCGAGGGCGAAGCCGACCTGATAGTTGCGGCTCTTGGGCGACGAACAGGTCACGATCAGATCGCCCACGCCCGCCAGTCCCAGGAAGGTCATCGGGTTGGCGCCCTGATTCACCGCGAAGCGGGTCATTTCCGCCAATGCCCGGGTGATCAGCATGCTCTTGGTATTTTCCCCCATGCCCAGCGCCACCGCCATGCCGGCGATGATCGCGTAGACATTTTTCAATGCCCCGCCCAATTCCACGCCGAAACGGTCGGCGCTGGCGTACACACGAAAGGTGCGCCCGTGCAGCGCGGCCTGAACCTGCTGGCAGAGTTCTTCGTCTTCACTGGCGACCACCGTGGCAGTCAGTGCATGTTCGGCAATTTCGCGGGCCAGGTTGGGCCCGGACAGGACGCCGATGCGCGCCTGCGGGGCGATCTCTTCGAGGATCTCGCTCATCAACTTGAACGTGTGGGCTTCGATGCCTTTGGTCAGGCTCACCAGCAATTTGCCGGTCAAGCGTTCGGCGTGCGGCACCAGCACCGAGCGCAGTGCGCTGGAGGGCAATGCGACAAAACACAGGTCACAGGCGTCCAGGGTGGCTTGCAGGTCGGTGACCGGCGTGACGCCGGGCAGAATCTTGATGCCTTTGAGGTAACGCGGGTTCTCGCGATTGACCCGGATGGCCTCGGCCTGTTCGGGGTCACGCATCCACTGAAGGACCTGATGCCCGTTCTCGGCCAGCAGATTAGCCACGGCGGTTCCAAAACTTCCGCCTCCCAGGACCGCAATCGGGTGCTGTTCAGTCATATGCAATCCGTTAATCCATACCAGTGGCGATGTCGGCATTATACGGGGCAGCCCACCGGCGGCCAGCCCCGACATCAAATACCTGCACCCGTAGGAAGAAGACCGATAAAACCGAGGAAAATGCAGACATCGTGAATGGAAAAGTCATTCAGCTCGGTTAACATGCGCGCCATCAATCACTGACAGGAATGTGTTGTGTCTCCGGGCTCTCCTTCACCGCATTCGCCTCTGGTACTGGCGCTGATATTCAGCTCGCCAGTGCTTGCCGACGACTTGTTCCTGGACAGCGAACCGCTGCCGCAAGTGCTCACCGCCACACGTCTGAAGCAGTCGCCGGCGGCCGTTCCGGGAAGCATGACGGTGATCGACAGCGCCCTGATCCATGCCAGCGGTGCCCGCGACATCAGCGAACTGCTGCGCCTGGTGCCGGGAATGATGGTCGGCAACATCAGCGGCAACCAGGCAGCGGTGAACTACCACGGCACCAATGCGACTGAAGCGCGACGCATGCAAGTGCTGATCGACGGGCGCTCGGTGTATCGCGCCGGCTTGGCCACCGTCGACTGGAGCGACATTCCGGTGGCCATGGAAGACATCGAGCGCATCGAAGTCTTTCGCGGGCCGAATACCGTCAGCTACGGCGCCAATGCCCTGATGGCGGTGGTCAACATCATTACCCGGCGGCCGGCCGACAGTCACGGTACGCGCATGAAGGTCACCCGGGGCCAGCGCGGCATCAACGACTTTTACGCCAGCCAGGGCATGGGCTGGGAGGATGGTGACTTACGCCTGTCCCTGTCCGGCCAGCAAGACGACGGCTTCGACACCGACCGAACCGGCGCGGACTACCATGACAGCCGTCGCCTCGATCGCTTCAATCTCGCCGTCAGCCAGAGCCTCGACGAACGGCAAAGCCTCGACTGGCAATTGAATGCCAAGGACGGCACCAACCAGCGACCCTATACCTACCGCCCGGTGTTCCCGGGGATTACCCGCGCGGGTAACGACTCCGACGTCACCGCCAAGGACTACGCCGGGTCATTGCGCTGGAATCTGGACATCAATCCCGACCACAGCCTTTATATCCAGGGTTCGGCGCAACACTGGGATCGCCAGCAAACCTGGCGCGCCTGCGACGCAGAAATCTCGTTCAGCCCGCAACTGACCGAACTCTGGCAATTGAACCCGAACTACACCGAACGCCTGGCTCGCAATATCACGCGCTTCATCGGTCCTGGTGCGCCGGCCGGCACGCCCGCCGAGCAGGCGCTGGCCAACCAGGTGCTCGATCAATGGCGCAACGGCGCGAGCCAGACGGTTTGCGGCGACATCGACCAGAGCACCCGGGAATCGCGCTACGACCTCGAACTGCAGGACACCCTGAGCCTTGCCGATAACCTGCGGCTGGTCAGCGGGATGAACTATCGTTACGACCGGGCGGATTCCGAGACCTACTTCAATGGCACTCTCGATGACACGATCTGGCGGGCGTTCGGCCAGTTCGAGTGGCGTGCCACCGAACACTGGCTGCTGCAAGGCGGTGCCATGTTCGAGGACAGCCGGTTGACCGGCAGCTCGCTGACACCTCGCATGGCGGTCAACTACCTGATCAACCCGCGCCACGGCTTGCGTGCGGTGTACTCCGAGGCCATCCGTTCGCCGGACATGTTCGAGAACAACGTCAACTGGAGTTATCAGGTCACCAACCTCAGACCCGGTGCCTTTGGCCAGTCCAGCGCCCGCTATTTCGTCAAGACCCGTGGCCCCGGCGACCTCGATCAAGAGCGCATGCGCTCCCGGGAGCTGGGCTACAACGGCTATTTCCCCGGACCGGGGCTGGCGCTCGACGTGAAGCTGTTCCACGACGAAATCAGCGGCATGATCAGTGAACCGCTGCGCAACAATCAGTACATCGCCAGCAACGCCAACAAAGCGCGTTTTTCGGGGGGCGAAACCCAGCTCGACTGGCGTGTCGGCAGCCTCGATCGCCTGCGACTGACCTATGCCTACGTCGATGCCGACGCCAGCAACCCGCTGGATGCCAGGCAGACTGCAAACAACAGTGGTTCGGCCGGATGGCTGCGCGATTGGGGCCAGGGCTGGAACAGTGCGCTTTTCTATTACGGCGATGACGCCCTCAACGGCTACCGCTTCGAACGGGTCGATGCGCGCCTCGCCAAACGCATCGCCTTGGGCAAGGCCAGCCTGGAACTGGCCGGGGTGCTCCAGCAACGGCTGGACAATCAGCCAACCACCTTCATCGACAACAATTATGACCAGCGCCACGTGATGTATTTCAGCGCGGAGCTGGAGCTTTAAGATGCCGTATCGTTCGGCCTGGAAAGCGCCGCCCCTGCGCCGGCTGCTGGTCGTGCTTTGTCTATTGTTCAGCAGCATGCTCGGTAGCCTGCCGGGTAACGCGGCCGACATTTTGCTCACGGGGGCCGAAGACAGCCCCGGTGTGCGGGCGTTTACCCACGCCCTGAGCGAGTTGCGGCCGCGCGATAACGTACGATTCCAGACACTGGCCAGTTTGCCGATACCGGACAAACTGCCGGAAAACATCCGCTTGATACTGCTCGACCTGCCCAGCCTCGACTGGCGCCTGCAGGACGCCCAGGGCCCGGCGACACTGGTGTTGCGCATCAGCCGCCTGCAAGCCCGGCAACGCTTGAACAACACTCTGCCTGCACGTCTTTCCCTGCTATGGAGCGATCCACCATTGGACCGCCAGTTGCGCTTGACCCGCACCCTGTTGCCCCAAGCCAGACGCATCGGCGTGCTCTACAACAACCACAGTGAATTCCTCTTGAATGAGCTGCGTCAGGCTGCCCTCCCCTTGGGTCTGGAAGTGGTCACCCAGCGCTGGGACAACATTCACGACAGTCGTCCGTTACAGGCCCTGCTGAATAACAGCGACGTGTTGCTGGGCCTGGACGATGCCGACCTGTACAACCCGCAAACCGCAAAGAACCTGCTGCTGAGCAGCTATTCACGGCAAATCGCGCTGATCGGACCCAACGCAGGTTTCGTCAAGGCCGGAAGCCTGGCGAGCACCTACAGCGATCAGAGCGACTGGCTGGCGATCCTCGACGAATTGCTCGACCGGCCACCCGCCACCTGGCCGCGCACGCACTATCCCCATCGGTTCAAAGTCGCGAGCAATCCGCAGGTGGCGCGCTCATTGGGTATCGAAGAGATAAACGACGCGTCGGTCGCCACACTGCTGGCTGAAGGAGAACGCCGCCCATGAACTTTCGCCGTCGCTGGGACATCAATACCCGCACCCAACTCATCAGCCTCGGCCCTGCTCTGCTGCTGACGTTGTTGCTGATCAGCTTCTTCACGTTTGTGCGCATCCAGGATCTGCGTCAGGAAATCACCCACACCGGCCAGTTGATCGCCAATCAACTGGCCCCGGCCACCGAGTACGGAGTGATTTCGGGCAACATCGAAGTGCTCGAAACTTTGCTCAAGGCCACGCTGGCCACGCCTAACGTGAGCTTTCTGGAAATCCAGGACAGCGCCAGCCGGGTTCTGGTGTACGTCGAACAACCGAGCGAACACTACAATCGCGCGCAACAGCTCGAAGTGTTCCAGGCACCGATACGGCTCCAGCGCATCGCGTTGCACAACGATTTTTTCCAGAGCAGCAAAACCGCCAGCGCGGCCCCCACCGAAGACTATCTCGGCCGGGTGATCGTCGGGCTGTCCAACGATGCCTTCAGCCGGCGCCAGCAGGAAATCGTGCTCAAGGCCGCCATTCTGGCCCTGTTTGCCCTGCTGTTTACCTTCTTCCTGGCGCGGCGTCTGGCGGGCAGCCTGTCGCAACCGATCCGTGATATCGGCAATGCGGTCAAGGCGATCCAGGACGGCGACTACAAAACACCGCTGCCGATTGTCGACGACACCGAACTGGGAGCGCTGTCGCAACACATCAACAACCTCGCCAGCGGTCTCGAGCAGGCCAGCCGCGAACAGCATCAGGCCATGGCGCAGTTGATCCAGACCCGCGAAGAAGCGGAAAAAGCCAACAACGCCAAATCCGACTTCCTCGCCATGATGAGCCATGAACTGCGCACGCCAATGAATGGCGTACTGGGCATGCTGCAGTTGCTGGAAACCACCGATATGACCGAGGAACAGCTGGAGTACGCGGCGCTGGCCTCGGAATCCACCGAGCACTTGCTCAAGGTCATCAACGACATCCTGGATTTCTCGCGGATCGAACGTTCGGAGCTGGAACTGGAGCACATTGCGTTCAACCTCGTCGAACTGATCGGCAGTTGCGCCCAGTCGTTCCAGCACAGCGCCGCGCAACGCGGTCTCGACCTGCAACTGATGATCCCCGATGACATGCGCGGCTTGCAGGTCAAGGGCGACCCGACGCGGATCCGGCAGATACTGGTCAACCTGATCGGCAATGCGCTGAAGTTCACCGAGCAGGGCCGCGTCACCATCGAGGCGCAGTGGCAGTCACTGGACCACGAGTTGCTGTGGTTCACCTGCACCGTGCGCGACAGCGGCATCGGCATCCCGGCGCAAAGCCTGGAATTGATGTTCAACGCGTTCCAGCAGGCCGACAGCTCCATTTCAAGGCGCTACGGCGGCACGGGGCTGGGCCTGCCGATTGCCCGTACCCTCGCCGAACGCATGGGTGGCACCTTGCGCGCGCAGAGTGAGGAAGGCCGCGGTTCTGTGTTCACCCTGGAAATCCCCCTGGCACTGCACCAGCAGACGCCGCCACTGTTGCCCCCGCGCACGCAAACCGGCAACAGCGGCGGCGAAGGGTGCAATGTGCTGCTGGTCGAAGACAACCCGGTCAACCAGACGGTCATCGAAGCCATGTTGCGCAGCCTGGGCTTCAAGGTCAGTGTCGCCGCCGACGGCGCTCAGGCGGTACGCAGTGCCGAGAGCCTGATTTTCGAAGCGATCCTGATGGATTGCCGCTTGCCGATCATCGATGGTTATGAAGCCACCCGACAAATCCGCAAGCTACCCGGTTGCACCGACCTGCCGATTATCGCCCTGACCGCCAATGCCTTGCAGGGTGACCGCGAAGCCTGTTTGTCGGCGGGGATGAACGATTACCTGGCCAAGCCGTTCAAACGGACTGATCTGCAGCAAATTCTGCAGCGATGGGTGCAGTAGTACAGGCCTTTCGAGCATCTGCGACTGGCGTGAAAGGCGAAAGTGCGGCAGTCTTAAGCCCCCGAACAGGCCCGAAAAGGGGCTTGAATAATAATTTCAGTGCACAAGTGTACATTCATGTCCTTGGTGCTGTGACTTTCACCACAACGCAATAGTCTATGAGTAGGCTGCCGGTTCGAGGCATGAACGCTTCGATCGGCCGGGAAGATTTGCCCCACCTGCCGCATGGGACTATTGAGGAGCTCGCATGACCAAACAAAACGCCTTTACCCGGGAAGACCTGCTGCGCTGCAGTCGCGGTGAGCTGTTCGGCCCTGGTAACGCGCAACTGCCCGCCCCGAACATGCTGATGGTTGATCGCATCACCCTGATCAGCGAAGAAGGTGGCAAGTACGGCAAAGGTGAATTGGTCGCCGAGCTGGATATCAATTCGGACCTGTGGTTCTTCGCCTGCCACTTCGAAGGCGATCCGGTGATGCCGGGCTGCCTGGGCCTCGACGCCATGTGGCAACTGGTCGGCTTCTTCCTGGGCTGGCAAGGCCTTCCGGGCCGTGGCCGTGCGCTGGGTTCGAGCGAAGTGAAATTCTTCGGCCAGGTCCTGCCGACCGCCAAGAAAGTCACCTATAACATTCATATCAAGCGCGTCCTCAAGGGCAAGCTGAACCTGGCCATTGCCGACGGTTCGGTGACTGTCGACGGTCGCGAAATCTACACCGCCGAAGGCCTCCGGGTCGGCGTGTTCACCTCCACTGACAACTTCTAAGGGTTATCCGCATGCGCCGCGTCGTTATCACTGGTCTGGGCATCGTTTCTTGCCTGGGCAATGACAAAGAGACCGTCTCCGCTAACCTGCGTGCAAGCCGCCCTGGCATCCGGTTCAACCCGGAATATGCCGAAATGGGTCTGCGTAGCCAGGTTTCCGGCTCCATTGACCTCAACCTTGAAGAACTGATCGATCGCAAGATCTATCGCTTCGTCGGCCACGCCGCAGCTTATGCCTACCTGGCCATGAAAGACGCCATCACCGACTCCGGCCTGACCGAAGAGCAGGTGTCAAACCCGCGTACCGGCCTGATCGCCGGTTCCGGTGGCGCATCGACCCTGAACCAGATGGAAGCGCTGGACATCCTGCGCGAGAAAGGCGTCAAGCGCGTCGGCCCATACCGCGTAACGCGGACCATGAGCAGCACCGTTTCCGCTTGCCTGGCCACTCCGTTCAAGATCAAGGGCCTGAACTACTCCATCGCTTCTGCCTGTGCCACCAGTGCTCACTGCATCGGTACCGCCATGGAACAGATCCAGATGGGCAAGCAGGACATCGTCTTCGCCGGCGGCGGTGAAGAAGAGCACTGGAGCCAGTCGTTCCTGTTCGACGCCATGGGCGCCCTGTCCAGCAAGCGCAACGACACTCCGGAAAAGGCCTCCCGTGCCTACGACGCCGACCGTGACGGTTTCGTCATCGCCGGCGGTGGCGGCATGGTCGTGGTTGAAGAGCTGGAACACGCTCTGGCCCGCGGTGCCAAGATCTACGCGGAAATCGTCGGCTACGGCGCGACCTCCGACGGCTACGACATGGTCGCCCCGAGCGGCGAAGGCGCGATCCGCTGCATGCAGCAGGCGCTCTCCACCGTCGACACCCCGATCGACTACCTGAACACCCACGGCACCTCGACCCCGGTCGGCGACGTCGCGGAAATGAAAGGTGTGCGTGAAGTGTTCGGCGACAAGGCTCCGGCCATCAGCTCCACCAAGAGCCTGTCGGGTCACTCCCTGGGCGCCGCCGGCGTTCACGAAGCGATCTACTGCATGCTGATGATGGAAGGCAACTTCATTGCCGGTTCCGCCAACATCGACGAGCTGGACCCTGAAGTGGCCGACCTGCCGGTGCTGACCAAGACCCGCGAAAACGCCACCATCAACACCGTGATGAGCAACAGCTTCGGTTTCGGTGGCACCAACGCCACCCTGGTACTGAAGCGCTGGCAGGGTAAGTAATACCCCCGCCATAACGCCGCACATGAAAACGCCCCGACTGGTTCGGGGCGTTTTTTTTGTGCGTCTGAAAATGGTCACAGAACCTGTGGGAGCGAGCTTGCTCCCACAGGTTTTTGTGCTTTACACCGGATTTTCGGTGCTTCCAACATGAAGCTTTTGTCATGAAACCAAAAGCCCTGCGACTGAATGTCGCGAATTCCGCGGGCTGCAGCACTGTTGCCGTTTTTGCAAAAAACCCTTACCAAACTCAGTCATTTACTTAGCAAACTACCAAACCCTATAAAAGAGGCCTGCACATGCCTTGCTGCAGATAACAGAGATTGGAGCTAGCAGATGACTGTAAAAGTAACTGAACGCGACGATTCACATAAATCCCACGAGGGTGTAGCCGCCGGTATCCGCATCTGGGACGTGCATCAACAAGACCTGTTGGTCGGGATGTTCCATTGCGAGACCGACGCGCAAAACTACAGGGCCGAACTGGAAATGCTCGAGCGCAAACGCGAGCTCGCAACCGGTTGAAGACAGATTCCACCACCGTGCAGCCTGCCCCTTCCCGCACGAGCAGGCTGCGACCGGATCACTCGACTCAGGCAATCTGAATGGCCGCTAGATAAAGGGAGTCGTCGATCACCATCGAAGGGACAACTCCGACGATCCGGCCCAGCTCAAGTTTCACCACCTCGCACTCACCATCGTCCATGCCGTCATTGCGGATCGAATACTGAACCGACGATGGATGACGCTTGCCGTAATCGAAGCTCATGCCACAGGCAATCAGAAAATCGATTTTCGCCCCCGCCAGTTCAATTTCCTTGTCCCGCTCACCGTCTTTCAACACCGCATAATCGAGGCACAAGTTGATGCCGAATGGGCAGCCCGGAACCAGACTGTTGATAAACGTTCCTTCGTAACCACCAAAGTAACTGTGCTCGGCCCGCACACTACTGACCTTTTTAACTTTTATTACAACCTCATCAAACAACTTAAAAAACCAGTACTCACCTTCATCCCCTACGTGCCTTCCGAAATCGATTCGTGACACATGGCGCTTCGGCCACATCGACTTCAGCGGCACATCAACTTCATATTCCTTATTGGTCACCGTCAGCAAATAATTAATGACGTCGTAATAACTCGACTCCCCCTCTCCCACTTTGATAAGCGTCGCACAACTTCCCGCCAGCAATACGATCTTGCCGTACTGCTCCATTGGCAGATCACTCATCAACAACGCCACACACTCGGGGACCTTTTGCAAATAGGCAGAGTTCAACTCGTGGAGTTCCTCCACACTGCGGACTTCGTGCCAGGGAATGTTCCAGAAAAACTCAGGCAGGGTAAAGAACACACAAGCGGACCCGCCATGATCCTCACGGGCGGCCTTTGCAGCGATCTTTATTTTTCGGCGTACAAGCTCAGCACGCACGGCCAGCTCATCGTCCAAGTAATCGTGAATGGTTTGATCGGGCTGTCGCGGCTGTGATAACGGCGACGTGAAAGTGGGTTGGCGCAACGAAGCGATACTTACCAGCATTAAAGATATCCTTATCCATTAAAATTCATTCCATTAATTTTCCTTCAACAATAAATACACTCAAAACGAACAACAGCACACCAGAAAGGTATTTAACCGCTCATTCAAGATGAGAATGATTTTGACAAAAGAAAACCCGAAAGATCGTATCGATACGATCTTTCGGGTTCAATTGATTAATCCAGCAATGTACTAGCAAACATGTAAAGCCAGCGGATCGATTACCACATCAGATCATCAGGAATCTTATAGGCGGCGTACGGATCGTCCTCGGTACTGACTTCTTCGGTCTGCACATTCAGCTGCACGATGCGTTGCGGGTCGCGCTCCTGAATCTTCAGCGCCGCCTCGCGCGGAATCACTTCGTAGCCGCCAGCGTGATGCACGATGGCCAGCGAACCGCTGCTGAGCTTGTTGCGCATCAGGGTGTTGACGCAGATGCGCTTGACCTTCTTGTCGTCGACGAAGTTGTAGTAATCCTCGGTCGTCAATTTCGGCAGGCGCGAGACTTCGATCAATTGCTTGACCTGTGCGGCACGGGCCTTGGCCTCAGCCTTTTCCTGCTGCTGACGGTTGAGTTCCTGGTCGCGCTTGACCTTCTCGGCCATGGCTTCCTGTGCCGCGCGCTGCTGGGAGTCATCCAGCTCGATCTGGCCTTTGTGGGCCAGGCGCTGCTGTTTCTGCTTGTCTTTGCTGACCTGCTTGGCCTGCTTCTGGTTGACCAGCCCTGCTTTGAGCAACTGGTCGCGAAGGGAAATGCTCATGGTGCTTATTACTCACTTAGGCCACTGCTCAACCGCAGCTGGGCAAATTCTTTTCCTGACGTTTGGCTTCGCCCCACAAGGCGTCCAACTCTTCGAGGGTGCAATCTTCCATGGGACGGCGGGTGTCGCGCAATGCCTGTTCGATAAAACGAAAGCGTCTTTCAAACTTGCCGTTGGCGCCACGCAGTGCGGTTTCCGGATCAACCTTGAGATGACGCGCCAGATTGACCACGGAAAACAGCAGGTCACCGATCTCGTCGGCCACGGCTTCGGGATCATTTTCCGACATGGCTTCGAGGACTTCATCGAGCTCTTCACGCACTTTGTCGAGCACCGGCAAGGCGTCCGGCCAGTCGAAACCGACCTGCCCTGCGCGCTTTTGCAACTTGGCCGAACGTGACAGCGCCGGTAATGCAGCAGGGACGTCATCAAGCAACGACAACTGTTCGGGCGCTGAAGATTTCTCCGCGCGTTCCTCGGCCTTGATCTCCTCCCAACGCTGCTTGACCTGCTCTTCACTCAGGCGCGGGACATCCAGCGGCGCATAGAGATCGCCCGTAGGGAACACGTGGGGATGACGACGGATCAGCTTGCGGGTGATGCTGTCGACCACGCCGGCGAACTCGAAGCGCCCTTCTTCCCGGGCCAGTTGGCTGTAATACACCACCTGGAACAGCAGATCGCCCAGTTCACCCTGCAGATGATCAAAGTCCCCTCGCTCAATGGCATCGGCGACTTCGTAGGCTTCTTCAAGGGTGTGCGGGACGATAGTGGCGTAGGTTTGCCTGATGTCCCACGGGCAGCCGTACTGCGGGTCGCGCAGGCGGTTCATCAGGTGCAATAAATCTTCAAGTGAATACATTTATCAAACTCTGCGAGAACCTGTGGGAGCGAGCTTGCTCGCGATAGCAGACTGTCAGACAACACATGTGCTGAATGTTGAGCCGTCATCGCGAGCAAGCTCGCTCCCACAGTGGATCGACGCTAAACATGCCATCAAGGCGTCCGGTTACGCCGGGTTTCGATGATGTTCGGCAACTGGGAAATCCGCCCCAGCAACCGCCCCAATGCATCCAGCCCCGGAATCTCGATGGTCAGGGACATCAACGCGGTGTTGTCCTCTTTGTTCGAGCGGGTGTTGACCGCCAGCACGTTGATCCGCTCGTTGAGCAGCACCTGCGAGACGTCACGCAGCAACCCGGAACGGTCGTAGGCGCGGATGACGATGTCCACCGGATAGGTGAGTACCGGCACCGGGCCCCAGCTGACCTGGATGATTCGCTCCGGCTCGCGCCCGCTCAGTTGCAGCACCGACGCGCAGTCCTGGCGGTGAATGCTCACGCCGCGCCCCACGGTGATGTAACCGACGATGGCATCACCCGGCAATGGTTGGCAGCAGCCGGCCATCTGGGTCATCAGGTTGCCGACGCCCTGGATCTGGATATCGCCGCGCTTGCCCGGTTTGTAGCCGGTGGCCTTGCGCGGTATGAGTTCAAGCTGTTCGTTGCCACGCTCCGGTTCGACCAGTTGCTGCGCCAGGTTGACCAGTTGCGCCAGGCGCAAGTCCCCGGCGCCGAGGGCGGCAAACAGGTCTTCGGCGGTTTTCATGTTGGCCTTGTCGGCCAGCTTGTCGAAATCCACCGCCGGCAGACCGAGGCGATTGAGCTCGCGCTCAAGCAGGGTTTTACCGGCCGCGACGTTCTGGTCGCGAGCCTGCAGCTTGAACCAGTGAACGATCTTCGCCCGTGCCCGCGACGTGGTGACATAACCCAGGTTCGGGTTCAGCCAGTCGCGGCTCGGGGTGCCGTGCTTGCTGGTGATGATCTCGACCTGTTCACCGGTTTGCAGGCTGTAGTTGAGCGGTACGATGCGCCCGTTGATCTTGGCGCCACGGCAGTTGTGACCGATTTCGGTGTGGACGCGGTAGGCGAAGTCCAGCGGGGTCGCGCCCTTCGGCAAGTCGATGGCGTGACCGTCCGGGGTGAAGATGTAGACCCGGTCCGGCTCGATATCGACCCGCAGCTGCTCCGCCAGGCCACCGATGTCGCCCAGCTCTTCGTGCCATTCGAGCACCTGACGCAGCCAGGAGATTTTCTCTTCGTAGTGATTGGAACCGGACTTGACGTCAGTGCCCTTGTAGCGCCAGTGCGCGCACACGCCGAGCTCGGCTTCTTCGTGCATCGCGTGGGTGCGGATCTGCACTTCCAGCACCTTGCCCTCGGGCCCGATCACCGCCGTGTGCAGCGAGCGATAGCCGTTTTCCTTGGGGTTGGCGATGTAGTCGTCGAACTCTTTCGGGATGTGCCGCCACAGGGTGTGGACGATGCCGAGCGCGGTGTAGCAATCGCGCATTTCCGGCACCAGCACGCGAACGGCACGCACGTCGTAGATCTGGCTGAACTCCAGACCCTTGCGCTGCATTTTGCGCCAGATCGAATAGATGTGTTTGGCCCGGCCGCTGATGTCGGCATCGACGCCAGTGGCCTGCAATTCGTTTTTCAGCTGGCTCATCACGTCGCTGATGAAACGCTCGCGATCCAGTCGCCGCTCATGGAGCAGCTTGGCGATCTGCTTGTACTGGTCCGGTTCCAGGTAACGGAAGGACAAGTCTTCCAGTTCCCACTTGATGTGACCGATACCCAGGCGATGGGCCAGTGGCGCGTAGATGTCGAAGACTTCCCGGGCCACGCGGTTGCGCTTTTCGTCGTCAGCGGTCTTCACCGCACGGATTGCGCAAGTACGCTCGGCCAGCTTGATCAGGGCGACGCGAACGTCGTCGACCATGGCCACCAGCATCTTGCGCAGGTTTTCCACCTGACCCTGGGTGCCCAGCACCAGGGATTTGCGCGGGCTCAGGCTATCGCTGATCGCGGCCATGCGCTGCACGCCATCGATGAGCTTGGACACCACCGGACCGAAGCGCTGGCTGACGGCCGGCAACTTGATCTGATTTTCGCGCACGCCTCGATACAGGATCGCGGCGACCAAAGAGTCCTGGTCGAGTTTGAGGTCGGCGAGGATCTCGGCGATCTCAAGCCCGGTACGGAAAGTCGAGTTACCTTCCGACCACAGATTCTGTGCCGCATTGGCTTGTTGTTCGGCCTCGCGAGCGTACTCGCAGGCCTCTTTCAAGGCTTCGCGATCCAGTGCCAGATCGACACTGACCGCATGATCGAGCCAAGCCTCGAGATTGATACTGCCGTCGGTGTTGATCGGCTGGTGTGCTCTCACCTGTACCATCTTGCTTACCTTCCCTACGACGCAGATTCAATGCGTCAAATCGCTGACCTTCGTTGCCCGTGCGCCCACGTCGGGCTGGGTGCGCGGCTGCACGGGCGGGCCAGTCGGACCAGACGAGCATCCTAGCTCGCTTCAAATAACGCCATGGCCTCGACATGTGCCGTTTGAGGAAACATATCGAGAATCCCGGCACGTTTTAACCGGTAGCCCTGCTTGATCAATTCGCCCGTGTCGCGCGCCAGCGTTGCCGGGTTGCACGACACATACACCAATCGTTCGGCGCCAAGGCTCTTGAGCTTGCGCACGACCTCGAAAGCACCGTCACGCGGTGGGTCCAAGAGTACCGCACAAAAGCCTTCGGCGGCCCATTCGGCGTCCGTCAAAGGCTGGGATAAATCGGCCTGAAAAAACTTCGCGTTATGCAGATTATTGCTAGCCGCATTCGCCGCCGCCCGATCGACCATCACCTGCACGCCTTCGACCGCCACCACTTCACGAGCGGCCTTGGCCAGCGGCAAGGCAAAGTTGCCCAGGCCGCAGAACAGATCGAGTACACGTTCATCCGCTGTCGGCTTCAACCAGTCCAGCGCCTGGGCGACCATCGCTTCGTTGACGGCGGCGTTGACCTGGATGAAATCCCCTGGCCGGTAAGCCAGTTCCAGATCCCACTGTTCCAGGCGATAACCCAACGACTGATCGGCCTCGACCGGTTGCGGTTCGCCGTCGCCATGCAGCCACAACTGGGCTTCATGGAACGCGCAGAAATCCTTGAGGATCGTCAGGTCAGCGTCGGACAACGGCGCCATGTGCCGCAGCAACACGGCCAGCGTCGAGCCGCTGAACAACTCCACATGCCCGAGTGCCTGGGGTTTGCTCAAGCGCCGCAGCATCTGGGGCAAGCGGCTCATGATCGGTTGCAAGGGTTGTACCAGCACCGGGCAGTCATCGATGCCAACGATGTCCTGGCTGCCGGCGGCACGGAAACCGACTTCGAGTTTTTTCGCCTTCATGTCCCAGCGCACCGCCACGCGGGCGCGACGCCGGTAAGCGAATTCCGCACCGCTCAATGGCGCCGCCCACTCTTCGGGTTCGACGCCCGCGACCCTCGACAACTGCTCGGCGAGCATGCGCTGTTTCAGGGCAAGCTGTTCGTTGTGGGGCAGATGCTGCACGCTGCAACCGCCGCAGCGGCCGGCATGGGCGCACGGTGCCGGGCGGCGTAATTCGCTGGCCTTGAACACCCGTTCGGTGCGCGCCTCGACCACTTTGCCGTGGGCACCGAGCACCCGCGCCTCGATCTCTTCACCGGCCAATGCGCCGATGACAAACCAGGTGCGGCCTTCGAAAAACGCGATACCGCGACCGTCATTGGCCAGGCGCTCGATGGTCAGGCGCTGCTTTTTGCCGGTCGGGACTTGCGGGGCCTTGCTGCCGCCGGTGGGCTGGAAGCGCAGGCCTCTTTCATGTTTGGCCATCAGTTGGGCGCGTCGAAAATGCCGGTCGACAGGTAACGGTCGCCACGGTCGCAGATGATCGCGACGATCACCGCGTTTTCAACTTCTTTGGACAGACGCAGCATTGCCGCCACGGCACCGCCCGAGGACACGCCACAGAAAATGCCTTCTTCGCGGGCCAGACGACGGGTCACGTCTTCGGCTTCGCTTTGGGCCATGTCGACGATGCGGTCCACGCGGTCGGCCTGGTAGATCTTCGGCAGGTATTCCTGAGGCCAGCGGCGGATACCCGGGATCGCCGAGCCTTCCATCGGTTGCAGGCCGATGATCTGCACGTTGTCGTTCTGCTCCTTGAGGTAGCGCGACACGCCCATGATGGTACCGGTGGTGCCCATGGAGCTGACGAAATGGGTGATGGTGCCCTGGGTCTGGCGCCAGATTTCCGGACCGGTGGTGGTGTAGTGCGCCTCGGGGTTGTCACCGTTGGCGAACTGATCCAGCACCTTGCCGCGACCTTCGGCTTCCATCTTCTGCGCGAGGTCACGGGCGCCTTCCATGCCCTGTTCCTGGCTGACCAGAATCAGCTCGGCGCCATAGGCGGTCATGGCCGCCTTGCGCTCGGCGCTGGAGTTGTCCGGCATGATCAGGATCATCCTGTAACCCTTGATCGCAGCGGCCATGGCCAGGGCGATCCCGGTGTTGCCCGAGGTCGCCTCGATCAGCGTATCGCCGGCGTGGATCTGCCCGCGCAGTTCGGCGCGGGTGATCATCGACAGCGCCGGACGGTCCTTGACCGAACCCGCCGGGTTGTTCCCTTCGAGCTTGAGCAAAAGGGTATTGCTGGTGGCGCCGGGCAGGCGCTGCAAACGGACCAGCGGAGTGTTGCCGACGCAATCGGCGATGGTTGGGTACTGCAAGGTCATGGCGTATTCGCAATCCAGACTGCGGGGGCGACTATCATACCGGCAAACGTTCGCAGGCCATATCACGCAAAGTGCGGTGCTTATGGTTTATGGGAATAAGCCCGGATTTATCGGTGTGTGGAAGGGCCTCATCGCGAGCAGGCTCGCTCCCACAGAGGGCTGAGGTGATCACACATTTTGCGGTTGAAACACGGTCAATGTGGGAGCGAGCCTGCTCGCGATGGCGTCGTCAAGAGCATCACCATCATCCGCCAACAAGCGCATATTCAGGCGCAACCCGGTCCCGGTGTTCTGCGCCCAAAGCTGTCCGCCCTGACGCTGCACCGCGTTGCGGGCGATGCTCAAGCCCAACCCAAATCCACCATCCCCCGGCCGCGAACCGTCCAGTCGGGTAAACGGCAGGAAGATCCGCTCCAGATCAGCTTCTGCCACTCCACCGCCCTGATCCTCCAGCCACAGGTGCCAGAAATCGCCATCACGACGACCGCCCAATTGGACAATGCCTCCCGCCGGCGAATGACGAATGGCATTACGCAGGATGTTTTCCAACGCCTGGGCCAGGGTGTTGAGATGACCACGAACCCAGCAGGATGCATCCACCGTGCATTGCAACTGCGTTTCGGGCCAGCCACTTTCATAGCAGGCGTTCTCCGTGAGCATTTCCCACAGGGCCTGGATCTGGATCGCTTCGTCGGGCAATCGGGTGCGCTCGGTATCGAGCCACGCCAGTTGCAGCGTGTCTTCCACCAGGCGCTGCATGCCATCGACCTCACGGCCGATGCGTTCGCGCAATGGCTCCAGCCCCTGCTCGCTTTCACTGGCCACCCGCAGGCGGCTCAAAGGTGTACGCAACTCGTGGGACAAGTCGCGCAGCAGTTGCTGCTGCAAGGCCACGGTGCTTTGCAGGCGCTCGGACATGTGATCGAACGCCCTGCCCAACTCGCCCAGTTCATCCGAACGATTGGTGGTGCGGCTCGATAGGCGCACATTCAGTTGGTCGGCACGCCAGGCGTTGGCCTGCTCACGCAAGTGGTTGAGTGGCACCACCAGCAAACGGTAGAGCCCGACGCACAGCAGCAAAGTGAACAGCCCCGGAATCACGCCGTTGGTGATCACCCGCCAGAACACCCGGTATTGCCCAGGCAGAAAGCGTTCGGGCAACTCGATCACCAGGCTGCCGGCGGACGGGTCACCGGGAAACGGTATGCGCATCCACGGCCGGCCTTTCTTGTGGATCGGCCAATCGAGGCCGCGTAAAAAAGTCAGGCGTTCGACTTCCTTGTCCGTCAGCGACTGGTTGCTCAAGGACTGCAAATCACCGCCGATGACACCTACCCAGCCTTTTTCCCGCTGATGCATGCTCTGCAGCCAGTCATCGATGCCGGCGCTCTGGCGCTGCTGCCAGGCCTGTTCGGCTTCGGTGGCGTAGCGCGTCAGGGTGCCGCGGGCTTCATCGGAGAGGAACTGGTTGCGCTGCTCCATGTAACGGCCCCAGGACCAACTCAACCAGATCATCAGCAGACAGAAAGCGACCAATAGACAGGCCAGTTTCCAGAACAGCGAATGCCTGCCCGGCAAGTTACATTTCATCGGCGGCGCTCAGGATGTAACCCTTGCCCCATACCGTACGCACTTCGCGATCGGTGTAGCCAATGGCCTTGAGCTTGCGGCGGATCTGGCTGATGTGCATGTCCAGGCTGCGGTCATGGGCCGCGTAACCGCGTTGCAGCACCTGTTGATAAAGGAAGGCTTTGCTCAGTACTTCGTCGGCGCTGCGGTGCAGCGTCTCCAGCAACCGATACTCGCTGCGGGTCAGGCCACCGGCCTGTTCACCGTAAAAGACCTCGAAGCTTTCATCGTCGAAACGCAGGCAGTCCATCGACGGGGCTGGCACTGCGGGTGCGGGCCGGCGGTCGAGTGCCACCCGCCGCAGAATGGCTTCGATGCGCACCCGCAACTCCACCATGCTGAAGGGCTTTGGCAGATAATCATCGGCCCCCAGGCGAAAGCCGCTGATGCGATCGGCCTCGGCCCCGAGCGCCGACATCAGCAACACCGGGGTGGAATGGCTCTGGCGCAACTGGGTCAGTACCGCCAGGCCGTCCATGCCCGGCAGCAGGATATCCATCAACACCACGTCGAAAGGCTGCCGGCGGGCAATGTCCAGGCCTTCCTGGCCGTTCTGGCACCAGGTCACCTGGAAGCCGCTGCGGTCCAGATGCTCATGAACATAGGCTCCGAGCACAAGGTCGTCTTCGATGGACAGGATTCGAGGGAGGCCAGCAGTGATGGGAGTCATGGCTATCTGCAAATAATTCTCAGTTGAGCGATTATTCAAGATTGCCTCGCCAGGGGCAACCCACCGTTTGTCCGTATCGCCATTGAGTCGTCCGGGCCGACGAATGACGGCACCATTTTTACGAGGATTGCCCGCGAGCAAATCGCTACACTGCGCAAGTGGTGCATGGCGGATGCATGTGCAGGCCTATAAATAGCGGGATGCAGGAGAGATGCGTGCTCAAGAAACTGGGAATCAAAGGCCGCGTGCTGTTGCTGACCCTGTTGCCCACCAGCCTGATGGCGCTGGTGCTGGGGGGTTATTTTACCTGGATGCAACAGGCTGACCTGCAAACCCAACTCATGCAGCGCGGCGAAATGATCGCCGAGCAGCTGGCTCCACTGGTGGCGCCAGCCATGGGCCATCAGGACAACGAACTCCTCGAACGCATCGCCACCCAGGCCCTGGAACAAACCGACGTACGGGCCGTGACCCTCCTGGCTCCCGACCGCACGTCGCTGGCCCACGCTGGCCCGACCATGCTCAATCAGACGCCCTCTGGCAGTGGCACGCAAATGCTGCGCCGCAGTGGCAGCGATGCGACCCGCTATCTGCTGCCGGTATTCGGCAAACACCGCAACCTGGCCGGGGACGTGATACCCGAAGAAGCCGACCGCCTGCTCGGCTGGGTCGAGCTTGAACTGTCCCATAACGGCATGCTGTTGCGCGGTTACCGCAGCCTGTTCGCCAGCCTGATGCTGATCGCTGCGGGACTGACGGGTGCGGCACTGCTGGCCGTGCGCATGGGCCGCACGATCAATCGGCCGTTGAGCCAGATCAAGCAGGCTGTGGCCCAACTCAAGGACGGCCACCTGGAGACCCGCCTGCCGCCCCTCGGCAGCCAGGAACTGGATGAACTGGCTTCCGGCATCAACCGCATGGCCGGCACCCTGCAAAATGCCCAGGAAGAATTGCAGCACAGCATCGACCAGGCCACCGAGGACGTGCGCCAGAACCTGGAAACCATCGAAATCCAGAACATCGAGCTGGATCTGGCGCGCAAGGAAGCCCTGGAAGCGAGCCGGATCAAGTCCGAATTCCTGGCCAACATGAGCCACGAAATCCGCACGCCGCTCAATGGCATTCTCGGCTTCACCCACCTGTTGCAAAAAAGCGAGCTCACCCCACGCCAGCTCGACTACCTGGGCACTATCGAAAAATCCGCCGACAGCCTGCTGGGCATCATCAACGAGATTCTCGACTTCTCGAAAATCGAAGCCGGCAAGCTGGTGCTCGACCATATTCCGTTCAACCTGCGCGACCTGCTCCAGGACACCCTGACCATCCTCGCCCCGGCCGCCCACGCCAAACAGCTGGAACTGGTGAGCCTGGTGTATCGGGATACGCCGCTGTCACTGGTGGGCGACCCGCTGCGGCTCAAGCAGATCCTGACGAACCTGGTGAGCAATGCCATCAAGTTCACCCGCGAAGGCACTGTCGTCGCCCGCGCCATGCTCGAAGAAGAACACGAAGACACCGTGCAGCTGCGCATCAGCATTCAGGACACCGGCATCGGCCTGTCGAACCAGGACGTACGCGCCCTGTTCCAGGCCTTCAGCCAGGCCGACAACTCGCTGTCGCGGCAACCTGGCGGCACTGGCCTGGGCCTGGTGATTTCCAAACGCTTGATCGAACAGATGGGCGGCGAGATCGGCGTCGACAGCACGCCGGGGGAAGGGTCGGAATTCTGGATCAGCCTGAGCCTGCCGAAAACCCGCGACGATGCCGAAGACCTGCCCGCTGCACCGCTGCTCGGGCGCCGGGTGGCGGTGCTGGAAAACCATGAACTGGCCCGGCAGGCGTTGCAGCACCAACTGGAAGACTGCGGCCTCAGCACCACACCGTTCAACACCCTGGAAAGCCTGACCAATGGCGTCACCGCCGCCCACCAGACCGATCAGGCGATCGACCTTGCAGTGCTCGGCATCACCAGCAACGACATGCCGCCGGAACGCCTCAACCAGCACATCTGGGACCTCGAGCATCTTGGCTGCAAAGTGCTGGTGCTGTGCCCGACCACGGAACAGACGCTGTTCCACCTTTCCGTGCCCAACCCCCACAGCCAGCTCCAGGCGAAACCGGCCTGCACCCGCAAGCTGCGACGCTCCCTGTCTGACCTGGTCAACCCGCGCCCGATGCGCAGCGAGCCGAGCGAACCGGTGTCCAGCCGTGCCCCGAAGGTGCTGTGCGTCGACGACAATCCGGCCAACCTGATGCTGGTGCAGACCCTGCTCGAAGACATGGGCGCCAAGGTGCTCGCGGTGGAAAGCGGTTACGCCGCCATCAAGGCGGTGCAGAACGAGACATTCGATCTGGTATTGATGGACGTACAGATGCCCGGCATGGACGGTCGCCAGAGCACCGAGGCGATCCGCCAGTGGGAAAGCGAACGTCATTGCACGCCGCTACCGATCGTGGCCCTCACCGCTCACGCCATGGCCAACGAAAAACGCGCGCTGCTGCAAAGTGGCATGGACGACTACCTGACCAAACCGATCAGCGAACGGCAATTGGCCCAGGTGGTGCTGAAATGGAGCGGTCTGGCGCTGCGCAATCACAGCCCGGAGCGCTCCGGCGATGGGCATGCAGGCGCCCACGACCTGTTGGTGCTCGACCACGACGAAGGATTGCGCCTGGCCGCCGGCAAGGCTGATCTGGCGGCGGACATGCTGGCGATGCTGCTGGCGTCCCTGGAGGCTGACCGCGAAGCCATCCTCCTCGCTCAGCAAAGCAACGACCACAACGCCCTGATCGAACGGGTCCATCGCCTGCATGGCGCGACACGTTACTGCGGCGTACCGCAATTACGTGCGGCCTGCCAACGCAGCGAAACCCTGCTCAAGCAACAGGACCCGAAAGCCGGCGTGGCACTGGAAGAGCTCGACCGGGCAATCAATCGCCTGGCAACCCAGGCGCGCATGAATGCTTGATGCAGCGCAATCGCGAAGGGCTGCCGGCGAGCTAACCTGACGACTGTCGAATGCCGGCTTGCTCAACGGCGCAGGCCACCTTCAAGGAGCACCGCATGCGTACGATTCTTTTCAGCAGCCAGAACTACGACCGCGACAGTTTTCTCGCTGCCGAACAACCGGCCGGCATCGAGCTGCAATTTCAGCCGGCGCGTCTGAGCCTCGACACAGTGGCGCTCGCCCAAGGGTATGAAGCAGTCTGCGCGTTCATCAATGATGACCTCGGCGCGGCGGTACTCGAACGCCTGGCCGCCGGTGGTACACGCCTGATCGCCCTGCGCTCGGCCGGTTACAACCATGTCGACTTGCCGACCGCAAGACGCCTGGGACTGGCCATTGTGCGCGTCCCGGCCTATTCGCCCCACGCGGTGGCCGAACATGCAGTGGCGCTGATCCTCGCACTCAACCGCCGCTTGCCTCGAGCCTATAACCGCACCCGCGAAGGGGATTTCAGGCTGCAGGGGCTGACCGGTTTCGATCTGGTAGGCAAGACCGTCGGCGTGGTCGGCACCGGTCAGATTGGCGCCACCTTCGCCAAAATCATGAACGGTTTCGGCTGCAAGCTACTGGCCTACGACCCCTGCCCCAACCCGCAGGTCGAAGCCCTCGGCGCGCGCTACCTGAGCCTGTCGCAGCTGCTGGCCGAATCGCAGATCATCAGCCTGCACTGCCCGCTCAACGAGCAGAGCAAGCACTTGATCAACCGCCAATCCCTGGCGCACATGCAACCGGGCGCGATGCTGATCAATACCGGGCGTGGCGGCCTGGTGGACACCCCGGCGCTGATCGATGCCTTGAAAGACGGTCGCCTGGGTTACCTGGGGCTGGATGTGTACGAGGAAGAGGCGCAGTTGTTCTTCGAGGACCGCTCCGACCTGCCGTTGCAAGACGATGTGCTGGCACGGCTGCTGACCTTCCCCAACGTGATCGTCACCGCGCACCAGGCCTTCCTGACCCGCGAAGCGCTGGACGCAATTGCCACCACCACGTTGCGCAACATTGCAGCCTGGACGGCGGGCACACCGGAAAACCAGGTGACGGGAGACTGAAACGGATCGAAGGTCGTCTGCCTGCGCGATGCGGCGTTCAAGCCCGTGATAGCATATCGCGCATATTTGGAGGACCCATGGTCGAACACGATTTCCGCTACAGCCTGATGAACCCGCAACACACCCTCACCGAATGCCGCGCCCTGGTGCCGGGGCGCTATCAAGTCACCGGCAACGGTGGTTCGATTCGCAACAATGACGTGCTGGTCGTGACCCTCAAGGGTGCCAAGGACTTGTCCATGCGCCTGACCGTCGAAACGGTTCGCCACCTGATCAACCCGCCCGGCCAATGGGTCGCGGTGGCCAGTGGCCCGGTGTTCGGTGAACTGGCCATCCACACCTGGCAAGTGAACTGTGACAGCTGCGCCAAAGAGCTGAGCTTCGAGTTCGCCGTCGATGCCAAGCTGGGCAACAAGGCCGAAAAGCCTGCCGCCACCGCGCGGATTGCCGAGCTGGGCTGGACCACCGTTGGCGAAAAACACCTGTGCCCGAAATGCCAGGAGCCTGCGTGATGAAACGCCTCGCTCTGACCGCTATGGTCGGCGCCAGCCTGCTGGGCTGCGCCGCCGAGCCGGTGCAACTGCAACAGAACCGCAGCTACATTCTGGAGTGGATCGGCGAGCGGCCGTTGATGGACTACAGCCACCTGACCATCACCCTCGGCGAAGACGGCCGGGCCTACGGCAATGGCGGCTGCAACCACTGGTTCGCGCCGTACACCCTCGAAGGCCACAAGCTGACCTTCGGCAAAATCGGCAGCACCCGCAAACTGTGTGCGCCGGCGCTGATGGAACAGGAAAAACGCTTCCTTCAGGCGCTGGAAAATGTCCAGAGCTGGGACGTCTCCCCGATCGAGCAGATGCGCTTCTGGCCAGCCGAAGGCAAGCCGCTGCGTTGGTGGCTTGAGGAGGGTTGATCCTGCCTCTGTCCATATGAATGACTATGGCGAGGGGCTTACCCCTTCGCCAAATTGAATGATCAGTTTTTAGCCTGCAACGCCTCAAGCTTGGCCATCACACCCGCCGCCGTCTGTTCACCCATCAACTGCTCACGCACCTTGCCCTTGTCATCGATGATGTAGGTCACCGGCAACGCCTCGCTGCGCGGAAGCTCGAACAGTTCGGAAGGGTCCTGGGCCAGCACGGTGAACCTGATTCCCAGTTTCTCGCTCGCGCTCTTCAGTTCCTGCCCCTGGACGTTGTCGAAGTTGACCCCGAACACACCGACTTTCTTGTCCTTGAGCTGCTCGGCCAGGGTGTTCAATTCCGGGATCTCGGTACGGCAAGGCCCGCACCATTCTGCCCAGTAGTTGAGCACCAGCCATTTGCCGTCCAGGCGGTCAGAGGCGATTTTATGACCGTCCTGGTCGATGCCATAGTCATTACCGCAGCCCCCCAGCATCAACGCTCCGATGATCGTCAATGCTGCTGCCAGTCGCCTTGTCATGTCGTGTTCCTTGTCAAAAATTGAATGCGCCTGCGACCCATCGCCTCTCACGGTTCTGGATTGCGCGCTGCACAGTTAGAATAGCCGCCACCTTACGCAAGATGCGACCCGCTCATGACCGATCTGACGCTTTATCACAACCCGCGCTGCTCGAAATCCCGCGGTGCGCTCGAACTGCTTGAAGCCCGTGGCCTGACGCCGACCGTGGTCCGTTACCTGGAAACCCCGCTGGACGCCGCGCAGATCCAGAGCCTGCTAGGCAAACTCGGGATCAGCGCCCGGCAATTGCTGCGCACCGGCGAGGACGAGTACAAGACCCTCGACCTGGCTGACAGCAGCCTGAGCGAAGCGCAATTGATCGCCGCCATCGCCGCCCACCCGAAACTGATGGAGCGACCTATTCTCGAGGCCGGTGACAAAGCCATCATCGGCCGCCCACCGGAGCAGATCCTGGAACTGTTGCCATGAGTGCACCGTACATTCTGGTTCTGTACTACAGCCGCAGCGGCTCGACCAACGAAATGGCCCGGCAGATTGCCCGCGGCGTCGAACAGGTCGGGCTTGAGGCCCGCCTGCGCACGGTGCCGGCGATTTCCAGTGAGTGCGAAGCCGTTTCGCCGGAGATTCCCGACGAAGGCGCGCTCTATGCCAGCCTCGACGACCTGAAGAACTGCGCCGGCCTGGCACTCGGCAGCCCGACCCGCTTCGGCAACATGGCGGCACCACTGAAGTATTTCCTCGACGGCACCAGCAACCTGTGGCTGACCGGCGCCCTGGTGGGCAAACCGGCGGGTGTATTCACCTCCACCGCGAGCCTGCACGGCGGCCAGGAAACCACGCTGCTGTCGATGATGCTGCCGTTGCTGCACCACGGCATGCTGATCACCGGCCTGCCCTACAGCGAGTCGGCACTGCTGGAAACCCAGGGCGGCGGCACGCCTTACGGCGCCAGCCACCACGCCGGTGCAGATGGCAAAAGCGGTCTGGATGCCCATGAAGTGGCGCTGTGCCGCGCGCTGGGTATGCGCCTGGCCAAGACCGCACAGAAACTGGAGAGCTGAGGTGGCCAAGAAACCGAAGATTCTGCCCGCCCTCGAATGGCTCGAACCACGCGTCAAGGCGATGCGCGCCATCAGCCTGCTGTGCTTTTTCGGCCTGGTGGGACTGCTGTGTGCTTACTACCTGGCGATAGCCGACCTGCATGGGGCACGCCCCTGGGTGATCCTGTTGATCGAACTGGTGCCACTGCTGATTCTGGCACCAGGGATGATCATCGGCAGCCCTCGCGGGCATTCGTGGATGTGCTTTGTGGTGAACCTGTATTTCATCAAGGGCGCATTGGCGGCCTATGACCCGAACCGGCAAATCTTCGGTTTGCTGGAAATGGGCGCGAGTTTGGCGGTGTTTTGCTCGGCGCTGTTGTATGTGCGCTGGCGGTATCAGTTGGACCGTAAATTGGCTGGCGAGGGTGAGATTTCCGTCGCCTGATCTGACGCCTTCGCGAGCAAGTCGAATCGTCGCACCGCCGCTCCCACATTGAAATGCGATCAAATGTGGGAGCGGCGGTGCGACGATTCGACTTGCTCGCGAAGGGGGCAACTCGGTCTCAATGATTGACGGTATAAGCCAGCATCATCGAAATCTGGCTCATCGGCCGCCCGCCACTTTCCTCATGCCACTGGTTGAACACGTCCTGCACCAACGCCAGGTCGCGCAGACTGCTCGGCACCTTGTCGATGATGTCCTGCGCATTCAATGCCGCTACCACGTCGTAGCTCGGCACAAAAGTGTCCTTGCCGATCATGCGCAGGAAGCGCGGGGCTGACAGCCCGCCCAACTGATGTCCGCGTTTTTTCAGGAAGGTCCAGAGCCCGACGATATCGGTCACCGGCCAATCGGAGATCAGCGCACCGAAGCTGCCCTTTTCATGGGCCACGTCCAGTATGAACTGCGCATTGCGCGGCACACTCTTGAGCTTGCCCAGGTGACGGATGATCCGCGTGTCCTGCATCAGGCGCTCCAGGTGCTCGGCGCTCATCAGCACGACTTTTTCCGGGTCGAACTTGAAGAACACTTCTTCGAAGGCCGGCCACTTGGCATCCACCAGGCTGTGCTTGAGCCCGGCGCGGAATACCCGTAGCGCCATCATCGAGAGGTAGCGATCGTCGCTGATCTTGCGCAGTTGCGCCGGGGTTTTGGGAACGGGCAGATGGGCTTCCAGTTCAGCTGCCGAACCGAAGCGGTTCAGACAGTATTCATTGAGCCACTTGTAATCGCGCATGCCCTCTCCTGAGGTAAACGAAAAACCTGTGGGAGCGGGCTTGCTCGCGAAGACGTAGTGTCAGCCAACATCAATACTGAAGACACACCGATTTCGCGAGCAAGCCCGCTCCCACAATTTTGATCAGAGGTTGACCACGTTGACGAAACGCGAAGCCGCGCTTTCGTCGATCTTCAGGCTGGTGAAGTCAAACAGATTGCGATCCGCCAGTTGCGACGGGATCACGTTCTGCAGGCTGCGGAAAATGCTCTCGGTACGGCCCGGGGTCTTACGCTCCCAGTCCAGCAGCATTTCCTTGACCACCTGACGCTGCAGATTCTCCTGGGAACCACAGAGGTTGCACGGGATGATCGGGAATTGCTTGAAGTCTGAGTAGGCCTGGATGTCTTTTTCGTTGCAGTAGGCCAGTGGGCGAATCACCACGTTGCGACCATCGTCGGCGCGCAGCTTCGGTGGCATGGCCTTGAGCGAACCGTTGAAGAACATGTTCAGGAAGAACGTTTCGACGATGTCGTCGCGATGGTGACCGAGGGCCATCTTGGTCGCGCCGATTTCATCGGCGAAGGTGTAGAGCGTGCCGCGACGCAGGCGCGAGCACAGCGAGCAGGTGGTCTTGCCTTCCGGAATCAGTTCCTTGACCACCGAGTAAGTGTCTTTCTCGACGATGTGGTACTCGATACCCAGTTCTTTCAGGTAGGCCGGCAATACGTGCTCCGGGAAGCCAGGCTGCTTCTGGTCCATGTTCACGGCCACGATCTCGAACTTGATCGGCGCGACCTTCTGCAAGTGCATCAACACATCGAGCATGGTGTAGCTGTCCTTGCCACCGGACAGGCAGACCATGACCTTGTCGCCATCTTCAATCATGTTGAAATCGGCAACCGCCTCACCGGCCAGTCGGCGAAGGCGCTTTTGCAGTTTGTTCTGGTTGACCGTAAGAGTGCCCATGACGCGAAATCCGTGAGGTGTGACGAAAGGCCGGCATTTTACGCAAATTCTTTGCACTTGTGGCGGCCACATCTCCAGTTCACCTACAGACCCGGCGGCGATTAACAACTGTGTTTACAGCGCGATTTGCTCTAAAGCCCCTACTCCCTCTGGGGAAACTCCTCCCTATACTGCGACATAAGGTCACATACAAATTCAGACCTATGACTTACTTGGCCACATTGGCCCGTAGGCGCTCCACTGGGGGGCGACGGTAAAAACAAGAGGAGTGACTGGCATGATCCATCACGTAGTGGGGCTCTTCACCCACCCTGACCAAGAATGGAAAGAAATCCGTGGCGACCAAGAGGAAAGCATCAGCCACATGTACCTGACCCATACGCTGATCCTGGCGGCGATCCCCGCCGTGTCTGCCTTTATTGGCACCACACAGGTCGGCTGGGTCATCGGCAATCGGCCTCCCGTAATGCTGACCGTAGAAAGCGCGATATGGATGACGATCATGTCGTACCTGGCGATGCTCGGCGGTGTCGCGGTAATGGGCGCGTTCATCCACTGGATGGCCCGCACCTATGACGCCAACCCAAGCCTCGCCCGCTGCATTGCGTTTGCCACCTACACCGCTACACCGCTGTTCATCGGCGGCCTCGCCGCCTTGTACCCGCACTTGTGGCTGGGGATGATCATCGGCACCGCCGCCATCTGCTACACGGTGTATTTGCTGTACGTGGGCTTACCGACGTTCATGAACATTCCATCTGACGAGGGCTTCCTGTTTTCAAGTTCGGTGCTCGCCGTAGGCTTGGTGGTGCTGGTCGCCATCATGGCATTCACTGTAATTGTCTGGGGACTCGGCGTGGGCCCGGTCTACACCAGTTAGCCGCTCATCACTGATAATCAGAACTGCCGACAAAGGCCGCCGCAAGGCGGCCTTTTCATTCTTCAGCAACGAAAACGCACACGACCATTCGGCAACTTGGCGATTCGCAAGGTCCGAGGGTTGCGGCATACTCGAGCGCTCTGGAGATCCATCAAGCATGCCTGAGCAACTCAATACCCGCGTCGAAGACTGTTTCCAACAAGCCGAATCCTTTTTCAAACGACCTTTCAAGCGCCCCGTGGTGAGCCTCAAGCTGCGCGGGCAAAAAGCCGGTGTCGCGCATTTGCACGAGAACCTGCTGCGCTTCAATCCACAGTTGTACCGGGAAAACACCGAAGATTTCCTCAAGCAGACCGTGGCTCATGAAGTCGCGCACCTGATCGCCCACCAGCTGTTCGGCGACCGCATCCAGCCCCATGGTGAAGAGTGGCAACTGATCATGCGCGGCGTGTACGAACTGCCGCCCAACCGCTGCCACACCTATGACGTCAAACGCCGCAGCGTGACCCGCTACATTTACAAGTGCCCGTGCGCCGACAGCGACTTCCCGTTCTCGGCGCAGCGCCACGGCCTGGTTCGGCAAGGTCGGCGGTATTTGTGCCGGCGGTGTCGCAATACCCTGGTGTTCAGTGGGGAGATGCGGGTCGAGTAGCTGGATTTCCGGTGTATGTGCTGCCGCCATCGCGAGCAAGCTCGCTCCCACATTGAGTTTGTGTCGCGCCACTGATCCCCTGTGGGAGCGAGCTTGCTCGCGATGGCGGCCTGACAGGCACTAGAGAATCACCTTGGATCGTCGCAACTGCTCGATCCGCTCGATGCTGAACCCCAACTCCCCCAACACCTGATCCGTATGCTGCCCCAGCGCCACGCCAATATGCCGAGGCTCAGGCAAACCTTGCGAAAATTTCAGCGGGCACGCCATCTGTGCCTGGGACGAGCCATCGCCACGGGGCACGTCGGTCACCAATTCCCGCGCCTGCAACTGCGGATGACACAGCGCTTCTCCCAGACTCAACACCGGCTCGACACAAGCATCCAGTTCGGCGAACAGCGCGCGCAAATCGACGAAGTCATGCTTTTCGAATTCGACCCTCAGCGCGTCTTTAAGCTGTTTCTGATGCGCCGGTTGCGGTGACAGGCCGAGGCCGGCCAATTCCTCCAGCCCCAACGCCGTACACAACTGTTTCATGAAGGCCGGCTCAAGGCTGCCCACCGACAGCCAGCGCCCATCCCGGGAGCGGTAGTAATCGTAGAAGCTGCCGCCGTTGAGCACCTGGTTTTCCGGCCCCGGCTCGACGCCACAGGCCAGATACCCGGCACCCGCCATCGCATTCAGGCTGAACGCACAGTCGGTCATGCTCACATCCAGGTGCTGGCCCTGCCCGGTTTGCTGCCGTGCAATGACCGCCGCCAGCAAGCCAATCACCCCGTGCAGCGAACCGCCGGCGACATCCGCCACTTGCATGCCCAACGGCAGCGGCCCACTGTCGGTTCGGCCGGTGTAACTCGCCAGCCCGGACAGGGCCAGGTAGTTGATGTCATGGCCGGCGCGGTCCTTGTAGGGGCCGGTCTGGCCGTAGCCGGTGATCGACACATATATCAGTTTCGGATTGATCGCCTTCAGGGCTTCGTAACCCAGGCCCAGACGTTCCATGACACCCGGGCGGAACTGCTCGAGCACGATGTCGTAATCCTGCAGCAACGACCTGATCACCTCCAGCGCCTCAGGTTGCTTGAGGTCCAGGGCCAGGCTGCGCTTGTTGCGGTTGAGGTAGGCATGACTGGCTGACACGCCTTGATCGTGGGGCGGCAATACCCGCAGCAGATCCATGCGCGTCGGTGATTCGATGCGCAGCACCTCGGCGCCCATGTCCGCCAGCAGCAACGAGGCGAACGGCCCCGGCAGCAGTGTCGAGAAATCCAGAACCTTGAGTGATGCCAGTGGACCGAGCATGAGCGTTCTCCCTTGACGATGCCCACAGCCTAGGCAGCCGATCGCTTTGCAGCAATCACCTTATACGCCACGTGCAGTGACCGTTACGCTCAATCGCCGGGCATGAAAAAACCCGCCGAAGCGGGTTTTTCATTACAACAAGGCTTACTTGGCGTTAGCCGGGGCTACCTCTTCGACGTGGCCCAAAACATCGTCTTTAGGCTCGTCGGCAATGCCGCGACCGCCCGAGGCCAGCTCCGCTTGCAACACATCGGTGTCCAGTTCCTTGACCCACTTGGCCACGACGACAGTGGCAACGGCGTTGCCGATCAGGTTGGTCAGGGCACGGGCTTCAGACATGAAGCGGTCGATGCCGAGGATCAACGCCAGGCCGGCAACCGGCAGGTGGCCGACGGCGGACAGGGTCGCAGCCAGTACGATGAAACCGCTACCGGTCACGCCCGCAGCGCCTTTGGAGGACAGCAGCAACACCACCAGCAGGGTGATCTGGTGCGTGATGTCCATGTGGGTGTCGGTGGCCTGGGCAATGAACACCGCGGCCATGGTCAGGTAGATGGCAGTACCGTCGAGGTTGAACGAGTAACCGGTCGGGATCACCAGACCCACGACAGATTTCTGCGCGCCCAGACGCTCCATCTTGATCAGCATGCGTGGCAGTACCGATTCCGAAGAAGAAGTACCCAGCACGATCAGCAGTTCTTCACGGATGTAGCGGATCATTTTCAGCACGCTGAAGCCGTGCAGGCGGGCGATGGAGCCCAGCACGATCAGGATGAACAGCAGGCAAGTGATGTAGAAGCACGCCATCAGTTGACCCAGTTGCACCAACGAGCCGACACCGTAGGCGCCGATGGTGAAAGCCATGGCACCGAAGGCACCGATTGGCGCGAGCTTCATGATCATGTTGATGATGTTGAACATCACGTGGGCGAAGCGATCGATGAAGTCCAGCAGCGGCTTGCCGTAGGCACCCAGGCGATGCAGGGCGAAACCGAAGATCACCGAGAACATCAGCACTTGCAGGATGTCACCGGTGGCGAAGGCGCCGACGATGGTGGCCGGGATCACGTTCAGCAGGAAGCCGACGACGCTTTGGTCAGCGCCGGCCGCAACATAAGCGGCAACCTTGGAGGCATCAAGGGTGGCGACGTCGATGTGCATGCCATTGCCTGGCTGCACGATGTTGACCACGACCAGACCGACCAGCAGGGCGATGGTCGAAACGATCTCGAAGTACAGCAGCGCGTAGCCGCCGGTCTTGCCGACCGATTTCATGTCCTGCATGCCGGCGATACCGCTGACAACGGTACAGAAGATGATCGGGGCGATGATCATTTTGATCAGCTTGATGAACCCGTCACCCAGTGGTTTAACGGCCACACCAAACTGTGGATAGAAGTGACCGAGTGCGATACCGATGACAATTGCAACGATCACCTGGAAATACAGGGATTTGTACAGTGGCTGACGAGTCGTCATTGCAAAGTTCCTCAAGGGTGCCCGGTGACAACATCCATCTGTTGCCCGCAACACCGCAATTGCGAACCCTCCTGCACTGGAGGGATTTGTTTTTTCGAGCTGCGCAACGGCAGGCATCTGCTCGTTCTATCGCAAGGCCCGTGCCACCTTCCGTAAAATCCCTGCAAGCCTTTTGATCTCTGGGGTTGCAGCGAATTCCTTGTCACCGAACGGCTACAAGCATGTGGCGGATTTCCGCCCTTCCATTAAAAGTCGTCCTGCTATTTGGCGGATATCCGCCCTGTTCATGCCCGCGGTGCGCAGCTAACATCCGTCGATCAACGGTCAGATCTGCTGCCATGCGCGAACGCACCATCGCCAGTCATTTCGCCCGCGCCGCCCTAGGTGGTGCGCGTCGGCACGGCTACGACTATTCGGCCCTGCTACAGCAACTGGGAATCAGCCCCGAGTTGCTGGACGAGCCCCGGGCACGCATCGCTCCGGAGCAATTCACCCAATTGATCCAGGCATTATGGCTGGCACTGGACGACGAGTACCTGGGATTCGGGCAAGCCCCAAGCAAGCCGGGCAGCTTCGCGATGATGTGCCATGCCGTGATTCACTGCCGCAACCTGGATAAGGCACTCAATCGCGGCTTATTGTTTTATAGCCTATTCCCCGGGGCTCCGCGTTTGACCCTGAGCCGCGAAGATGAATGGGTGCGCCTGAGCCTGGACGACTCGCAACTCTGGGACCCGGATCATTTCCTCAGCGAAAGCCTGCTGGTGATCTGGCACCGTTTCGGCAGCTGGCTGATCGGCCAGCGCATTCGCCTGGAACAGGCCACGTTCAGCTACCCCCGGCCGGAACACGGCGCCGAGTACGACCTGCTGTTTTCCTGTCCGCTTGAGTTTTCCAGGCCCCAGAGCAGCTTGTTGTTTCACAGCCGCTACCTGACCATGCCGCTGTTGCAGGATGAACGGACCCTCAAGCATTTCCTCGAGCGCTCCCCCGCCGACCTGCTCTCGCGCCCGGACGATGGCGACAGTTTGAGCAGTCGCCTGCGGCGCTTGCTCAGTCGCGACAGCTCACGCTGGCCCGACCTGGAAGCCGTGGCCGCGCACCTGCACATCAGCCCTCAGACCTTGCGCCGGCATTTGCGGGAAGAGGGTTCGAGCTTTCAGGAATTGAAGGACCAGTTGCGCCGGGACATCGCGATTTATCACCTGAGTCGCGCTGACCTGTCGTTGCAACAGATCGCCGAGCAGCTGGGATTTTCCGAGCCGTCGGCGTTTCACCGGGCGTTCAAGAAGTGGACGGGGCTGACACCGGGGGCTTATCGGGCGCAGGAGAGCTGAGTTTCAGCACCCGCGTTGCACAGTGATCACTGGCGCCCGTGCGAACACACTCGAAAATACCCCGTCCAGGTTTTGCGAACGCTTACTCTAAAGGCGGGATGATCAGTGACAAGCCAGGGTAAATTTTATCTGGATGATCCAGCACCGACCTGTTCGCATTAAAGATCAGTGGGTACTTGGCAGCATCACCATAAAACTCTCTGGCAATCTTGGACAATGTATCGCCCCTTACAACCACATACATATTCAACTGACTGACCGGCGGAATCGCCAGTGTGGCCGGTGATTCGAAATCCACATCGCCCAGCAGGTTTATCTGTTCGATGAACCGGCCAAGATTATTGGCCGTGGTCGCGTGTATGTCATGCATGAGCACAATGGAGTTCTTTCTGTTCCTTATTTGCTCAACACCATGGGATACCCAGCCTCCCGGTTGGTAGTTGCTGTTCCAGTCCAGGGTATCCACGCTCCAGAGAACCTGCCGGTACCCCAACTCGGCGACAGTGCGATCGACCAGCGCATCGTGAGCGCCATAAGGCGGCCTCATGATCAGGTCCGGCTGCTGGTAGGGAGCCAGTGCCTGCTCCGTCATTTTGATCTGATCGATGATCGTGTCCTTGTCCTGGCCGACCAGCCTTAGATGATCGTAAGTGTGATTGCCGATCCGGTGCCCTTCGCCCAGGATGCGCTTGATACGCTCGCCATGCCTGGCAACCAGATTGCCAACAATAAAAAACGTTGCCTTGATATCAAACAGCGCCAGTGTTTCGAGCACGGTTTCGGTCTGGGTTTGCCGAGGACCATCGTCAAACGTCAGCCAAACTTTCTTCCTTTCCATTTTTATCTCCTTTGGTGGCTTGTAACGCTTCAGCCCCTATCCACTCATGCACCAACACAGGCTCTGCGTGTGCATGTCGTCAATAAGGCGAGGCTTATTACCTGCCAGCAAACGGCTGAACGCCAACAAAACATTGTTGCCGGTCGTTTAACGCTTGATGCCTGTAGCGGCCCGAAAAGACCGCTATCAAATACCCGTTCAAAGCGCCGGAAAATGAATCCGGAACGCCGCTCCGCCCATCGGCGAATCGCCCAGGGTCAGCTTGGCGCTGTAGCTCTCGATGATGTCCTTGACCACCGCCAGGCCGATGCCCTGCCCCGGGTGCTGGCGGTCCAGGCGCTCTCCGCGCTCGAGAATCCGTGAGCGCTGATCCTGTGGTACGCCGGGGCCGTCGTCCTCGACACACAACTCGGTGCCGCTGAGGGTTTCACGCACACTGATGCGTATTTCGCCCAGGCACAGGCGATAGGCGTTTTCCAGCAGGTTGCCCATCATCTCCAACAGAGCGCCCTGTTCGATCGGTACGTAGCACGGGTCGGGCAGGTCGAACGCGATGTGCACGCGCTTGTCGCGATAGACCTTGTCCAGCGTGTCGCACAGGCTTTTCAGCACCGGCCGCAAGTGCACCTGATGACGTACCAGGCCGCTTTTTCGCAGGCTGGCGCGCTGCAACTGGTAGCTGATCTGCTGGCTCATGCGTTCGATCTGGGTTTGCAGCACCCAGGCCTGATCGCGATCCTCGGGACGCTGGGCCAGGTCTTCACTGACGCCTTGCAACACCGCCAGGGGCGTTTTCAGACTATGGGCCAGGTCGTCGAGGGAATCACGGTAGCGACTACGCTGCTCACGCTCACTGTGCAGCAAACGGTTGAGAGAGCCGGTCAGGCGCAACAATTCCCGGGGATGTTCCTCACTGAGGCTTTCGCGGGTGCCACCTTCGATCTGGTCCAGTTCCTGGCTCAAGCGCCGTAATGCCTGCAAGCCCCAGGTCAGGCCGATCCACAGCAACGCCAGCAGCACCAGCAGTGCTGCGCCAAAACCCAGATAGAGATTTTCCCGCAGGCCTTCGAGGGTCACCTCATACTCGCGAACCGGCTGCAACGCCACGATGCTGAAGGCTGCGCTTTTGCCGCCGAGCAACTTGACCTCGACGTCGTAGACGAAGAACTCCTGGCCATTGGCTTCGCGGATCCGCGCAAACTCGTTGCCACGCCCGTCGTAGCGCGGCTTGTAATTGATGCGTTCTTCCTGGGTCGCCTTCGAACGCCAGACCAGATGCCCTTCACGGTCATAGATGTAGCCGAGCAATCGGCTATCGGTGAGGTTGAAGCGTTCGTCGGGCAATTGCGCAGGCATCTGCAGGCTGTTGTTCTCCACTCGGGCGGCAGAGATCAGCGTGGTCACGTCGGATGCCAGACGCTGCTCGATGGAGTCCTGCAGCGCCAGGCTGAAGGCACCCTGCATCGCCGGCAGCAACGCCAGCATGAACAACACCGCCAACAGCGTGGCGGCGAGCATCAAGCGAATGCGCAGCGAACGGATCAAGTGCAACGCTCATTGAACAGGTAGCCCAGGCCGCGCACGGTGTCGATCGGCTTGAACCCGCCCGGCCCCTCCAGTTTGCGGCGCAGACGGCCGACCAGCACCTCGATCACATTCGGATCACGCTCGCCGTCATCCGGGTAGAGCTGTTCCATCAAGCGGTCCTTGGGTACCACTTGCTGATGGTGACGCATCAGGTATTCGAGAATGCGGTACTCATACGCGGTCAGTGCCAGCGGCTGTTCGTCGAGGGACGCCTGCTTGCGGTTCAGGTCCAGCAGCAAGGGACCGGCAACGATGGTCGACTGGGTGAAACCACTGGAGCGGCGCAGCAAGGCATTCAGGCGGGCCTCCAGCTCTTCGAACTGGAATGGCTTGACCACGTAATCGTCGGCACCGGCGGCCAGGCCTTCGACCTTGTCCTGCCAGTTGCCGCGCGCGGTGAGGATCAGGATCGGAAAGCTCTTGCCACTTGAGCGCAACTGGCGGATCAGGTCGAGCCCGCTCATGCCCGGCAGACCGAGGTCGATCACCGCCAGGTCAAAGTTGAACTGCGCGGTCTGGTACAGCGCCTCCTCGGCGTTGGCCACGGACTCGACCACGTGGCCGCTCTCCGTCAGGCGGGTTTGCAGGTGATGACGCAGCAGCGCTTCATCTTCGACAACCAGCAGTTTCATAACGCTCTCCCGGGCAAATCAACATCTCCAGAGGCACAACGTCGCACCTCAATAGCTAACATGGCAACGCCGGATCAGTCACTCGGGCTGATCCGGCGCAGGCCGCTCACGAAACGCTTGTCAGAAAGCGTAGTTGGCGGACAGGTAAGTCTGGGCGCTGCTGGTCAGGTCCAGCGAACCCTGCTTGCTGCCGCCGCGTTCACTCATCTCGGTGCTGGCGTTGCTGCGCAGGTAACGGTAACCCAGTTCAACCGAGGTGCTCTGCGAAACCTGTTGCAGCACACCCACCTGGCCGCCGATGGCGTAGCCGATATCACTGTCGCGGCTGAAGCCTGGCGACTCCTGAGTCATTTTGGTCAGGCCGGCTGTGGCGCCACCGAACAGCCTGGTGCTGCCGCCTACCGGGTAGAACAGATCGTAGCTGCCCAGGAGGTTTTCCTGACGCAGCTTAATGCCGTTGTGCGAGCCCGACACATTGTCGTAAGTGGCGTAGTAGCGGCTCTTAGTGTTTTGCTGGCCCAGACGAACACCCCAGGTGGTGTCCTTGCCGATCACGCCATCGGCGTTCGGGTGATTGAGGTTGTCGTTCAAGGCGTGGGATTTTTTGACCTTGTCGCTGGTCTGTCCAAGAGTAAGGCTGGCGAAGTTATCGTCGGACGCGAAAGCCGCGGTGCTTGCGCCCAGAATCGTGAATGCCAGAAGCAGTTTTTTGAATCCAGTCATTGGGGAGTTTCCTCATGTGTCGTTTGCTTTTTGGGTACGGGGCAAGGTTACGCACCGCGCCCTGAACTCCCCCTGAACACACTCTGAACCTGGGCTGAACCGACCCGCCCTGAATATTTCGACACGTTTCAACAGGAAATCCGACCATGCAATGGACAAGGTCGGCGCCGACTACCCATTCGTCAGAAGCTTTGCACTACCCAGCCTCAAGCCAACCCGGCAAAATGCCAGATATGAATCCAACCCCCGCCCTGCCCGTCTGCTGCACGCCCCTCGATGACCGTTGGCCGCTGCCGTTTGTGCTGCCCGATACGGTCCTGTTGAGTACTCACTTCGATAGCGCCCGGCTGGCCAGCGATGACTTTCAGCGCAGCGCTGTCGAAGCGCCGGCGAGCATTCAGCGCTCCGTCGCCAAACGGCAGGCGGAGTTTCTCGCTGGGCGAGTGTGTGCCCGGGCCGCGTTACAGCAGCTCGAAGGATTGAGCTTCATTCCGGCCATCGGTGAAGACCGGGCACCGGTCTGGCCTGCTCATATCGCTGGCTCGATCACCCACAGCACTGGTCGGGCCGCGGCGATCGTGGCGAACAAAAGCCATTGGCGCGGCTTGGGCATGGACCTGGAAAACCTGCTCAATGCCGAACGGGCCGAACGCCTGGCCGGGGAAATCCTCAATCCGCCGGAGCTACAGCGCATGGCGGCCGGTGATCACGATCAACGGGCGTTGCTGGTCACCTTGACGTTCTCGGTCAAGGAAAGCCTGTTCAAGGCGCTCTATCCGATCGTTCGGCGTCGTTTTTATTTCGAACACGCCGAAGTGCTGGAATGGAGTGAGTCGGGTGAGGTGCGGTTGCGATTGCTTACTGATTTGTCCAGAGAATGGCGCAATGGCACCGAGCTGGATGCGCAGTTCGGGGTCAAGGATGGGCAGTTGTTGAGTCTGGTCAGCATCAAGACCTGAGGTTTATTGGCGCCTGGTCGGGCCCCATCGCGAGCAAGCTCGCTCCCACACTGGATCTATGTCACGCCACAAATCCCTGTGGGAGCGAGCTTGGTCCGGGCGGCGATCCGACGATGGGGCCGCAACAGGCAACACAAGGCTCAACGCTTCTCCTGATTGCGCGGCCAGCTCAGACTGAAGCACGCCCCGCCCAGGCTCTTGCTCTTGCCGATCAACGCGCGCCCGCCATGCCAATGGATGATGCGGCGCACAATGGACAGGCCTAACCCATGGCCTCCAGACGCGCGGGTACGGCTGTCGTCAAGACGCAGGAACGGCGTAAAGATCTTCTCCCACGCTGACTCCGGCACGCCCGGCCCGTCATCCTCGATATCCACCCGGCAACGCTGCTGCCCCACCTGATAGCTGATGGTCACCCGTGATTGCGCGTGGCGCATGGCATTTGTCACCAGGTTCTGGATCGCCCGATGCAGATAGCGCGGTTCAGCCTCGACCCAGGCGTCGTCGTTATCGGCAGCCGACAGGCACAACCCGCGTTGCACCGTGACGTCGGCGCGCAACGGCGCCAGTTCTTCGATCACCTGGTCGACCAAGGCATCCAGATCGATCCGCTGAAAGTTCAGCGCCGGCGAGCCCTGCTCCAACCGCGCGTAGGTCAGCATCTCGTCCACCAGCCGGTCGAGGTCCTCGATGTCGTGGTCCATGCCCTGGCAGTATTTTTCCAGGGCTTGCGGTGTAGTGGCCGAGCCAATCATCTCCAGGCCAAAGCGCAGGCGCGCCACCGGCGTGCGCAATTCGTGGGACACCGCGCGCACCAGTTCGCGCTGGATCGCCAGCAACTGCTGCAAGTGTTCGGCCATGCCGTTGAACGCCGAGGCCAGCCGCCCCACCGAGTCCGCGCCGCGCGCCGGCACGCGGGTTTCCAGGCTGCCCTTGGCGATGCGCGTGGCGGCGGCTTCGAGGCCACGCAAGCGTCGCTCGAGCTGACGCACCAGCAGATAGACGATCAAACCGATCAGCGTCAGGCCCAGCGCGGCGATCAGCACCAGCCATTCCGGCGGATAAGGATTCATCTGATACAACGGGCCGATTTCCAGGACCCACGGCGTGCCGACCATGCCGGCAAATACCCGGATCGAGTCGCCCCCCTTGCCCAGCGCCATCACCGTGTCGCCCTCGGACACCCGGCGGCTCTGGTCTTCGTCCATGTCCGCCTGATCGACCGTGACCAGCCGCAGGTCGAAGCCGAAGCCCTTGCTTTCCTTCAATTGCGCCAGGCGCAAGGGCTGGTCGGCAACCGGGGTGCGCACCAGTTCATCGGTCAACAGGTAGATGGTCGCCCGGGCCAGTTGCTCGCTGATCTGCTGCACCTCCCCGGTGAGCATCAACTGCTCCTTGTCGCTGACCAGCTTGTAGACCTTCGCCGCGTGCGGCCCGGTCTGTTCCACCAATGCCTGGCCGCGCAACACACGGGTGCGCTGGGTCAGGTCGAGGTCAGTCTCGGCAAAGGTTTTCAGCGCCAGCGGAATCCCCAGCAGCCGCTCCCACACCAGCAAGGCCCGGTGGCGCTCGGTCTGGTTCATCGGTTGCAGGTTGTCGGCCATCAGCGAAAACGTGCCGTGGGCCAGGCGCTCGCGGTATTGCTCGCTGCGCACCTCATTGAGCAGGTGCAACGCCAGCACACCGAGCACCGCCACCAGAATCAGCGCGGCGCACATGCCGCCATAGATACGCAGGAAGATCGAGTTCACAGGGTCTGGTCTACGCAAGCCTCGGGAACGAACAGATAGCCCTTGCTGCGCACGGTCTTGATCAGCCGTGGATGCTCCGGGTCATCGCCGATCTTCGGGCGGATGCGCGAGATGCGCACATCGATGGAGCGGTCCTGACCGTCATAGCCGATGCCTCGCAGCGCGGTGAAGATCTCCTCCCGGGAGAGGATGCGCCCGGCATTGGCCACCAACAGCCAGAGCAGGTCGAATTCGGCGCTGGTCAGCTCGATGCCGTTGCCCTGCAACCAGGCTTCGCGCAAGGCGTTGTCGACGATCAGTGGGCCGAACTGCAGGCGCCGCTGTTTTTCCGGGGCGACTTCGGGCGTTTCACTGCGTCGCAGCAACGCCTGGATGCGTGCCAGCAACAGGCGCGGGCGTACCGGTTTGCAGACGTAGTCGTCAGCACCCAGGTCCAGGCCGAGAATCTGGTCGGTGTCATCGGTGCGGGCGGTGAGCATCAGGATCGGGCCGTCATAGCGGGCGCGGACCTTGCGGCAAATGCTCAGGCCATCTTCACCGGGGAGCATCAGGTCGAGGATCACCAGGTCCGGTTGTTCCTTGATGATGCGATTCGCAGCGAGCGCACCATCCCCTTCGATCGATACACGCAGGCCATTGGCTTCCAGGTAATCGCGGGTCAGTTCGGCCAGTCGCTGGTCGTCCTCCACAATCAATACCTGCCAGGCTTCTTGCTCCACGGGTGACCTCTGCTTGCCAAAAACACCAATAAGGAAGGATCCGCCCGTCTTTTTGTAATGATTCGGGGGGATAAAAATGTATACACGCTGGGCCGATTGTATAAACGTCGCTCGTCGAGAACACAAGCGGGTAAATGCGTTCGGACAACAGGGTTTTTTGTGATAGGGTTCGCGCCCTTAAAAATCCGCCCGGCCGTTTTCGATCGTTGAAAATCGCTGAAAAAAGGTCCGGTCCAGCAAGGTCGCGGCCTACACGCCGGTTCCCTCTTTCACACACAATTTACGCACAGGTTTATCCACAGGCAGTACGTTGCAATCGCCCCCCAAAACGCATTATCTTGTAGCCCGGCGCTAAAAAAACCCTAGATGTAGGGTTTTGCGCAAAAAACCAAACACAAACCAGACACCAATTTCAAGCGCTTTTATTGCCTCTGTCCGGTTGAACCATACGTATTTTTGAAAGACCAAACCGCGCATGCGGATGGCTACTGTGTTTCGGCCCCGAGTGGTGAAAACGGTACGGGTGTTGCAGTCCCAACTGTCACCTGCAAAGGACCAAGGTTTCAGGCCCAAGGCGTGAGACCAAAGACTTCGGCATGGAAGCGGCGCTCGATAAAGCCCCCTTCCTACTGTCCCGAAGTTGTTATGCCCGGCGCTCGCCGGTTGTAGTGCTTCAGGACGGAACGGTGGGCACCGTGATGGTGCCCAAACAAACATAGAGAATGTGGAGACACTCCCCCATGCAAACCGACACAACTCGCGAGAACCCGCAGGGCACCTTGCCGCAGGCCGCTGATTCGAATTCGGATCTGTCCGCCACCGCGCCAGGTCAACTGCGTGTGATCAAGCGTAACGGCACTGTCGTTCCCTACACCGATGACAAGATCACCGTCGCCATCACCAAAGCGTTCCTCGCAGTTGAAGGCGGCACCGCTGCTGCCTCGTCGCGAATCCACGACACCGTTGCCCGCCTGACCGAACAGGTCACCGCGACCTTCAAGCGTCGCATGCCATCGGGCGGCACCATCCACATCGAAGAAATCCAGGACCAGGTCGAACTGGCCCTGATGCGTGCCGGCGAGCAGAAAGTGGCTCGCGACTACGTGATCTACCGTGACGGTCGTTCGAAAGAACGCGCTGCCCACGCTCCGGCCGAAGAAGCGGTCAATGCTCACCCGTCAATCCGCATCACCCGTGCCGACGGCAGCCTGGCGCCGCTGGACATGGGCCGCCTGAACACCATCGTCACCGAAGCGTGCGAAGGCCTGGAAGAAGTCGACGGCGACCTGATCCAGCGCGAAACCCTGAAAAACCTGTACGACGGCGTGGCCCTGACCGACGTCAACACCGCCCTGGTGATGACCGCCCGTACTCTGGTTGAGCGTGAGCCGAACTACTCGTTCGTGACTGCGCGCCTGCTGATGGACACCCTGCGTGCCGAAGGCCTGGGCTTCCTGGGCGTGGCCGAAAGCGCCACTCACCACGAAATGGTCGACCTGTACGCCAAGGCACTGCCGGCCTACATCGCCAAAGGTATCGAGTTCGAACTGCTGAACCCTGTGCTGGCCTCCTTCGACCTGGAAAAACTGGGCAAGGCGATCAACCACGAGCGCGATCAGCAATTCACCTACCTGGGCCTGCAAACCCTGTACGACCGTTACTTCATCCACAAGGACGGTATCCGCTTCGAACTGCCGCAGATCTTCTTCATGCGCGTGGCCATGGGCCTGGCGATCGAAGAGAAGCAGAAAGAAGACCGTGCGATCGAGTTCTATAACCTGCTGTCGTCCTTCGACTACATGTCGTCGACGCCAACACTGTTCAACGCCGGCACCCTGCGTCCACAGCTGTCGAGCTGCTACCTGACCACCGTGCCGGATGACCTGTCGGGCATCTACCACGCGATCCACGACAACGCCATGCTGTCGAAATTCGCTGGCGGCCTGGGCAACGACTGGACGCCGGTGCGTGCGCTGGGTTCGTACATCAAGGGCACCAACGGCAAGTCGCAAGGCGTGGTTCCGTTCCTCAAGGTAGTGAACGACACCGCTGTAGCCGTTAACCAGGGTGGCAAGCGCAAAGGCGCTGTGTGTGCCTACCTGGAAACCTGGCACATGGACATTGAAGAGTTCATCGAACTGCGCAAGAACACCGGTGATGACCGTCGCCGTACCCACGACATGAACACTGCCAACTGGATCCCTGACCTGTTCATGAAGCGCGTCTTCGATGACGGCAAGTGGACCCTGTTCTCGCCATCCGAAGTACCGGACCTGCACGACCTGACCGGCAAGGCCTTCGAAGAGCGCTACGAGTACTACGAAGCCCTGACCGAGTACCCAGGCAAGGTCAAGCTGTTCAAGACCATCCAGGCCAAAGACCTGTGGCGCAAGATGCTGTCCATGCTGTTCGAAACCGGCCACCCATGGCTGACCTTCAAGGACCCGTGCAACCTGCGCAGCCCGCAACAGCACGTGGGCGTGGTCCACAGCTCGAACCTGTGCACCGAGATCACCTTGAACACCAACAAGGACGAGATCGCCGTTTGCAACCTGGGTTCGATCAACCTGCCGAACCACATCGTCGACGGCAAGCTGGACACCGCCAAGCTGCAACGCACCGTGAACACCGCCGTGCGCATGCTCGATAACGTGATCGACATCAACTACTACTCGGTGCCGCAAGCGAAGAACTCCAACTTCAAGCACCGTCCGGTCGGCCTGGGCATCATGGGCTTCCAGGACGCGCTGTACCTGCAGCACATCCCTTACGGCTCCGACGCTGCCGTCGAGTTCGCCGACAAGTCGATGGAAGCGGTCAGCTACTACGCGATCCAGGCTTCCTGCGACCTGGCCGACGAGCGCGGCGCCTACGAGACGTTCCAGGGGTCGCTGTGGTCCAAAGGCATCCTGCCGCTGGATTCGCAACAGATCCTGATCGAGTCCCGTGGCCAGAAGTACATCGATGTCGACCTGAACGAATCCCTGGACTGGGCACCGGTTCGCGCCCGTGTACAGAAAGGCATCCGTAACTCCAACATCATGGCCATCGCACCGACCGCGACCATCGCCAACATCACTGGCGTCTCGCAGTCGATCGAACCGACCTACCAGAACCTGTATGTGAAATCGAACCTGTCGGGCGAATTCACCGTGATCAACCCGTACCTGGTTCGCGACCTCAAGGCTCGCGGTCTGTGGGACTCGGTCATGATCAACGACCTGAAGTACTACGACGGTTCGGTGCAGCAGATCGAGCGCATCCCGCAAGAACTCAAGGAGCTCTACGCGACCGCGTTCGAAGTGGACACCAAGTGGATCGTCGACGCCGCCAGCCGTCGTCAGAAGTGGATCGACCAGGCTCAGTCGCTGAACCTGTACATCGCTGGCGCTTCGGGCAAGAAGCTGGACGTGACCTACCGCATGGCCTGGTACCGTGGTCTGAAAACCACTTACTACCTCCGTGCCCTGGCTGCGACCAGCACCGAGAAGTCGACCATCAACACCGGCAAGCTGAACGCTGTTTCCAGCGGCGGCAACCACGGTGACGACTCGGTCCTGGCAGCGCCTGCCGGCCCTGCTCCAGTGCCGAAGGCTTGCGCCATCGACGAGCCGGACTGCGAAGCTTGCCAATAAGCTGAGCCGGTAAGCGTCGCAAGGCGCTTACTCGAAACCCCCGATCAGCCTCTGGCGGGTCGGGGGTTTTCTTTTGCCTGTAAGAAGTTAGTGGCTGGACTGGCCTCATCGCGAGCAAGCTCGCTCCCACAGGGGACCGCATTTCCATGAAGAAACTCGATCACCTGTGGGAGCGAGCTTGCTCCGGGCGGCGATCCGACGATGGCGATATCACAAACCACCAAAATATCGGCACACAACAAAAATCCTCAGGCACAAAAAAGCCCCTCTCTCGAGGGGCTTTTTTGTGCAGCACTATCCAGCATCAAGTCATCTGAATGATGGTCTGCATGATGGTGCTCTGGGTGGAGATGGTCTTGGCGTTCGCCTGGTAGTTGCTCTGCGCCTTGATCAGGTCGACCAGTTCGTTGGTCAGGTTAACGTTGGACTCTTCCAGGGAGTTGGAAACGATCGAACCCAGGGTGCCGGTCTCCGGCGCATCGTAGCCCGGGATGCCCGACGCGTAGGTTTCCTTCCAGCTGGTGCCGCCTACTGGCTGCAGACCCTGTTCGTTGGTGAAGCTGGCCAAGGAAATCTGGCCGATCGGCTTGGTCTGGTTGTTGCTGAAGTTGGCCAGCAGCACACCGCTGCCATCGATGGTCAGGTTGGTGATCTGGCCCGTGGCGTAACCGTTCTGTGCCGGAATCGAACGCGCGGTGTCGGCGTTGAACTGGGTGGTGTTGGCCATGGCGATGGTCAAACCTGCTGGATCGGCTGCGGCGCCGTTGGTTGTCCAGACGCCATTGGTGACACTGCCCGGCGTCCAGTTGGTGATTTTCAGGTCACTGCTGATCACCGAAGTCGGTGGCGTGGTTGGTGGCGTCACGGGCGTGCTGACCGAAGTCAGTTTGCCGGTGGAATCGAACGACATGGTCGAAGCAACCGGCGCGGTAACGGTAGGATCACTGCCATCCGGATTGCGGCCATCGATCAGCGTGTAGGTGTCCCACGTGTTCGCTCCAGTCTTGACCATGTATTGATCCATGGTGTGCTGGTTACCCTGAGTATCGAAGATCGGGGTACTGAACGACTTGGTAAAGGTCTCGGTCTTGGACGGGTCGAACTTGTTCGCCGCCACTGTCTGGTCGATCACCGCCGAGGTGGAGTTCAGATTGATCGTCGACGACACGGTGCTGGTGGACTTCGGCGCCAGGTTGGAGGTGTCGATCCGCAGGTCGGTCAGCACGCCATTGACGATCTTGCCGTTGGCATCCACACCGTAACCTTGCAGGCGGGCAGTGCCGTCGCTGTTGGTGACGTAGCCTTCCTTGTCGGTCTTGAACGTACCGGCACGGGTGTAGGTCAGCGAACCGTTGTTGCTCAGGACGAAGAAGCCGTTGCCCTGGATACCCATGTCGAGCACGTTGCCGGTGTTGCTCACGTCACCCTGGCCGAACTGCTGGGAAACGTTGGCCAGGCGCACGCCGTTGCCGACGGTCTTGCTGCCGGTGCCCAGGCGGGTCGCCGAGTACACGTCTTCGAATTCTGCGCGGGACGATTTGAAACCGGTGGTCGCGACGTTGGCGATGTTGTTGCCGGTCACGTCCAGTTGTTTATTGGCTGCATAGAGACCGCTAAGGCCGATATTGAAAGACATCATCCACTCCTTTGTGCCGTGTTAGTCGGCTCTACATACCAATGGTTTGTACTTTGGACAGGGCAACGCTGCCCAGCCCGGCCAGATTGAGCATCAACTCACCGCCGGTCTGGCTGATGGTCACGCTGTTGACGGTGGCGGGCAGGTTGGTGATCAACGCGACGGACTGGCCATCGATCGTGCTCGTGGCGCCGAAGGTGTAGGTGCCCGCAGGTACCGTCTCACCCGCATCGTTCTTGCCGTCCCAGATGAAGCTGGCGTTGCCGGCCTTCTGCGAACCGAGGTCGATGGTGCGCACGGTCTTGCCGTCGGCGTCGGTGATCTTCAGGGTGGCGGACGCCACCGAAGACGGAACCACCACCGTGCCGCTGAGGCTCTTGGTGGTATCGACCACGGCCTTGTCGCCCGGCGCGATGACCGAACGGCCCACCAGTGACGATGCCTGCAAGGCCTGGGACGAGTTGTAGTTGCTGGCCAGGCCGCTCACGGTGCTGTTGAGCGTGGTGATGCCTTCCAGGCTGCTGAACTGCGCCAACTGGGCCACGAACGCGCCATTGTCCTGGGGCTCCAGCGGGTTCTGGTTTTTCAGCTGGGTCACCAGCAACTGCAGGAATGCATCCTTGCCCAGGGCCTGGTTGCCCGTGGCGCTGCCGGTTGCCGACACGAGGCCGTCAGTCGTGGTGTTGGTCTTGATCGAGGAGTTGGCCAGGATGTCGTTGAGGCTCAAACCACTGGTGGAATCGGTAACACTCATCTGAGTCGCCCCTTATCACTGACCGAGGGTCAGGACCTTCTGCATCATGGTTTTGGCGGTGTTCATCATTTCGGCGTTGGTCTGGAACGAACGGCTCGCGGAAATCATGTCGGCCATTTCCTCCACCACGTTGACGTTCGGGTAGTAGACATAACCCTTGGCATCGGCCGCCGGATGGTTCGGCTCGTAGCGCGCTTCGAGGTTGCTCTGGTCTTCGACCACACCCAGCACCTGCACGCCTTGGCCGGCGGCATCCTGGCTCTGGAACAACGAGTCGCTGCCGCCGCTCTGGCCGCCCTGGAACATGGTGGCGAATACCGGGTGGCGCGCGCGGTAGGTCTGGTCGATGCTCGACGAGACCGTCTCGGCGTTGGCGATGTTCGAAGCGACGGTGTTCAGGCGCGTGGTCTGCGCACTCATGCCGCTACCGGCAATGTTGAAAACACTGGATAGAGACATGGCTTACTCTCCGCGCAGGGCTGACACCAGCCCTTTGAATTTGCTGTTGAGCAGGGTGAAGCTGGCCTGGAAGCCGATCGCGTTTTCCGCGTAGTTCGACTGTTCCAGCTGAGCGTCCACGGTGTTCTGGTCGATCGACGGTTGCATCGGCGTGCGATACAGCAACGACTCGTCGCCATTGCCCAGGCCTTCAGCTTCGATGTGACGGCTGTTGGTCATGTTCAAGGCGAAGGTGCCGCTTTTGGTTTTCTCGTTCTGCTCGGCGAGCACTTTCGAGAAGTCCAGGTCCCGAGCCTTGTAGTTCGGGGTATCGGCGTTGGTGATGTTGTTGGCCAGGACTTCGGCACGCTGGGCGCGGAAGCCCAGGGCTTGTTCGTGGATACCGAGCGCTTTATCGAAGCTGATGCTCATGTCGGGAAACCTTCGGGTGACCTGATTTTTCGTAGGATCAACTTAGCAAGCCCCATGCCAATTCAAAAAACCCCGGAAACCGGGGCTTTGCCGGCCATGGCAACGCGGCAATGCCAGAAAAGCGGCAACGGTTTTCCGCCGGATGCCGCTTTTCTGCCGCTTGATCCACTTTCGAGAACACCACCTAACAACTGTGGGAGCGGGCTTGCTCGCGAAAGCGGTGTGTCAGAAAAACAAGTACTGACTGACAAGACGCTTTCGCGAGCAAGCCCGCTCCCACAGGGGGATTTGTGGTGTGTGGGGGAGATATTGCGGACAAAAAAACGGGAGCCCCAGAGGACTCCCGTTTTTTGATGACACCAGCGAATCACTTCGCCTGGTAAATGATCCCCGGGCTGCACTGGACCATCTGGTAATGATCCGGCAAACCGTTCAACGCTTCGGAAGCACCGAGGAACAGGTAACCGCCCGGCTTCAACGTGCTGTGGATACGCAACAGGATGTCCTTCTTCACCTCGGCGGAGAAGTAGATCAACACGTTGCGGCAGAACACGATGTCGAACTTGCCGAGGCTCGCGTAGCTGTCCAGCAGGTTGAAGGAACGGAATTCCACCCGGCTCTTGATCGGCGCCTTGATCGCCCAGCGCCCCGGCCCTTTCGGGTCGAAATAACGCTGCAGGCGCTCGGGTGACAAACCGCGGCCGATGGCCAGGCTGTCGTACTCGCCGGTCTTGCAGTTGTTCAGCATGGTACCGGACAGGTCGGTGGCAACAATCTGCACGCCCATCCTCAAGTGGCCCAGGTTGACACGCTCGAACTCGTCGATGGACATCGACAGCGAATACGGCTCCTGGCCCGACGAGCACGCCGCCGACCAGATGCGCAGGCGCTGGCCGGGACTGGCCTTGATCGCCTCGGGCAGTACCTTGTTCTTCAAGACTTCAAACGGGTAGGTGTCACGAAACCACAGGGTTTCGTTGGTGGTCATGGCATCCACCACCTGCTCGCGCAAACCGCTGCGCGGCTGGGTCTGCATACGCTGAACTAGCTCCCCCAAAGACTTGATGCCTTGCTGTTCCATCAGTTTGTTGAGACGGCTGGAGACCAGGTACTGCTTGTTTTCACCGAGCAAAATGCCACAGGCTTTTTCCAGGAATACCCGGAACTGTTCGAAATCCAAATTACCCGTAGACAATGATGCCGCCTCTTAAATCGTGTTGACTGCCAGGGGTGCGAACCCCTAGCTGATATCTGCTGCTTTGATCCGGTCGACTACCCGGGATGCCAGGTCATCAGGACGGAACTTGGCCAGGAAGTCATCGGCACCGACCTTCTTGACCATCGCCTGATTGAATACCCCCGACAACGAAGTGTGCAGGATGATATGAAGCTTTTGCATGCGCGGGTCGTTGCGAATTTCCGCCGTCAGGGTGTACCCGTCCATCTCCGGCATCTCGATGTCGGAGATCATCATCAGGAACTCTTCTTCCGGCTTCCTGCCCTCGTCGACCAGTTTGCGCAGGTAGTCCAGCGCTTGCCGACCGTCATTCAACGCCACCACTTCGACGCCGACCGTTTGCAGGCAACGCGTGACCTGCTTGCGCGCCACCGATGAGTCGTCGACCGTCAGCACGCGCAACGAAAGCGCCTTGTGCTGGGTTTCGACATCCACCACGCCCACGGAAATCGCTTCCGGTGTCGGCGCCACTTCCGCCAGCACCTTCTCGACGTCGATGATTTCGACCAGCTGGTTATCGACCCGCGTCACCGCCGTCAGGTAGTGATCGCGCCCGGTGCCCTTGGGCGGCGGATGGATCTCCTCCCAGTTCATGTTGACGATGCGCTCCACCGAGCGGACCAGGAAACCCTGGGTCTTGGTGTTGTACTCCGTGATGATCACGAACGGATTGTGCTTGTCCTTCAACGCACCGGAGCCAGTCGCCATCGCCAGATCAAGGATCGGGATGGTCGCCCCCCGAATGTTCGCCACGCCGCACACGACAGGACTGGACTTGGGCATCAGCGTCAGTTTGGGGCATTGCAGCACCTCCCGAACCTTGAACACGTTGATCCCGTACAGTTGCTGGCCGTCGAGACGGAACAACAACAGCTCAAGGCGATTCTGCCCCACCAGTTGCGTGCGCTGGTTTACCGAATCCATTACACCCGCCATGCCCAGACTCCTACACCAACGCCAAGTGTTGTTGCGACGCGCCTTCATCACTAAACGGCACGGCGCTTGCTTTTTTAATCGTTATGAACACAGAACCGACATTTTTCCGACGCCTGATCACACCCTGCCAAAAATTGCTCGGCGTGCTGGCGGCTGTTTGCCTGTTCAACGCTGGCAGCCCTGCCCTTGCTGACGCGGTTACCTTGCCTGACATGCTTATCGGCGTCACTCAGGGCTTTCTTGAATTCACCGTAGAAGACTATCTGGCTACCAGCCAAACGGAAGGTCGCTACGAGATCCAGGTCAACCCGCTCGATCCGCGCATGCACATGCCCATGTGCGACAGGGAATTGACAGCAACGCTTGAGAGTCCCAAGCCATTGGGACGGGTTACGGTCAAGGTCCGCTGCGAGGGCGTTTCCCCCTGGACAGTCTTCGTGCCCGCTCAAATCCGCCTGTTTCGCGATGTCGTCACCAGCGCCCGGCCACTGCGCCGCGCCGCCATTGTCGAGCCTGGGGATGTGGTCCTGCGCGAGCGCGATATCAGCCTCACCAGCCAGGGCTACCTGACCTCCCTCGATCAGGCGATCGGGCAACGACTGACCCGACCAATGGTCGCCGACCAGGTGATTACCCTGGTGCATATCGAACAGGCCGAGGTCATCCGCAAGGGTGATCAGGTGGTGATTACCGCCCGCAGCGGTACGCTCAGCGTGCGCATGCCGGGCGAAGCGCTGTCAAATGGCAGCCTGAGCGAACAGATCCGGGTGAAAAACCTCAACTCCCAGCGAGTCATCAAGGCGCAGGTCATGGCGCCGGGGCAGGTGGAAGTGTCCATGTAAGGCGCTCTGCTCATCAGAATGTGGCGCTTGCCGCGGCTGTTCCCTAGACTGTGTTCCAGGCACGGCAAGCGCTGGCGCGCGCAAGGTTCATTGATAAATGGGCCTAAAGTTTTCCAGGGAATGGCCGAAACCATGGCAAGCGTCCAAATTCCCAGAGGTTTTTATCATGGTCATCGATTTCAGCCGTTTGAACAGCTCCTCGTCCCTTACGGGCAGTACACGTACCAGCGCCAGCAAGGAAAGTGCCGAGGCCGGCAAATCCGCGCCGCTGGAGTCCGCGGCCGAGCAGGCCGGTACCGTCAAAAGCGGGGAATCGGTACATCTCAGCAATGAGGCTCAACAGTTGCAAAAGGTCACTGACAAGCTGCGCGATCAGCCTGCCGTCGACAACGCCCGCGTGGCCGAGTTGAAAGCAGCGATTGCCGATGGCAGCTATAAAGTCGACAGCAACCGTGTAGCCAGCAAACTGCTCAACTTCGAAGCCCAGCGCTAGGCCACCGCCGGCGCCAGGCTTTTGGACGCTTAAAACCCAAGGCCAGCCATGCACGACACTCATCTACTGCAACTGATCACCGACGACTTTGCCCCGGCGCAACACCTGCTGGAGTTACTGCAGACCGAATCCCTCGCCTTGCATGGCCGCGACATGCCATTGCTCGAGAACATCCTGGCGCAGAAACAGGCATTGGTCGTTTTGCTCGAACAGCATGGCCGCAAGCGCAGTGAAATCCTCGCCAGCCTCAACCTGCCGACCAACCGTGGCGGTCTGGAGCAATTGGCCGGCCAGTCGAGCATTGGCGAGCAGTTGCTGGCGCAAAGTGACGTGCTGACCGATCTCCTGGCCCAGTGCCAGGCCATCAACGCCAACAACGGCCAGTCGATCCTCACTCAGCAGGCCGCTACGGCCACCCAGCTGAAAATCCTCACCGGCGGTGAAACCCCGGCGCTTTACGATGCCAGCGGAACATTCTCCAAGCGTGCCAAGCCACGCCCGCTCAGTCAGGCATGAGCCGGTCAATGCCCCCCGCTCTATCAAGACACGCAACATACTGGCAAACTGCTATCCTGCCGTAGTCAAATTTTGTCTGGAGATTGATTAACCGTGTCCAATGCCTTATCCGTGGACGATGCTCCGCAGCCACCCAAGGTGCTCTCCACGCCCTTGGAAATCTCCAGCAACCTGCGCCAGCTGCTCGAAAGCCATGACCCGCTGATCATCACGTTCCACGAGCGCAGCCAGCGCTTCCAGAGCTATCTGGTGGACCTTGACCGTGACAGCAACATGATTGCCCTGGACGAAATGATCCCCCGTGATGGCGAGCGCTACCTGCTGGCGGGCGAGCCATTCAGGGTCGAAGGCTTCCACGAAGGCGTACGCATTGCCTGGGAAAGCACCGGCCGGTTGAACATCGACGAATCCGCTGGCAGCCGCTGCTATCGCGGTGCCCTGCCCGATGAAGTGGTGTACCACCAGCGCCGCAATGCGTTCCGCGCCGCGCTGAAACTGGCACAACTGGTCAACGTCAACCTCGACGGCGAAAAGCTCAAGGCCCCCATCAGCGGCAAGCTGCTGGATATTTCCGCTACCGGCTGCAAACTGCGCTTCGACGGCGACATCACTGGCAGCCTGCAACTGGGTCAGGTGTACGACCGCTTCAGCGCCGAACTGCCCTTTGGCAAGATGACCGCGCCAGTCGAGTTGCGTTATCTGCACTTCGAAGAAAAGATCTCCACCACCTTCGCCGGTGTTCGCTTCCACAACATGAGCGGGCTGGTGCAGCGTCAGGTCGAGCGCTTCGTCTATCAGTTGCAACGCGAAGCACGTCGCTTCGACAAAGACGACATCTGATAGAGCGTCAACAAAAAACGGGCAGCCCCTTGCGGTGACTACCCGTTTTTTTGTGCCCCGATTTTAAGGCCTGGCCTCGGTAAAGCTTTGCTCGCGCCCCGAATCAGGGTCTTCTGGCGGTTGATCGGGTTCAGATTCAGGTTCGGCTGACGGCTCCGGATTCACCGGGTTGCACATCTGATCCTGCACCACCTGCTCATCGACCCGCGGATCCAGCGCCGCCACCAGTGGCGAACTCGTCATATTGTCCGGCATGGCCACGTGATGCAGCGGTGCATCGTCCACCTGATGCAGGTTGGTCACCGCTTTCGGACGAATTCGCCATACGAGTACCAACGCAAAGAAGCTGAAAAACGCGTAGAGCATCTGGCTGCCGAACAGCTTCATCAGCACGCCCGCCACCAGCGGCCCGATACTCGCACCCACGCCATAGGTCACCAGCAACATCGCCGTCAGGGACACCCGACGATCACCTTCGACGTGGTCATTGGAGAACGCCACCGCCAACGGATACAGGCAGAACTGCACCAGCGAACAGACGAAACCGGCGATAAACAGAACCTCCAACGGCACCTGCGGCATGATCGCCAGCGGCAGTGCAGCCAGGGCCAGGCTGAATGCAAAACTGCGGATCAACACGGCCCGGTCGTAGCGGTCGGACAACCAGCCCAATGGCCACTGCACCAGCAGCCCGGCAAAAATGCAGCTACCCATGAACAGACCGACCTGCTCCGTGGACAACCCTTGCTGCGAAGCATACAGCGGCGCCAGACCGTAGAACGAACCGACGATCAGGCCTGCCCCGAGCACCGTGCTCAATGACTGTGGCACGCGCTTGATAAAGAACCGTGGCTCCATCGGTGCCGGATGCAAGGGTGCCGGGTGGATCCGCCGCGTCAGGGCCACGGGCACCAGACACAAGGCGAAACACAGGGCGACCAGCATCAGCAGCTCCAGCCCCAGCGCCGGGTGCATGACCAGAATCAGTTGCCCCATCACCAGGCCCAGGTAGGAGGCGATCATGTAACCGCTGAATACCAACCCGCGCTGCGTGGCCTCGGCCTGTTCGTTCAGCCAGCTCTCGATCACCATGTACTGGCACATCATGCCGAGGCCGACGATCACCCGCAGGAACAGCCAGGCCGGCAACCAATCGGTCAGGCCATGACCCAACACCGCCGCGCCGACAATCCCGGCACAGGCCGAGTAGGCCCGGATATGCCCGACCCGGGCAATCAACCGGTGACCGATCTTGCCCCCCAGCACCAGGCCGAAATAGTTGGCGGCCATCAAAGCACCGACCCACAGGCTGTCGACATGGTCGGCCGCCAGGCGCAGGCCCAGGTAAGTACTCAACAGGCCCGAGCCGATCAACATCATCAGCGAGGCGAAATACAGCGCTCGAAAGGATTTCCAGATTTGGCGCAACGAGCGGCTCCTTGCAGTGAGAATCGGCTACCGCTAAACGATAGCCGGATGTCGACGGATCGTCAGGCCTGGGTCGCTAAAACACGACGCTCCCAGGGCGTAATTTCATCATGGAAACTGCTCAGTTCCAGGGTCTTCGAAGCGATGTAGCCTTCGATGAATTCCGCGCCGAACAGTTCCTTGGCCAACTGGCTACGTTTCAGACGCTCAAGTGCCGCATGCAAGGTACACGGCAACGAAAGATTGTCCGGCACTTCGAACTCACCCTGGATCGGCGCACTCGGTTCCAGTGCGTTCTCGATACCATGCAAGCCCGCCGCCAGGCTTGCGGCAATCGCCAGATACGGATTGGCATCGGCCCCCGGCAAGCGGTTCTCGACCCGACGGGCCACCGGCAAACTGGCCGGAATGCGCAGGCCGGCCGCCCGGTTGTCGTGGGACCAGCAGGCATTATTCGGTGAGGCGTAAGGGTGGCACAAGCGCTGATAGGAATTCACGTTCGGCGCAAACAACGCGGTGAAGTCGGCCATGCAAACTTGCTGACCGGCAATGAAGTGGCGGAACGTCGGCGTCTCCTGCCCCGCTTCATCACTGAACACGTTACGCCCCGAATCGATCTCCACCACACTTTGGTGAATATGCATCGAACTGCCCGGCGTATGCGGCAACGGCTTGGCCATGCACACCACGCTCAGGCCGTGCTTGAGGGCCACTTCCTTGAGCAAGTGCTTGAACAGGAACGTCTGGTCGGCCAGCACCAACGGATCACCGTGCAGCAAATTGATCTCGAACTGGCTGACGCCCATTTCGTGCATGAAGGTATCGCGAGGCAACCCCAACGCCGCCATGCACTCGTAGACTTCATTGAAGAACGGCCGCAAGCCGTTATTGGAACTGACGCTGAACGCCGACAGACCGTCTTCGCGGCGACCGTCCAGCCCCAACGGCGGCTGGAACGACTGAGTCGGGTCGGTGTTAGGCGCAAAAACGAAGAACTCAAGCTCGGTCGCCACCACGGGCGCCAGGCCACGGGCCGCGTAACGGGCAATCACCGCCTTGAGCTGACCACGGGTCGACAGGCTGGAGCTGGTGGTGGTGCCCAGTTCATTCGCGTCGCAAATGGCCAAGGCCCGCGGTGGATGGCTCCAGGGCAAGCGGTGGATTTGTGCTGGGTCCGGGATCAGCGCCAGGTCGCCATCATCGCTGCCGTAAAAACGCGCCGGCGGGTATCCGCCCATGATGCATTGCAGCAGCACGCCCCGCGCCATCTGCAAACGTCGACCGTCGAGAAAGCCCTCGCAGGTCATCACTTTGCCCCGTGGAACGCCATTCAAATCCGGCGTGACACACTCAACTTCATCAATGCCCGTCAATCGCTGCGCGAGTGAACTCAGGCCAACGGTCCTCATGACGCTATCCTTGTTATTGTGCGGGCCGCGAACGGCGACCGTACAAAATAGGCTCCGCGTGTTCGGAATTTCAAGCAGCGTCGAAAAATATGCTGCCTGTCAGGGCAGGTAAAGGCGGAACACCCCACCGCCCAACGGACCACCATTGCTGATTTCGGTACGCCCACCCACGCCGTTGCGTTGATGCAGTGCGGCAATTCGCCCGGCAAAGTACAGGCCCAGCCCGGTGCTGCCAGTGCTTTGATTGATGCCCTGCACGTAATCGGCCTGACGCTCGAGCATCTGCACCGGGTATCCCTCACCATCGTCATTGATGGTCAACACCAGTTGCCCGGCTTCGTCGCTGACGCTGATCAAAACGGCATGCCGTGCAAAGCGAATGGCGTTGTTGATGCAGTTGGCCAATACCGACGCGATCAACTCACGGTCGAAGAAACCCAGCGGGCTCAGCGGGTCCACTTCAAAGGTGGCCATGATGCCGCGACTGGCGAACACCTCCTGATGGCATGCCAGTTGCGCTTCGATGAAGTCGTCCAGTTCATGGTAGGCCGGTTGCAACGGCATCTGGTTGACGCCGAGCTTATACAGCCCCAGCAGCTGCACCAGCATGCCGTTGAGGTGGGCGAACTCGAAGTCGATCACGCCCTGCTCCGGCGTCTGCTGCGCCGCCTCCGGCAATCGCCCCAGCCACTGGCTGTGGGCCTGCATCAGCATGGCCAGCGAGTTCTTCATGTCGTGCACGGTAGAGGCGATCACCGTGGAAAAATCCAGTGCTTGTTGGTTGTCGCTCATTGGCCAAATGCCTTGCTTTTGAGCTTCTGGTAACGCGGATAGCGCGCGTCGGAGTCGGGCATCAGGCCGACCATTTTCAGGCAGGTCCGGCACTCCTCCAGCTCCGCCGAAGGAGCACTGGTATCGGTGCCATGCAACAACGACTGCGCCATGTTCAGGGCGATACTGATGTTCTTCGGTTGCATCGCCAGGGCTTCGCGGAATACCTGCCGGGCCTCCACCAGGTTGCCGGTCTTATACACGCGCACGCCCTGACGGTTGAGTTCCGCGGCAGCGTTGCCGGAGTTGAGGATGCTCGGGTCGTCGGTCTGCTTGGCGATGTCCTTCATGACCACCGGATCGTCGCCGTAGATTTCCACGCAGTTTTTCAGCATCGCGGTACCGGCCTCGGTCTGCCCGAGCATTTTCAGTTGCTTGGCCACCAGTAACGCCGCTTCGGCGCTCATGAATTGCTCCATGCCATCCAGGCGCAACAAGGCTTGCTCGGTAAGCTTGTCCGCCGTCTCGGCATCGTTGAGCAACAGGCTGGTGGCTTTCATCAGGCGCGCCCGGATTTGCAGGCCCGGATCGGAAGGGTTTTCCTTGGCCACGGCGCTCAATGTGGTGTTGATTTCCAGTCGGGTCCGCGTGTCCAGGCCCCTTTCGCTGCCCTTGCTGATCAACGCATGGGCCAGGCCGAGGTTGCTCTCGGCATCCTTGAACCGCGACTGCGCGCCCTGGCTCACTGCCTGGCGATAGGCCTTGGCCGCCGTGTCGAAGTCCTCGTTGGTCATCGCCAGCTTACCGAGCAACGCTTGCCGGCGCACCGCCAGCGGCGACAGGCGAATCGCCTCCTCCAGAACGCGCTGCGCACCCTTGGTGTCCCCTTCGGCGACCAGCACGTCAGCCATGCCGTCGTAGAGCGCGGGCATCATCGGGAAGACTTTCAGGGCTTTTTCATAAATGCCCTTGGCCTGCCCGACCTGACCGCGCTTGAACAGCAACTTGCCCAACCCGGCAAACGCCCATGGCAACGGACGGTCGGCGATGATGCCGTCATAGAGGCGCTCCAGCGCTTCGTTCTGATTCAGGTCGCGCAGGGCATCGGCGCGATAGCGCAGGCACAATGGCGAGTAACGGATATCTTGCTTGCACAGGGCGATGCAGGCGTTGAGCACTTCCATCGGCTTGCCCTGGTCGAGGGCCTGCAGGATCGGTTTGAGCAGGGTCTTGCGCTGCTCCAGGCGCTCCAGGCGCTGGGCCAGGCTGGAACGGTTGAATGGCTTGGTCAGGTAGGCATCGGGTTCATGTTCCAACGCACTGAGTACCATGGCCTGGCTGGTTTCGGCGGTGACCATGACGAACACCGCTTCATGGCTGATCAGCCTTTCTTCCATCAGGTCTTCGAGCACCTGCTGGCCATTCTTCTTGCCGTCACCCAGGTGAAAGTCCTGCAGGATGAAATCGTAGGCCTTCTGCGAGCACATTTTCAGCGCCTGCTCACCGGTATCGGCAGTGTCCACTTCCTTGACGCCCAGTTCGCGCAGCATCGACCTGACCGAACTGCGAAAGTCCGAGAAATCATCGACGATCAGAAAACGCTTTTGGTGATACGACAGCATCGAAGATTTCCAGGCAATTTAAGAAGAAGAACCCAAAGACAAATACACGGACGGACTCAGCTTCGCAGCCCTTGATTTGGCGCGCAGATGATAAAGGGTGGCACTAGGCTATCAAACACCTTCGCATAGACAATGAGCCCCCATGCCGACCGGAAGAGACGAACAAGCCCCTGACTGTCCGGGTTATCGGCCAGCAACAGCGTTCCCTTGAGAACCTTCCCCGACGCTCATTCTGAATATGTGAAGCCCTTACTGAAAACGACACCTCGCGCACAAAAAAATGCTGATACATGAACACCAGCAATACATGAACATCAGCAAATGCCGGTGGCTGGCCAGGCAGAATTCGCCGATAAATTGACTAAGTCGATATTGGCACTCCTAAGTGAACACCACTCGTCGATTAATTGACGATTTCAATCAGGATCAGACCTTGGCCACTGGCCACCCGTGGCGAGCCTAATACCTTGATTTTCGAGGGTTACCCCCCCTCTTGAGAACAGCGGTCAGGCCTACTCGCACGGGGCTTGCATCGAGGACCGACGGATGGGCAGACAGGTAGCGCTCCGGGCTGGCCTAGAATCAGTTGAGAGGCGGGAGGGAGCACATCATCATGCGCAAACCATTGAAAATTACTCGTATTGATCTTCTCTCCCGGGCTTTGTCTGCCTGTTGGAAACGTTCGCCCTCCCTGCCGGTGCTGTTGATGGAAATGGCCCAAGGACCTCTGGAGGCCATCGCTGGTTTTTCAAGGGGGTCAGGAAGATCATGACTGACCAAAAAGAACACATTCGCGTGATGTTGATCGATTGTCGCCCCCTCGTGCTTAAGGGCCTTCACGACTTGATCAATGCCAGAAAGCCCCAGATGGAAGTGATAGCACAGGCCACCACTTATACCAGTGCGCTGGATCTTGCCGATCAGTTGCGGCCCAATGTCATTTTTTTCAGTTTCTTTCCGGATGCACTTAATCCTCTGGAGATCGTCGCGGGACTCACCCGTAGCGCCGAAATGAAAGTGCTGCTGCTCAAGGGTCTGTACGAAGTCGTCCCCGCTGCCCAGGCGATAGAGGCTGGCGCTCGCGGCATCGTACTGGCGGAAGACCCGACGGAATCGATTATCCAGGCCATCCTCAAGGTCCACCATAGCGACTTCGCAATGGATAGAGCCTGGGCTGGCGGCCTTTCCGGCTATTCCGCGACCGGGCACATACCCTTGAAATGCAATCTGGAGCGGGCGAAACAGGCGCGGCTGACGCTGCGCGAGAGAGAACTGATTCGCGCCATCGTGGGCGAACCGTCCGCCAAATATGTGAGCATCGCCGGGCGCCTGGGGATCAGCGAGCACACCGTGCACAACCACCTCAGCAACATCTATCAGAAGCTTAATCTCATCAACCGCATCGACTTGTTGATGTATGCGCTGAAACACGGGCTCACCAACGAAGCACCGACCGAGTCCGCCTGGGTGGAACTGGATTGAATTTCAAGTCAATACAAGACGGTCTGCCCTTCACTTTCAGGGGGTAGGTCGTCATTGTGTCGCCGTCCTTGTCGAAGACCCAGAACAGGGTACCCGCAATGCTGATGTCGTTCCTGGTATCCCCTGCCGCGTTAACCTGTATCTACCCGCCGCGCTCATTAAGCCTTGTGCTGCTCGATAGTTCACGGCGGATCCGTTCACGCGCGATGCCTCAGGCACTGCCAAAAAAGATGTCGTTACTCTGAAGATCGACCCCGACCAAGGTGATGGTCGTTGTTTTAAGTTGGCGGCGAAACTCTGGGTGTCGTTGTCGTCAGCGTCTCCTGCTGGGTCGCGCCTGCCGAGTCGTCGGGATTCACGTACCACGAAGTGGTGACGATCGGCGTGTACAGGCGGGATGGGAGATTCAGACTACGGAGAAGAGATGGAACGTCACGAAGGTAAAGTTGATGGCTTCGAAAATCCCTGGCACCTGAATTTGTCGAACTTTATCTACAAGTCGTGAAAACGAAGCGTTGAAACAGGCAGGGGAGCTGCAAAATATGGTGTCCCAGGGCAGGTTCGAACTGCCAACCTTCCCCTTAGGAGGGGGATGCTCTATCCAATTGAGCTACTGAGACACACGTTGACCGCGACGAAACGCGATGCGATGGACGGCGTGCATGTTAACGGCCGGGCTGGCTTTTGTCATGTCGTCCGTAGGGCTTTTTAAGTGTAGGCAGTCGCCTCGGCCGGGCGCGGACTTGTTTACCGTGCAAATTGCATCACCGCAAAAAGCCATCATTGAAAAATGCAATAATGCGTTTTACCAAAAATAACTTAATTCATTGTTTTTAAAGAATTTAATTGCCGATAGACTCTGGCGTGCGAGCTGCTGGCAGCGACAAGCGACCAGCACGGCTTTGTCAGCCAGGAAAACATCCTGGTACCGGCTCCATCTGCCGAACGCTTGGTATTTTGAAATGACCCCCACCAGGAGCACAGCATGTCCAGATCAGCCGCGAGTTTCTTCATCCTCGCCATGTTGAGTGGCATTTTTCATCTGTCATTGACCCAGGACATGGTCGTCACCCTCCCCCTGATCGCCTGTGGCGTATTCAGCGCCCTGTTCGTGCTCGCATTGATTGCCGGACGCAAGATCAAGTTTGATCCGGTACTGCGTTGATCCGACATGGCAGATCCAGTGCAAGGGCCTGCCATCCATCCTGAATTCACCCCCTCTATACGACCTCCCCTAGTAAATCGGCCATTTGCCACTATTCTGTAAAAGGCAAGGAACAGGGATCGAGTCGGCTTTTTCTGCCCGTCAGAAGCCTTTCGTGGGTTGGAGAAAGCGCTAAGCGATACGGCCCGGTCGAACTTTTCAAACCAGTCTGCATTTCTGATAATTGGTGCTGGCAGAAAGCCTTTATACAGTTCAATATTTGTCACAGAATTGACGCCAAGGATCTGGCTTGTTTGAGGCATGATGCGCGCCTATCAATTCAGGTTGAACATTTGGTCAGAGCGCTTGTCCTACCAGACATCCTGCGGCCAATCCCGAAAACCGCTCCCCTGAACTAACCGGTTAAATATATGCGCCCATTGAAACAGGCAATTTATTCCAGCCGTACGGCTGACAAGTTCGTCGTACGTCTGCCAGACGGAATGCGTGAACGCATTGCCGAGGTGGCTCGCAATCATCATCGCAGCATGAACTCCGAAATCATTGCGCGCCTTGAGCAGAGTCTTATTCAGGAAGGCGCACTGGGAGAAGAGTTGAGCATGCGCCTGGACAGCCCGGAGCTTTCCTTGCACGAACGGGAACTGCTGCAGCGCTTCCGCCAACTCTCCCATCGTCAGCAGAACGCCCTGGTTTCGCTGATCGCCCATGACGCTGAAATGGCCGCCGACGCGTCCTGATTCACCCAAAAAGCTCAAGCCAGCCTGATCGCTGGCTTTTTTTGCCTGAAATCCGGGCACAAAAAACCCGCCTGATGGCGGGTTTTAGTGAAACGGACTTTAGAGCAGGAAGATTGTCGCAAGCCCGAGGAAGATGAAAAAGCCGCCGCTGTCGGTCATGGCCGTGATCATCACACTGGCCCCCATTGCCGGATCGCGTCCCATCTTCGCCAGGGTCATCGGGATCAAGACCCCCATCAACGCCGCCAGCAACAGGTTGAGCGTCATCGCGGCGGTCATCACCACGCCCAATGACCAACTGCCATAGAGCAGGTAGGCAACCACACCGATCACCCCACCCCAGATCACGCCGTTGATCAGCGCTACCGCCAATTCCTTGCGCATCAGGCGCGAGGTATTGCCGGTGCTCACCTGGTCCAGCGCCATGGCCCGAACAATCATGGTGATGGTCTGGTTACCCGAGTTACCGCCGATCCCCGCCACGATCGGCATCAACGCCGCAAGCGCCACGAGCTTCTCGATCGAACCTTCAAACAAACCGATGACCCGAGAAGCCACGAACGCGGTAATCAGGTTGATCGCCAGCCAGGCCCAACGGTTACGCAGGGATTTCCAGACCGACGCAAAAATGTCTTCTTCTTCACGCAGACCCGCCATGTTGAGAACTTCGCTTTCGCTCTCTTCACGGATCAGGTCGACCATTTCATCGATGGTCAGACGGCCGATCAGCTTGCCGTTCTTGTCGACCACAGGCGCGGAGATCAAGTCGTAACGCTCGAACGCCTGAGCCGCATCGTAGGCGTCTTCGTCCGGGTGGAAACTCACCGGATCGCTGGCCATCACCTCGGAAACCTGTTTGTCCGGATCGTTGACCAGCAAACGCTTGATCGGCAACACGCCCTTGAGGACGCCGTCGTAATCGACCACGAACAGTTTGTCGGTGTGGCCCGGCAACTCCTTGAGACGACGCAGATAACGCAAGACCACTTCAAGGCTGACGTCCTCGCGGATGGTCACCATCTCGAAGTCCATCAACGCGCCGACCTGCTCCTCGTCGTAGGACAGTGCCGAACGCACGCGCTCGCGTTGTTGCTGGTCCAGGGTCTCCATGAGCTCATGGACGACGTCTCGCGGCAGCTCGGAGGCCAGGTCAGCGAGTTCGTCGGCATCCATGTCCTTGGCGGCTGCCAGGAGCTCGTGATCGTCCATGTCGGCGATCAGCGATTCACGGACCGAATCGGATACTTCAAGAAGGATGTCGCCGTCGCGATCGGCCTTGACCAGTTGCCAGAGCGTCAGACGATCGTCCAGCGGCAAGGCTTCAAGGATGTAGGCGACGTCGGCGGAGTGCAGGTCATCGAGTTTGCGCTGCAACTCGACGAGGTTCTGCCGGTGGACCAGGTTCTCGACCCGGTCATGATGCGGGCCTTCCTGGCGGTGAGTCAGGTCTTCTACCACTCGCTGGCGCTGCAGCAACTCAACCACCTGAGCCAGGCGATCCTGCAAGCTTTCCTGCGTTTTCTTTACTTCAACATCGGACATAGGCGAACTCCACTCCCAGCAGCGGGGCACGCCGGAAGGATCAATCAGTCAATTCATGATTGGTGAAACGGGGTACTGAGTAACTACTGGGTAAGTCCATGGAGGTATTCCACAAGCCCCGGCGGGGCTGACGGGCGCAATGATACACCGCCTGACGGTTTTAAACGTTAAAAAATCTTGGCTGAAACAAGCGCTTGCACAACAAACTTGAGCATCGTCCTGATCCATGAAAATGCGACGACGTATTCTGAAAAGAAAACACACCACCCTTCGAAAATTGTAGCCGCTACCCTTGAAAAGGAACGTCATGGAGGACGCCTGATGCCATCAGTTGCACAATTCTTTTTACTGCTCGGCCTGGTCAGCCCCTTGCCCCTGGCGCTCGCCACCACCGTTCAGCGCTGCGAGGCGGCCAATGGGCGCATTACTTTCACCACACTGAGTTGTGCCGCGGGAGAGAGTGTTTCACTTCAGGACGTCCGTGCTTTTACACCCGGCAGCACGATGGCGCTTATGCCGCCAGCCGAACCCCGTGAAACATCAGGAATGAAAATCCAAAGGAAAGAGCCGACCGTGGTCGGTCAGGCGCAGGACAAGTGCGGAAACCTGATCAGTGCCAGGCAGCGCCGGGAGGCGATCATCAATCAGCGAGTGGTCGCCGGCATGAGCCAGCAAGACGTCGAAAGCGCGCTCGGCAAGCCGGACAAGATCAGTATTCGCAATTCAGCCACGAGCTACCGCTACGACACCCAGCGAGGTCGCAGCGCACAGGTGGAGTTCGACGAGAGGGGATGCACGAAAGGAAAAGCCAAATCCCGGACGGCAAAAAGCCCGCATTAAATGCGGGCTTTCTGTTGTATGGTGCACTCGACAGGATTCGAACCTGTGACCGCTCGGTTCGTAGCCGAGTACTCTATCCAGCTGAGCTACGAGTGCATTTGTGTTTTTAGACCAGACCACAACTGGCTGAAGCCAAGTTACTTGCATTACTGCAACTAACTCTTAAATGGTGCACTCGACAGGATTCGAACCTGTGACCGCTCGGTTCGTAGCCGAGTACTCTATCCAGCTGAGCTACGAGTGCATTTGTTGCCGCGCATTATAGGCCGTCTAATCTCTATGTCAAGCACTTTTTCTAGTAATTTCAACAACTTACCGAAGAAGCCAGATTACAACGTACTACGCAAATAATGGCGGAGAACGGGGGATTCGAACCCCCGACACCCTTTTGAGGTGTACTCCCTTAGCAGGGGAGCGCCTTCGGCCACTCGGCCAGCTCTCCGCAACACGGGGCGTATATTAACCAGCTTCTTCCCCGTTTGCAAACATAAAAAACGATAAAAATTAATGGCTTGGTTCTTCGTCCTTCTCTTTCTTGATACGCAGGTAAATTTCCTCCCGGTGAACAGCTACCTCTTTGGGGGCATTAACACCGATGCGCACTTGATTTCCTTTGACGCCGAGCACGGTCACGGTGATTTCGCCATCACCGATAATCAGGCTTTCTGCACACCGACGAGTCAGAATCAGCATACCTTTCTCCTCACGCATTACATTTCAGGGACAACAGTCTGCAAAAAAAAGGCACTCGACCCACAACCGGAGCGGTCGCAGCCCTACATGCCTGAGTATTGACTAGCGCGAGCAAAAGAACAGCCTCGGGGGTCACGCCATTCAAAAAAACAAAAGGCGCGGTCAGACCGCGCCTTTTGGCAAACGCATCACTCGCCCTGGCGGGCCGGTGCGTCCAGTTCGAAAGCTGTGTGCAGAGCGCGCACAGCCAGTTCCAGGTACTTCTCTTCGATCACTACGGAGACTTTGATTTCCGACGTCGAGATCATCTGGATGTTGATGCTTTCCTTGGCCAGGGATTCGAACATGCGGCTGGCCACGCCTGCGTGAGAACGCATGCCAACGCCGACGATCGACACCTTGGCGATCTTGGTGTCGCCCACGACTTCACGGGCACCCAGCTCGCCAGCGGTCTTTTCCAGCACGGCTTGCGCCGCCTGGTAGTCGTTGCGGTGCACGGTGAAGGTGAAGTCGGTGGTGTTATCGTGCGCGACGTTCTGCACGATCATGTCGACTTCGATGTTCGCGGCACTGATCGGGCCGAGAATCTTGAAGGCAACGCCCGGGATGTCTGGCACGCCACGGATGGTCAGCTTGGCTTCATCGCGGTTGAAAGCGATACCGGAAATGATCGGCTGTTCCATGGTTTCCTCTTCATCAATAGTAATGAGGGTGCCCGGACCCTCCTTGAAGCTGTGCAGTACGCGCAGCGGAACGTTGTACTTGCCGGCGAACTCGACCGCGCGGATCTGCAGCACCTTGGAACCGAGGCTGGCCATTTCCAGCATCTCTTCGAAGGTGATCTTGTCCAGGCGCTGAGCCACGGACACTACACGCGGGTCGGTGGTGTAGACACCGTCGACGTCGGTGTAGATCTGGCATTCGTCAGCCTTCAGGGCTGCCGCCAGCGCCACGCCGGTGGTGTCGGAACCGCCACGACCGAGGGTGGTGATGTTGCCGTGCTCGTCGACGCCCTGGAAACCGGCGACAACCACCACACGACCTGCTTTCAGGTCACCGCGAATCTTCTGGTCATCAATCTGCAAGATACGCGCTTTATTGTGCGCGCTATCCGTCAGAATCCGCACCTGGTTGCCGGTGTACGACACCGCTGGCACGCCACGCTTGATCAGCGCCATGGCCAACAGGGCAATCGTCACCTGCTCACCGGTGGAGACGATCACGTCCAGCTCGCGCGGAACCGGTTGGCCGTCGCCACTGATTTGCTTGGCCAGATCGATCAGACGGTTGGTTTCGCCGCTCATTGCAGACAGCACAACCACCAGGTCATCGCCGGCATCGCGGAATTTCTTAACCTTGTCGGCGACCTGCTCGATTCTCTCGACAGTGCCGACCGAGGTGCCTCCAAATTTCTGTACGATCAAAGCCATTTCAAAGCCGCCTCTGCCCATGAAGGGCGCCCAAATAATCACTCAAACAGCGTTGCGGCCCACCACTAGACTGCGGGCCGCAAGTACTGCCTTATAGACCCTGCTCTACAAACGGAACGGTCAGGGCCAGTGCCGCATCCAGTGCGCCGGCGTCGGTACCGCCGCCTTGCGCCATGTCTGGACGACCACCACCCTTCCCGCCCACTGCCGCAGCGGCTTGCTTCATCAAATCACCGGCTTTGAGTTGGCCAGTCAGGTCTTTGGTTACGCCTGCAACCAGAACGACCTTTTCCTCATGGACACTGCCGAGCAGGATCACTGCGCGGCCGAGTTTGTTTTTCAGTTGATCGACCAGCGCCAGCAGCGCTTTGCCATCCTGACCGTCCAGACGCACGGCCAGCACTTTAACGTCCTTGACGTCCAGCGCCTGGGCCGACAGATCGTCGCCCGCGGCACTGGCAGCCCTGGCTTGCAACTGCTCGAGTTGCTTCTCCAGCAGACGGTTGCGCTCCAGCACAGCCGACAGCTTGTCGATCAGGTTGTCGCGGCTGCCCTTGACCAGGCTGGCCGCTTCCTTGAGTTGTTCTTCCGCCGCGTTCAAGTAGGCCAGCGCTTGCGCACCGGTGACGGCTTCGATACGACGTACGCCCGATGCCACACCGCCTTCGCTGATGATTTTCAGCAGGCCGATATCGCCGGTACGGTTGGCATGGATACCGCCGCACAGCTCAACGGAGAAATCGCCCATGCTCAGCACACGCACGTTGTCGCCGTATTTTTCGCCGAACAGCGCCATGGCGCCTTTCTGCTTGGCGGTTTCGATATCGGTTTCTTCGGTTTCGACTTCGGAGTTCTTGCGAATTTCGGCGTTGACGATGTCTTCCAGCGCTTTCAGCTGTTCAGGCTTGATGGCTTCGAAGTGGCTGAAGTCGAAGCGCAGGCGCTGACTGTCGACCAACGAGCCTTTCTGTTGAACGTGATCGCCCAGCACCTGGCGCAATGCAGCGTGCAGCAAGTGGGTCGCGGAGTGGTTCAACGACGTGGCGTGACGCACCTCGGCGTCAACGTGGGTCTCGACCGGCGCACCGACGATCAGGCTACCCGAATCCAGGATACCGTGGTGCAGGAATGCACCGCCGGTCTTGGTGGTGTCACGCACGTCGAAACGCGCACTGCCCGCCTGCAGGTAACCGCAATCACCGACCTGGCCACCGGACTCGGCGTAGAACGGCGTCTTGTCGAGAACGATCACGCCCTCATCGCCTTCGCTCAATACGTCGACCGACTGGCCATCTTTATACAGCGCAACGATTTTTGCGGAACCGCTGTGAGCGATGTAACCGGTGAACTCGGTGGCCACGTCAACCTTGACCAGGCTGTTGTAGTCCATGCCGAAGGAACTCGCGGAACGGGCACGGACGCGCTGGGCCTCCATTTCACGCTCGAAACCTTCTTCGTCGATGGTCAGGCTGCGCTCGCGAGCGATGTCGCCGGTCAGGTCCATCGGGAAGCCATAGGTGTCGTAGAGTTTGAACACTACGTCGCCCGGCACCACGTCGCCCTTGAGCTCAGCCAGATCCTGCTCGAGGATTTTCAGGCCTTGCTCCAGGGTCTTGGCGAATTGCTCTTCTTCGGCCTTCAACACGCGCTCGATGTGCGCCTGCTGGGATTTCAGCTCCGGGAACGCCTCGCCCATCTCGGCAACCAGGGCCGCGACGATCTGGTAGAAGAAGCTGCCCTTGGCGCCCAGCTTGTTACCGTGACGGCAGGCGCGACGGATGATCCGGCGCAGCACGTAGCCGCGGCCTTCGTTGGACGGCAGCACGCCGTCGGCGATCAGGAAGCCGCAGGAACGGATGTGGTCAGCCACCACTTTCAGCGAAGCCTGGGCGTCGTTGGTGCAGCCGATGGCCTTGGCCGAAGCGCTCAGCAGACTCTGGAACAGGTCGACTTCATAGTTCGAGTGAACGTGCTGCAGCACGGCACTGATCCGCTCCAGGCCCATGCCGGTGTCGACCGACGGCGCTGGCAGCGGGTGCAACACGCCATCGGCGGTGCGGTTGAACTGCATGAACACGTTGTTCCAGATTTCGATGTAACGGTCGCCGTCTTCTTCCGGCGAGCCCGGTGGGCCACCCCAGATGTCGGCACCGTGATCGTAGAAAATCTCGGTGCAAGGACCGCACGGGCCGGTATCGCCCATGGTCCAGAAGTTGTCGGAGGCGTACGGCGCGCCCTTGTTGTCGCCGATGCGCACCATACGCTCGGCCGGAACCCCGATTTCCTTGGTCCAGATGTCGTACGCCTCGTCATCGCTGGCGTAGACAGTGACCCAGAGCTTTTCCTTTGGCAGGTTCAGCCACTTGTCGGACGTCAGGAAGTTCCAGGCGTAGGTGATGGCGTCACGCTTGAAGTAGTCGCCGAAGCTGAAGTTACCCAGCATTTCGAAGAAGGTGTGGTGACGAGCGGTATAACCGACGTTTTCCAGGTCGTTGTGCTTGCCGCCGGCGCGCACGCATTTCTGGCTGCTGACGGCGCGGGTGTACGCGCGCTTTTCCTGGCCCAGGAAGCAGTCCTTGAACTGGTTCATCCCCGCGTTAGTGAACAGCAGGGTTGGGTCGTTGCCCGGAATCAAAGAGCTGGAGGCTACACGGGTGTGGCCTTGCTCTTCGAAGAAGCGAAGGAAGGCTTCACGGATTTCTGCGCTTTTCATTAGGTTCTTCCACGGAGGCTGCGGCCAAAGGCCTGTTCGAAACGTCAACAGACGAAGCGACGGCAAAGGGCCGCATTATATCGGCCCTGCGCGCGGGGTACAGCGTGTTTATACGATAGAAACGCTCAATTGGAGCGCTAACGCTATCACTTGCGCGAAAAGCCGACGAATGTCGCGACGACTTGCTCGATTTGCGCACGGCTGACGTCCATGTGCGTGACCATGCGCAGACGTGCGGCGGCACTGAGCTTGATCCCGCGCTCGACGGCAAAGGCCTTGATGGCCTCGGCCTGGTCGCCCATCTGCACGTAAACCATGTTGGTCTGCACCGGCTCGACCTCGAAGCCTGCCGCACGCAGGCCTTCGGCCAGGTATTGCGCATTGGCGTGGTCGTCGGCCAGGCGCTCTACGTTGTGATCCAGTGCATACAGGCCCGCCGCCGCCAGAATGCCGGCCTGACGCATGCCGCCGCCAACCATCTTGCGCAGTCGCCGGGCTTTGCCGATCAACTCGGCTGAGCCGCACAGCACCGAGCCGACCGGTGCACCCAAGCCTTTGGACAGGCACACCGAGACGGAATCGAAATGTTGGGTGATTTCCCGGGCATCCACGCCCAGTTTCACTGCCGCGTTGTAGAGGCGTGCGCCGTCCAGGTGCAGTTGCAAGCCATGCTCGCGGGTAAAACTGCGCGCCCGCGCCAGGTACTCCAACGGCAGGACCTTGCCTTGCATGGTGTTTTCCAGCGCCAGCAAACGGGTGCGGGCGAAATGGAAGTCATCCGGCTTGATCGCCGCTGCAACCTGCGCCAGGTCCAGCGAACCATCGGCCTGCACCTCCAGCGGCTGTGGCTGGATCGAGCCAAGCACCGCCGCGCCACCCCCTTCGTACTTATAAGTGTGGGCCTGCTGGCCGACGATGTACTCGTCCCCGCGCTCGCAGTGGGCCATCAACCCCAGCAGGTTGCTCATGGTGCCGGTCGGTACGAACAGTGCCGCGGCAAAACCCAGGCGCCTGGCCAGTTCGGCTTCCAGGTGATTGACCGTCGGATCTTCGCCATACACGTCATCGCCGGTGGCGGCCTTGGTCATTGCCTCGAGCATGCCGGCGCAAGGTTGGGTGACGGTGTCGCTGCGAAGATCGATAACGCTCATGAATCTGGCCTCGGTAAGCAGGGGAAATCCCTTTCAGGAAAGAATTACTGCGGGCATGGCGACGATTAATCAACCCTCGCGTAGGAAAAGGCCGATTAAACCAACGGAAAAGTCGATGACAATCATCCAAAAGGGGTCATGCGCATACCGGAAATATGTGATAAAAACGCTGCGCCGCCAAACATTCCGGCGGCAAAAACGTTCTCAGGGCGGGGTGCAACTCCCCACCGGCGGTAATTGCGCACAATGCGCATAGCCCGCGAGCGCTTGGTGACAGCACGGCTTCGGCGGTGCCTGGCAGCAAGGTCAGCAGACCCGGTGTGATCCCGGGGCCGACGGTCATAGTCCGGATGAAGAGAGAACGGGATTGACAACAAAGGGCCGTCCGCCGGCATTCGTGCGAGCGTGCGTACCCTCAGATCCCCTTCGATTCATAACGCCCTGTTTTTCACACAAACAGGAGTCAGAACATGCAACCCACCGCAATCGACAGCAAAAGCAAACACCATCACGGCGAGCGCGTTGCGTTCATCCAGGCCTGCTGGCACAAAGACATTGTCGACCAGAGCCGCAAAGGCTTCGTCGCCGAAATGATTGCCCAGGGTTATCAGGAGTCCGACATCGACTGCTTCGAAGTCGGCGGCGCCTTTGAAATGCCCCTGCACGCCAAGTTGCTGGCCAAGACCGGTCGTTATTCCGGCATCGTCGCGGCAGCCCTGGTGGTGGACGGCGGCATCTACCGTCACGAGTTCGTCGCCCAGTCGGTGGTCAGCGGCCTGATGCAGGTACAACTGGAAACCGAAGTGCCGGTGTTCTCGGTGTCCCTGACCCCGCACCACTTCCATGCCGGCGAAGAGCACCAGAAGTTCTTCTTCGAGCATTTCCTGCATAAAGGCCAGGAAGCGGCGAAGACCTGTGCGGATACGTTGCTGAAGATCCGTAGCCTGCGTCGCACTGAGCCGCGCGCAGTAGCCGTCTAAAGGCTAAGTGAGGTCTATGGCCTCACTCAAAACCAAATGTGGGAGCGGGCTTGCTCGCGAAAGCGGTGTAACAGTCACATCGATGCTGGATGTGCCACCGTCTTCGCGAGCAAGCCCGCTCCCACATTGGTTCTACGCTGATTTCAAGCCAGGTTTTCGTCGGTGGTCGGCACGACCAGGATGCCGGCACGCAAACCATTCTTCACCTTGGGGTTCGGGAAGATGATCCGGGCGCCCTCCTCCTCGATGATCCAGCGGGTGTTGGCGATGTCTTCCGCCAGCAGGTAGCCCACTTCCAGCTCCGAAAAGTTCTCGATGTCCGCTGGCAGGTTCAGGCGGAAGCTGTCGCTGTGCTTGATGATTTCCCGCGCCACGCTGTACAGCTGCAAACCGTCCAGTGCTTCTTCAGTCATTTCCGGCTCGGTGCCTTCGATGATCTGCTTGAGGCGCTTCTCCAGCAGCGAGACGTTGACCCCGGCGTTCTGACCGAACGGCCGCGCCTTGCCCAACTCCAGGGTAAAGGCCTCGGCACCCAGCTTGTCGTAGGTGTAGGCGCTGAACACGATAGACGGCTTGTTCTGCAGCAGCACCGCTTCCATGCCAGCGGCGCGCAAACGAGCCAGTTCCTGACGCGAATGCTGGCGGTCTTCTTTCCACGGGTACAAGGCGAATTGCTCGATTTTCGAGCCACGAATCGCCGTATGCAGGTCGTAATGCAGACGCTGACGGTCCGGCAGGCTGAAGAAACTCGCTGCCAAACGCTCCAGTTCACAGGCACGCAGGGCTTCGCAACCGCTGCTTTGTTCGTGACGACCGTTGAACAGCCGATTGACGTCCTGCTCGACGAAACGCTCGCCCTTGCGAATCGCTTCCGGGTTGCCGAACAGGAACAGGATACGTGCGCGCGGCTTCAAGTCGCCACGGGCAATGTCGTGCAACAGGCGATCGAGCAACTCGATCGGCGCTGTTTCGTTGCCATGGATCCCCGCCGACAGCAGCAGGTCCAGGCCATTGTCACGCGCTTCAGGTGGCCGGACTTCCAGCGCACCTTCGCTCAACCAGCGCATGCGCACGCCTTCGACAGTCAGTTGAGTCTTCTCCGCCGGTTCGCGGCCGGCGAGGGTCAGTTCAAGCAGTTTGCCGAGGGCGAGCATAGAGCGGTTTCCTTAGTGGTCGTGGTTGCAATCCGGGCCGTGAACGTGATCCTCGTCGTCGCCGAGTTCAGCCGGTTCCATCTCCAGTTGCAGACTTACCAGATTAGTCGCCAATGGGCGCAACAGCAGGTTGGCGTATTCGGCGTCGCCTTCTTCGACGTCCACGCCGATCAACAGTTGGCCGCGGCCGTCCTGCTGGATCCACAGCTCTTTGCCTTGCCACATGACCGCGACGCGGGTGCAGACAGTCGTCAGTTGCTCGCCGTCGGTGTCTTCAAGGATCAGCTGCAGGGTATCGCTCATGTCTTTACGCTCTCGTTTGAGATGAAGCAGCGCGCTGCCGTAGAAGGCGGCGCGCCGTCGATCAATTGATCTGGAATGGATAAACCGCGCCCAGTTTAAGGATTTGCGTCAGTTCATCCAGTGCCGTCCGGCACTCAAGCAGCAATTGCGGGTCCGCCAGATCGTTTTCGGTCATGCGGTCGCGGTAGTGCTTCTCGACCCATTCGGTCAGTGTGCCGTACAACGGTGCCGTCATGATAACCCCTGGGTTGACGGCCGCCAGTTCGGTTTCGTTGAGTGCGACGCGCAACCGCAGGCAAGCCGGGCCACCGCCGTTCTGCATGCTCTGCTTGAGATCGAAGACTTTCACTTCGCGGATCAGGCCGCCGGAGCTGGTCAAACCCTGCAAGTATTGCCAGACACGCTCGTTGCCACGGCATTCTTCCGGCACGATCAACAGCATGGAGCCGTCAGGACGCGACAGCAGCTGGCTATTGAACAGGTAGGAACGTACCGCGTCTTCCACGCTTACCGCGGAACGCGGTACGCAGACTGACTGAAATTTCCCACCGACTTTGGCGAGTTTGCTCTGCAATTCAGCGAGCATCTTCTCGGTCTCGAGGAACGCGTCCTCGTGATAGAACAGCACTTCGCCGTTACCGACCGCAATCACGTCGTTGTGGAACACGCCCTGGTCGATCACCGACGGGTTCTGCTGGGCGTAGACCACGCCGTCATCGCTCAAGCCATGCAAACGGGCTACGGCCTGGGACGCTTCGAGGGTCTGGCGCGCCGGGTACTTCTGCGGTGCCGGGTAGCGGGTGTCGAACGCGCTGCGGCCGAACACGAAGAACTCGACACCGGCTTCGCCGTATTCACGGCAGAAACGCGTGTGGTTGGCCGCGCCTTCGTCACCGAACTGCGCCACGGCTGGCAAGGCCGCATGGTGGGCGAAGTGTTTCTGGTCAGCGAACATCGCCCCCAGCACGCGGCTGGTGGTCGGGTGTTCGATGCTGCGGTGATATTTGCAGTTGAGGTTGGCGGCGGTGAAATGCACACGGCCGTCAGCGGTGTCGGCGCTCGGGCTGACGGTGGCGGCGTTGGCCACCCACATGCTCGAAGCCGAGCAACTGGCCACCAGCAGCGGCATCGCGTCTTTGGCAGCGCGCTCGATCACTTCAGCATCGGTGCCGCCAAAACCCAGGCGACGCAGTGCGGCCACATCCGGGCGCTCTTGCGGTGCCAGAACGCCTTGCTGGAAACCCATTTCCATCAGCGCTTTCATCTTTGCCAGGCCTTGCAGCGCCGCTTCCTTGGGGTTGGAAGACTGCTGGCTGTTGCTCTGGGACGCGACGTTGCCGTAGGACAGGCCGCCGTAGTTATGGGTCGGCCCCACTAGACCGTCAAAATTGACTTCATAGGATTTCATCAGCGAGGCTCCACGAGAATCTGTTGTTATGGCTTCAGTAACTAACTGTTCAGTGCGACCGAGTCGCGGCCTTCGCGGGCAAGCCCGCTCCCACAGGTTCAGCAGTGTTCACAAATTTTGTGTTCGACGCAGTCCTTGTGGGAGCGGGCTTGCCCGCGAATGGGCGTTACGCCATTTTCACGCCAGGCGTAAGGGCCGACGGCATCACCAGGCTCGGCGTTTCCAGCGAGGCCACCGGGTAAGCGCAGTAATCCGCCGCGTAGTAGGCGCTGGCGCGGTGGTTGCCCGAGGCGCCGACGCCGCCGAACGGCGCGCTGCTTGCGGCACCGGTCAGTTGCTTGTTCCAGTTGACGATACCGGCACGGCTTTCCAGCCAGAATTGCTGGTAACGCGCTTCGGAGTCCGACAGCAGACCGGCGGCCAGGCCGTAGGCGGTGTCGTTGGCTTCAGCGATCGCCGCTGCAAAATCAGCGTAGCGGATCACCTGCAGCAACGGGCCGAACAGCTCTTCGTCAGGACGATCGGCAACAGCGGACACGTCCAGGATGCCCGGGGTCAGCAAGGCCGATTGAGCCTGAGGCTGAGTCATTTCCAGCAGCGCCACGGCGCCGTTGGCCAGCAGATGTTCTTGCGCATCCATCAACGCTTTTGCCGCGCCAAGGGAAACCACCGAGCCCATGAACGGTGCCGGTTGCTGATCGAAAGCACCGACTTCGATCGTCGCGCTGACCGCCACCAGGCGCGCCAGCAGCGAGTCGCCCCAGGCGCCTTGTGGCACCAGCAAGCGACGGGCACAGGTGCAACGCTGGCCGGCGGAGATGAACGCCGACTGAATGATGGTGTAAACCGCGGCATCGAGGTCGGCGACCTGATCGACCACCAGCGGGTTGTTACCGCCCATCTCCAGCGCGAGGATCTTGTCCGGACGTCCGGCGAATTGCTGATGCAGGTGATTGCCGGTGCGGCTGGAACCGGTGAAGAACAGCCCGTCGATGCCCGGGTTCGCCGCCAGGGCGATGCCGGTTTCACGAGCGCCTTGCAGCAGGTTCAATACGCCGGCCGGCAGGCCAGCCTCGATCCAGCACTTGACCGTCAACTCGGCGACTTTCGGTGTCAGTTCGCTTGGCTTGAACAGCACGCTGTTACCGGCCAGCAGTGCCGGCACGATGTGGCCATTCGGCAGGTGCCCCGGGAAGTTGTAAGGACCAAACACCGCCACCACACCGTGTGGTTTGTGGCGCAGCACAGCGGTGGCATCGCCCAGTGGGCCGCTCTTCTCGCCGGTACGCTCGCGGTAGCTCTGCACCGAGATCGCGATCTTGTTGACCATGCTGGTGACTTCGGTCGCCGCTTCCCACAGGGGTTTGCCGGTTTCTTCGCCGATGGTGCGGGCCAGTTCGTCAGCGTGATTCTTCAGCGCTGCGGCAAAGGCTTCCAGTACCGAGATACGCTCTTCCAGGGTACGCCGCGCCCAGTCCGGGAACGCCTGACGCGCCGCTTGCACAGCCGACTCGACCTGAGCGGCGGTGGCGCCGACGCCGGACCACAGCACCTGCTGGGTCACCGGGTTCAGCGACTCGAAGGCTTCGCCCCCACCTGCCAGCCATTCACCTGCGATGTAAAGCGACTTCATTATTTCGACTCCCGAGCAGCGGACAACGCTACGGCGCGCACTTGATCGCCAGCGTTGAGTTGAAGACGTTTGGCGGTCTGCGGATCGACCACCAGGGTGCCGGCGGCCAGACGTGCCGGCGCAGCAGTGATGCGGCAGTCCTCGCGCTTGCGGTTGTGAATGATGAATGGCGTAGCGTCGTCACCCGGTGTGCCGACGGCCAGCACCAGTGCCTGGCTGTCACGCACGGCGCGGATCTTGCCGGTTTCGCACTCGATCGCCGGGCCCGCGTCAAAAATGTCGACGTAGCCCTGGTAGCTGAAACCTTCGCTCTTGAGCATGGCCAGCGCCGGTTCGGTGTCCGGGTGAACCTGACCGATCACGTTGCGTGCATCCGGCGACAGGAAGCAGGTGTACAGCGGGAATTTCGGCATCAGTTCGGCGATGAACGCCTTGTTGCCCACGCCGGTCAGGTAGTCAGCCTGGCTGAACTCCATCTTGAAGAAGTGCCGGCCCAGGCTTTCCCAGAACGGCGAACGCCCGGCCTCGTCGGAAACACCGCGCATTTCGGCAATGATCTTGTTGCCGAACAATTGCGGGAATTCGGCGATGAACAGCATCCGCGCCTTGGACAGCATGCGGCCGTTGAGGCCGCTACGGTAATCGGCGTGCAGGAACAGCGAGCACAGTTCGGAGTTGCCGGTCAGGTCGTTGGCCAGGAACAGCGTCGGGATTTCACGATAGATGTTCAGCTCTTGCGAAGCGCTGACCGTCAGACCGACCCGGAAGTTGTACCAGGGCTCACGCAGGCCGACGGCGCCGGCAATGGCGGAAATACCCACCACGCGAGCGTCGTCATCTTCGAGCACGAACAGGTAGTCCGCGTCGCCCCGCCCGGCTTCGCCGCGAAAGGTCTTCTCGGCCCAGCCGACCCGATGGGCCAGCCGCTCTTCGTTGGCCGGCAAGGTGGTCAGGCCGGTGCCGGTGCTGCGGGCCAGGTCGATCAGAGCGGGTAAATCGCTGCTGCGTACGGGACGAACGATCATGCTATCTCCTCAAACGGGCCGCTTGCGCCACCCGTGAAACTTCGCTGCTTTCTAAACAAGCAATCAGGCCAGGCCGCTGTTAAACCGCCACCAGGCGCACGCTGGCACCCTCGCCGACGCCCAGGGCCTCGGCCGCTTCCAGGTCCAGGGTCACCGGTTTGCCTGGCGCGTAATCGAGCTCAAGCATCACTGCGCGGTAATCCTGCAACTGGGCATTGGCGACCAGATACTGGCGACCGACGCCTTTGACCGGCTCGCCGATCTTCACCGGCACCACACGGCTCTGGGCGATCGAACGGATCCCCGAGACACGGGCATGCAGGGTCGGGCCACCATCGAAAATGTCGATGTAGTGATCGGTCTCGAAGCCTTCGCGCATCAGGATGTCGAAGGTGATCTGCGCCCGCGGGTGTACCTGGCCCATGGCTTCTTGCGCGGAGTCCGGCAGCAATGGCACGTAGATCGGGTAATGCGGCATCAGTTCGGCGAGGAACGTACGGCTTTTCAGCCCGCACAGACGCTCGGCTTCGGCGTAGTTGAGGTCGAAGAAGTTGCGACCGATGGCATCCCAGAATGGCGAGTCGCCGTTTTCATCGCTGTAACCGACGATCTCGGTCACCACGGAATCGGCAAAACGCTCCGGATGGCTGGCCACGAACAGCAAACGGCCACGGGAGTTGAGCTCCGACCACGGCGAACCCACCAGCTCGCGCTGCACATAGAAACTGGTCAGCAAGCTGTTGCCGGTCAGGTCATGGCACTGCGAGAGCACGTGGATCTTGTTGTGAATCTTCAACTCGCGGGAGGCGTGCACGAAGGTTTCGTTGCGGAAGCTGTAGAACGGCTCGGAATAACCGGCCGATGCCACAATGGCCGAGCAACCGACCAGCTTGCCGGTAGCAGAGTCTTCTAAGACGAAGAAATAGCTTTCCTCACCGTTGAAACTCACCTCAGCGGCGAACGAGGCTTCGCTTGCCGCGATCTTGTCGCTCAGGCGTTCAACGTCATCCGGCAAGGAAGTGACACCAATCGGACTGTCCGCAGCCAGACGCTGTACCTCGCCCAGATCAGCCATTTGCGCGGGGCGCATCACCAGCATGGTGTCACTCCTTAATCTCAGAACTTACAGAAGAAAAATCCCGGGCCATCTCCGCAGGAGACTGTGGGAGCGGGCTTGCTCGCGAAAGCGCTGGGTCAGACAGCAAAAATGTTGACTGATACACCGCTTTCGCGAGCAAGCCCGCTCCCACATTTGATCCGGCCCGGAACAAAAATTGGGTTCGACGCCTGACTTGCAGGCGTCGAAAGGACTATCAGGCTTGCGTCAGTTTTGCTGCGGCACGTTCGAAGCGGTCCAGACCAGCATCGATATCGGCGTCTTCCACCACCAGGCTCGGGGCGAAACGCACCACGTCCGGGCCGGCTTGCAGGACCATCAGGCCTTCTTGCTCAGCGGCGTTGAAGATGTCCTTGGCCTTGCCTTTCCAGGCATCGCTCAAGACGCAACCGATCAACAGGCCCATGCCACGAACCTTGGTGAACAGGCCGTATTTTTCGCCGATCTGCTCAAGGCGGGCCTTGAACTTGTCATGCTTGGCGTTGACGCCAGCCAGCACCTCAGGGGTGTTGATCACGTCGATCACGGCTTCCGCGACTGCACACGCCAGCGGGTTGCCGCCGTAAGTGGTGCCGTGGGTGCCGACGACCAGGTGCTTGGCCAGGTCTTCGGTGGTCAGCATCGCCGCGATCGGGAAACCGCCGCCCAGGCTCTTGGCGCTGGTCAGGATGTCCGGGATCACGCCGTAATGCTGGTAGGCGAACAGATGGCCGGTACGGCCCATGCCGGTTTGCACTTCGTCGAAAATCAGCAGCGCGTTGTGCGCGGTGCAGAGCTCGCGGGCACCTTGCAGGTATTCCAGTTCAGCCGGGATCACACCGCTTTCGCCCTGGATCGGTTCCAGCACCACGGCGCAAGTCTTGTCGGAAATGGCGGCTTTCAGCGCGGCCAGATCGTTGTACGGCACGTGGGAGATGCCGGTGATTTTCGGGCCGAAACCGTCGGAGTACTTCGACTGGCCACCGACGTTCACGGTGAACAGGGTACGGCCGTGGAAGCTGTTGAGCGCGGCGATGATCTCGTACTTCTCGCTGCCGAAACGGTCGAAACCGACACGACGGGCCAGCTTGAAGGCGGCCTCGTTGGCTTCGGCGCCGGAGTTGCAGAAGAAGGCGCGGTCGGCAAACGTGGCGTCGACCAACTTGTGCGCCAGGCGCAGGGCCGGCTCATTGGTGAACACGTTGGACACGTGCCACAGCTTGTTCGCCTGCTCGGTCAAGGCGCCGACCAGCGCCGGATGCGCGTGGCCCAGCACGTTAACGGCGATCCCGCCGGCGAAGTCGATCAGCTCGCGACCGGACTGGTCCCAAACGCGGGAACCGGCGCCACGCACAGGAATGAATGCGGCAGGCGCATAGTTGGGAACCATTACCTGATCGAAATCGGCGCGTTGTACCGCAGCGTGCTCAACGGACATCGGAGTCTCCTGAAGAGAAAACACTCGCCTGAAACTGGCGAGCTTGGTGAGGATTGTAAGGACAGTTTTCAGCCCGGCCTTGCCGCCAAGCGACAACTTCTTATAGCGCAAACCCCGGATTTTCCCGGGTTTACGGCAATGCGACATATAGGGTCGCAAAGGCGCAGTTTAACTGGCGGCGGGCGTTTGCGGCAGGCTTGCTGCGTTGTAACGCTTGCCAAGGGTCCGAGTGCGGTAAATATGTACCGCACAGCGTCCAGCTTCGCGGGTTTTCCTAGTGGTCTTTCACAGCCAACGGCCACTGACCCGATGATTACCGAATCCACTGCCACTATTGCCTCCGACGCTTTCAGGCCGGACGCTCATTTCCAGCATCTGCAGAATGTCATCCCCTCCTGGCTCCGTCAGGCGGCGCCGCACAGACGTGGGGCGCTGCGCAACATCACCCCCGCGCTGCCCGCCGGACTACGGAATGCGTCGAAACATCACCACACCGAACTCGCCAGGCTGATCGCCCGACAGGTCTCCAGCCAGAATCAGGTCGACAAGGCTCTGGCCAACCTGCAGAACCCCGCGGACTTCGCCGAACCGTTGCTCAAGGCCGAACTCAAGCGCCGCTTCGGCCTGGATGTGAATGTGCGCGAAACTTTTTTGCGCCTCTACCTGCCTGATCACCTGCCGTGGTTACGGCTGAAGTCGGGCGCTGCGCGCACCTGGACGGTATCGCTGCTGGACGCCGCACTACACAACTTCGAAAGTGCCGAGACCCGCTTCGATGCCTTTGAGCCTGCCTCGACGTACATCACCGCGCCGTCTTCCAACGGGCAATTCCTGACCTTGCCGCTGATCCTGGAAAAAATGCCTGTCACGGTATTTACCGGTATGTGCCGGGAACTCGACATTGGCCAACGCTATAAAACCTATCTGCAAGACAACCTGAGTATCGGCAACCCGGTGGACTCGGCGCTGCTGCAAGGGAAAATCCGCGACAGCCAGAAATCCGCAATCACCGCTGCATTACACCTGGCGCAGATGCAAAAACTCCTGGGCAGCGGCACCCACAGCCTGATTCTCGGCCTGCTCGACAACCTGCCGCATCTACGCCTGCACAAGCAGCCATGGCGCTGTCATGACCTGACGATCCTCAACGCGCGCCTCACCGGCATCCTGCTGTTTGCCCCGGACCTGGAGCGCGCCCGGGAAGTGGTTCGCGTGGTGGCTTATATACCGGGCGACCCCGAACAGCCGATCAAGGAATACCCCTCGTCCGCGGCCTTCGCCTCGGAACTGGGCCAGCGCCTGCGCGACCCCAGGTATCAACAGTTTTTCAGCCGCTTCATTAACCATGAGGATCGCGGTCACTTTTTCGCCCAGTTGAACCAGCTACTTGTCCCGATCACCTGGCAACCGGTCCAGCCAGGCGATTCTCGTCCGACCTGGCGGGAACAGCCCAACCCGCGCGCCGATCTGAAGATCGTGGCAACGCCTGTCACAGCAGAACTGTGGACTCACCTCTACCAGAGCAAGCTCGACAAGATCCTCAACGATGCGCGGGTGATCGCGGTGTCCACTGCAACGGTCGACCAGAAAGCCCGCTGGGCACTGTGGGATTCCTTCACGGAAATTGCCTCGGCACTGCTGAACATCGCCGCGTTCGTGGCACTGCCATTCGTGCCGTTTCTCGGCGAACTGATGCTGGGCTACATGGCCTACCAGTTGCTCGACGAAACCTTCGAAAGCGTGGTCGACTGGGCCGAGGGACAGAGTCGCGAGGCCTTCGGGCACTTGATGGGGGTGGTGGAGTCCGCATTGCAACTGGGGACCTTTGCCGCAGGGGGTGCGATCGCCGCCGGCGAGTTTCGCTCAGTATTGCCCCGGGAAATCGTTGAATTCATCGACCGCTTCAATACGGTAAAACGGCCTGACGGCGACACCCGCTACTGGCAGCCCGACCTGAGCACCTATGAACACCCTGCAGTGTTACCCAAGGATGCAAAACCGGATGAACTGGGGCTGCACCCGCATCAGGGCAAAAACCTGCTGCCCCTGGAAAACAAACACTACGCCGTGAGCAAGGACCCGCTAACCGGCGAGTACCGCATCGACCACCCCTCCCGCCCTGACGCCTACAAACCACAACTGCGACACAACGGCAGCGGTGCCTGGCAAACTGAACTCGACCAGCCGTTGAACTGGGACCAGTCCACCGTACTGCACCGTGTCGGCCCGGACATGCAGCGATTTTCGGCCAGCACCCGCGAGCGCATCCTCAACATCAGCGGCAGCCACGAAGATGTCCTGCGCAAGATGCACGTGAATACCGGAAAGGTGCCGCCGCTATTGGCCGACACACTCAAACGCTTCGGGATCGATCAGGACATACAAGCCTTTATCGATCAGATCGGCAGCGACCAGCCGGAACACTTCCTCAAGGCTGACCCGGTGACACAGCTGGAACTGCTCAATGAAAACGGCTACTGGCCAGCAGACAAAGGCCTGCGACTGCTCGACGACAATGCGCAAACCCTTTGGCAAAGCCCGGCGCCCGATGTGCCCGTCGTACAAATCGATACCGCCCGCCTCACCGACGGCGACCTGCTGAAAACCTTTCTCCTGACCCTGTCGGACAGCGAAGCCAGAACGCTGATGGGCGAAGAATTCGGCCACCCCTCCTCAACCCCCGAAAACCGGGCGCAGCGGTTGCGCAAGATACTCGCGCGGCTTGCCGAACAGAAACGGCAAGGCCTGTTCGATCAGCGTTATCGCAGACTCGAACATGGCGCTCGCGCAGCCGTACAAGTGGTCATGGATGCCGAGCCCGGACTGCCACGCAGCGTTGCACGAGCGATTGTGGACACAGCAAGCGACCTGGAACTGCAGCAGCTAAAAAACGCAACCATTGCCCCTCGCCTGGCCGAGCTGAGCCGGGAGGCCGGATTGCAAGTGCGCGTGACACGCGCCTACGAGGGGCTTGATTTGCCATCGACCGAGAACAACCTCGACACTGACCGGCTGGCCTTGCACACCCTGGAAAAACTGCCGGGCTGGACGGCAGAGCTACGCCTGGAAATCCGCCAGTACGCCCATGAGGGTCTCCTGATCGACAGCGTCGGCAGTGCCGACGCCCCCCCTGCGTAAGGTGTTGGTACTCAGAGAAGAAGGCTCGTATCAGGCGTTCGATCATGACGGCGAAGAACTCAGCGGCATGGGCTCGCTTTACACCTGCCTGCTACAGGCCATGCCGGACAGCGAACGCGCCGCCTTGAATCTGAATATCGGTGAAGGTGAACGGCTCAAGCAGTTGATTCGCCAGCACGCCTTGAGCCGTGATGCATTGCGCGCGCTGCTGATTCAACACCCCGAGCTCAAACCCACCTACGACCCAAAGGTGATGCGCTTGCTCGGTGGCAGTGACGGGTATCGTCGAATGCCAGGCAACACACCCACCTTGCAAACCCGGGCGCAGACACTGTTTCCCCATCTATCCGCTGAAGAGCTCGACGCCTTCGTCGAACGCCTGCAACTGCATCCCAGTGGACCGCGGGCAGAGCTGAGTCGGCTCATGGCTCAACACGCGCAACTGCTGGAGACGCTGTCGTCCTGGCGCGATGAAATTCCGCTGTTCATTCCAGACACGCCAATCAGGATCACTCCCGAACAGTTCGCGGCACAAAAGCAGGTCCGCCGACAATTCACCTTCGATCTGATGGACTGCTGGCGACAGCAATGGACCGTTCCCGATACCGCCCTTGAAACGGCCAACTTCAACTTCTTTCAACCCATCATCGGCCAATTGCCGACCCTGAGCACCGACTTCAGCGGTGTCACAATGCTGACCCTGGAAGGCAGTAGTGCCACGCGAGGCGTGCATGAGTTTCTGCGCAGTTTTACCGGTTTACGCATCCTGAAACTGCGCAACTTCAGCCTTGGCCACTTGCCGGACACCCTTGCATCGCTGCAACTCGAAGAACTCATTCTGAGCAATTGCGCGATCACTCTCAGCCCCGAAAGCCGGCTCGAACTCTCAGGCCTGCATCGGTTGACCACTCTGGACTTATTCAACAACCCCTTGGGCCTGGCACCCGATGTCGGCAGCATGCCCGATTTGAATTACATCGATTTATCGCAGACGGGCATCACTGAACTCCCACGCGACTTGTTGACTCGACCGCGCCTGCGCACCGCCCTGCTCAATGACAACCAGATCAACGAGTTGCCCGGCGCACTGTTCACATTGCAACAAAGCACCCAGGAGGGCTTCGACCTGGGCAACAATCCGTTTTCCAGCGCAACCCGTGAACGCCTCAAACAGCACTTCCAGCAGACCCGTCAAGACTTCGGTATCTACGCCGAAGAAGCGGATATCCTCCGCGCGCAGGCGCTGTACCCCTGGATGGACCAGGAAGATGCCAGCAAATTCGTCTACCAACTGCCCGGGACCCTGGATGAGGGGCGAGTCGAACTGACACGCCTGGAGGCAGAACTCGTCACCCTGGAGAACGACCTGTCCGCTTGGACCGTCGATATCCCTGCCGTCCACCCTCACAGCAATCAACCATTCACTGCCCAGCAACTGCAGATCGAACATTCGACGCGGGACGCATTCAGAGAGTCCGTACTGCGCTGCTGGCGCCGGGAAAGCGATCTGGATGATTTCAACGATTCGCTGCAGACGATTACTTATGATCTGAGCCTGGAGACGCGGATTACCGGTCACCTGCCGACACTGAGCGCAGACTTCAGCCATGTTTCCCTGGTCTACCTGAGTAGCGAGAACGGCCTGACCACAAGTGTCACCGGGTTCCTCGAGCGTTTCCCCAAACTCAAGACCCTGGTTATCAACGACTTCAGGCTGGGCGATATCCCGGAGGCGATCTTCCGGATGAGCGATTTGACGTCGCTCAACCTCCTCGACTGCAACATCACACTGACCCCGCAGTCGGTCCTGAACCTGGCCGAGATGGTCCGCCTGGAATTCATCGACCTGAGAAACAATACGCTGGGTCTGGCTCCGGATATCAGCCAGATGGCGGACCTGACGACCCTGCAACTGGACAACTGCGGGCTCACCGAATTACCTGCTGGACTGTTGCAGCTCAAGAGCCTGGAAACCGTAGACCTGAGCGGTAACGCGATCAGCCGGATACCCACCGACATCCTCGAACTGCCGCTGGAGGTCGCCGAAAGCATCAGCCTGCGGGGCAATCCGCTCTCGGAAGAAAGCCTGCAAATTCTGCTTGAGTACTTCAGGCTGACCAGCGTCGACTTCGGCGTTCAGGAGGTGATCGAACGGGCAGAGTTGGAAGTGTCTTCTTCCAGTGAACCCGATCCGGACGAGTGATCGCCATCAGGCGCGGATCAACCGCGCTCCGGCGGCACCGATGACAATTCGAACGGGCTGCTGCTGCGCCGCTGGTTGCGATCTTCCCGCGGCGTGGCACCGAAGAAATTGCGGTAGGCGCTGGAAAAATGCGGCCCCGAGGAGAAGCCACAGGACAGGCCGATCTGGATGATCGACTTGCTGGTTTGCATCAACATCTGCCGGGCCTTGCTCAGGCGCAGTTCCAGGTAGTACTGGCTCGGCACACGGTTGAGGTATTGCTTGAAGATCCGCTCCAGTTGCCGGCGGGACACGCACACGTGCTGGGCGATTTCGTCGGTGGTCAGCGGCTCCTCGATGTTGGCTTCCATCAGCAACACGGCTTGGGTGAGCTTCGGATGGCTGGAACCGAGGCGGTTCTGCAACGGAATGCGCTGGCGTTCGCCGCCCTCGCGGATGCGCTCGACCACCAGCTCTTCGGACACCGCACCGGCCAGTTCCGCACCGTGGTCGCGGGCCAGCACGGCCAGCAACAAATCGAGCACCGACATGCCGCCGCACGCGGTCAGGCGATCACGATCCCAGTCGAACAGGTGACTGGTGGCGATGACCTTCGGAAAGCGCTCGGCAAAATCGTCCTGCCAGCGCCAATGCACGGCCGCGCGATAACCGTCGAGCAAGCCCAGTTGTGCCAGCGGATAAACACCGGCCGACAAACCGCCGATCACGCAACCGGAACGCACCAGTTGCTTGAGCGCACTGCTGAGCGCCGGCGCCAGTGCGGTCGGTGGCTCGTCAGCGAGCAGGAACAGTTTCTGGAAGTTCTCGAGCTTGCCGGTCCACGCCTCACCCGGCAATTGCCAGGCACTTTCGGCCGGCGCTTCGGCCTGCAGGAACGACAACTCGTAAACCACGTCCGGATGCACACGCTGGGCAACACGCAAGGCCTCCTCAGCCAGCGCAAGCGTCAGTGCTTTAGTGCTGGGCCAAATCAGGAAACCAATTCGATGGGCAGTCATGGTGGGCAATCCGAAGCGGAGAACAGTGATGAAGGCATGGGCCAATGCTAGCCCGTAAATGAACGCAAATCTCAGAACCAACAGAGATCAAATGTGGGAGCGGGCTTGCTCGCGAAAGCGGTGGATCAGTCGACATCTGCGTTGAATGTCACACCGCATTCGCGAGCAAGCCCGCTCCCACAGGGGATCGGGGCCAGCCTCCAGGCTGCGAAGCATGCACTATCCCAGTGCACAACGGCAGTCCTGATTACTTCAGGCTACCCGAGAGGAATTGCTGCAAACGCTCCGATTGCGGGTTCACCAGCACTTCGCGCGGGTTGCCGCTTTCTTCGACCACACCTTTATGCAGGAACACCAACTGGTTCGACACTTCACGGGCAAAGCCCATTTCGTGGGTCACCACGACCATGGTCCGGCCTTCCTGGGCCAGAGCCTGCATGACTTTCAACACGTCGCCGACCAGCTCCGGGTCGAGGGCCGAGGTCGGTTCGTCGAACAGCATCACCTCAGGCTCCATCGCCAGCGCACGGGCAATCGCCACGCGCTGCTGCTCGCCACCGGACATGTGGCCAGGGTAAGCGTCCTTGCGATGGGCCACGCCTACCTTGTTCAGGTAGTGCTCGGCCTTGTCGCGTGCTTCAGCCTTGGACATGCCCAGTACATGCACCGGCGCTTCCATGATGTTTTCCAGCGCGGTCATGTGCGACCACAGGTTGAAATGCTGGAACACCATCGACAGGCGCGAACGCATGCGTTGCAGCTGCTTCGGATCGGCAGCCTTGAGCGCGCCGTCCTTGTTCGCCACCAGCTTCAGCTCTTCGTTGTTGAGCAGGATCTTGCCCGCGTGCGGCTGCTCCAGCAGGTTGATGCAACGCAGGAAAGTACTTTTGCCGGAGCCACTGGAACCGATGATGCTGATCACATCGCCGGCTGCCGCTTTCAGGGACACGCCCTTGAGCACTTCGTGACTGCCATAGCGTTTATGCAGGTCTTGGACTTCAAGTTTGTACATGCTGTCGGTTCTCACAAAAACAGTCAGTCAGTGGTATTCAGTGCTTGCGCGGGGCCAGGTAGCCCAGCCAGCGGCGCTCGGCCATCTTGAACAGTTTCACCAGGATGAAGGTCAGGCACAGGTAGAACACGCCGGCGGTGATGTACGCCTCGAACGGCAGGTAGAACTGGGCGTTGACCGTACGCGCGGCACCGGTGATGTCGATCAGGGTCACGATGGACGCCAGACTGGTGGTCTGCAGCATCATGATCACTTCGTTGCTGTACTGCGGTAGCGCGCGGCGCAGGGCCGACGGCAGCAGGATGCGCTTGTACATCTTGACCCGCGACATGCCCATGGCCTTGGCCGCTTCGATCTCACCGTTCGGCGTGGCGCGCAGGCTGCCGGCGATGATTTCGGCGGTGTAGGCGCTGGTGTTGATCGCGAACGCCAGGCACGCACAGAACGTTGCGCTGGACAGCCACGGCCAGAGGAAGCTTTCACGCACGGCTTCGAACTGCGCCAGACCGTAGTAGATCAAGAACAGCTGCACCAGCATCGGCGTGCCGCGGATCACGTAGGTGAAGAGCCAGGCCGACATGTTGACGACCGCGTTCTTCGAGACGCGCATCAGGCCCAGCGGCAAGGCGCACAGCAAGCCGAAGAACAGCGACAGCGCGAGCAGTTTGAGGGTGGTCACCAGGCCGCCGAGGTACAGCGGCAAGGCCTCCCAAATGACGTTGTAGTCGAAGATCATAGATCAGCCGCCCTTACGCCTACCGAGTAGCGCTTCTCAAGGTGACGCAATGCCAGCAACGACACACTGGTGATCACCAGGTACATCGCGGCTACTGCGAGGAAGAAGGTGAAAGGTTCGCGGGTGGCATCGGCCGCCTGCTTGGCCTTGAACATCATGTCTTGCAGACCCACCACCGAAATCAGCGCGGTAGCCTTGGTCAGTACCAGCCAGTTGTTGGTGAAACCCGGAATCGCCAGGCGAATCATCTGCGGCACCAACACCCGGAAGAACACCTGGAAACTGCTCATGCCGTAAGCCATGCCGGCTTCAGCCTGGCCTTTAGGGATCGCCATGAAGGCGCCACGGAAGGTTTCCGACAGGTACGCACCGAAGATGAAGCCCAGGGTGCCAATACCGGCCGCCAACGGGTTCAGGTCGATGTAGTCGTCAAAGCCGAGCAGCGGTGCGACGCGGTTGAGCAGGTCCTGGCCGCCGTAGAAAATCAGCAGGATCAGCACCAGGTCGGGAATACCGCGGATCACCGTGGAGTACAGGTCGCCCAGCCAGGCCAGCCAGCGCACCGGCGACAGACGCAGTGCCACGCCGATCAGGCCCAGAACGATGGCCATGGCCATGGACGACAAGGCGAGCTGAAGCGTCAGCCAAGCGCCATCGAGGATGACAGCCCCGTAGCCTTTCAACATGATTCAGGTCCTCGAAAGTAGGATGAAAAAATGGCGCAAACCTCAGAGATCCTGTTGCTTGCGCCATTTCGGACTTGTCGCTGGGACGTATTACTTGCCGTAGATATCGAAGGCGAAGTACTTGTCCTGGATTTGCTTGTACTTGCCGTTCGCACGAATGGCCGCGATAGCGTTGTTGAGCTTGTCCAGATCTTCCTTGTCGCCCTTGCGCACCGCGATGCCTACGCCGTCGCCGAAGTATTTGACGTCGGTGAATGCTGGGCCGACGAAGGCGAAACCTTTGCCGGCGTCGGTTTTCAGGAAACCGTCATCCAGAAGCGTAGCGTCTGCCACGGTGCCGTCGAGGCGGCCGGCGGCCACGTCGAGGTAAATTTCGTTCTGCGAACCGTAAGGCTTGATCTCGGCACCCAGCGGGGCCAGGACTTCGCGGGCGAAACGCTCGTGGATCGAACCACGCTGCACGCCGATGTTCTTGCCCTTGAGCTCGGTCAGGCCTTCGCTGACCTGAGTGCCGGCCTTCATGACCAGGCGAGCCGGGGTGTTGTAGTACTTGTTGGTGAAGTCCACGGACTTCTTGCGATCTTCAGTGATCGACATGGACGACAGGATGGCGTCGATCTTGCGCACCTTGAGAGCAGGGATCAGGCCGTCGAACTCTTGCTCGACCCAAACGCACTTGACCTTCATTTCTTCACACAGCGCGTTGCCGATGTCGTAGTCGAAACCAACGATGCTGCCGTCCGGTGCTTTGGACGCGAACGGAGGGTAAGCCGCCTCGATACCGATTTTCAGAGGTTTTTCATCGGCGAAGGTTGGCATGGACAGCACGGACAGTGCCAGGGCGCCAAGCAGCACGAGTTTCTTCATCTTGGGACTCCATCGGTAAAGGGCAAAAACGGCAGAGTGAGCAACAGCCCAATATGCGAGTGAGTGGAACCGGAAAGCAGTGCCGCGTCCTACATTGCGCGTGCGAAATTTCAACACAGGCAACGACGAGCGAGTGATCGGCATTCTAACGACAGGCCCGAGGCCGATATTTCTTCAATGCGACAACTAATTACAGAAGCACTGAGAAAGCCGTTTTAGCGCGTTGACAGCCCTGCAAAATCATGCAAGAGCAAAAGACATAGAACCGATCTGTGTTGCAAATTGCGGGCCTATTATTGGCAAACCCTTCTAATCCGGCAAGCGTAGCGTGGGTTCTTATTTTTCAGCGGTGCTTTTTAAACGCCGATATGGGGCTTGGCGTTTCCCAATACCCCGTGTTGAAGCGATGCGGTTACACATTCAGTAACCTGAAAGAACGCAGGTAACAGTAGGAAAATGCCGACAGAGGAAACCGATATTTATTGGTAGATGTTGCGGTAGCGACTGCTAAACCGCTATCGCGAGCAAGCTCGCTCCCACAGGGATTCGTGGTGTGACTCAGATCGTGTAAACACCGCAATCCCCCTGTGGGAGCGGGCTTGCTCGCGAAGAGGCCAGCCCAGCCAACACAAAAACCTCAGGCACAAAAAAGCCCTGCCAGGCTCAACACCTGACAGGGCTTTCAGCGACTCAGAACCAGCGCTTACGCGACATTCATCGTCTTATGCGTATCAATCAAATGCTGCACCACACTCGGATCAGCCAGGGTGGAAATATCACCCAACCCATCATATTCAGCCGTAGCAATCTTGCGCAGAATCCGGCGCATGATCTTGCCCGAGCGAGTCTTCGGCAGCCCCGGCGCCCACTGGATGACATCCGGCGAAGCAATCGGGCCGATCTCCTTACGCACCCAGTTTTTCAGTTCCAGGCGTAACTGCTCGTTCGGCTCTTCACCGTTTTTAAGAGTGACATAAACATAAATGCCCTGCCCCTTGATGTCGTGCGGCACACCGACCACAGCGGCTTCGGCGACTTTCGGGTGCGCGACCATCGCGCTTTCGATCTCGGCGGTGCCCATGCGGTGGCCGGACACGTTGAGCACGTCGTCCACGCGACCGGTGATCCAGTAGTAACCATCGGCATCACGACGGGCGCCGTCACCGGTGAAGTACATGCCACGGAAGGTCTTGAAGTAAGTGTCAACGAAGCGGTCATGGTCGCCAAACAGCGTACGCGCCTGGCCTGGCCACGAATCGAGAATCACCAGGTTGCCCTCGGCCTCGCCTTCGACGATGTTGCCCAGGTTGTCCACCAGTGCCGGCACCACGCCGAAGAACGGACGCGCCGCAGAGCCTGGCTTGAGCGCATGAGCACCCGGTAGCGGGCTCATCATGTTGCCGCCGGTTTCGGTCTGCCACCAGGTATCGACGATCGGGCAACGGGACTTGCCGACATTCTTGTAGTACCAGTCCCAGGCTTCCGGGTTGATCGGCTCGCCCACCGAACCCAACAGGCGCAGGCTGCTGCCATCGGCGCCTTCAACAGCGGCGGTGCCCGAGGCCATCATGGCGCGGATCGCAGTCGGTGCGGTGTAGAGGATGTTGACCTTGTGCTTGTCGACGATCTTCGCCACCCGGGTAATGTCCGGGTAGTTCGGCACGCCTTCGAACAGCAGCGTGGTCGCGCCGTTGGCCAGCGGGCCGTAGACGATGTAACTGTGGCCGGTGACCCAGCCGACGTCGGCGGTACACCAGTAGATTTCACCTGGGCGGTAGTCGAACACGCGCTCGTGGGTCATGGCTGCGTACAGCAGGTAACCGCCAGTGGTGTGCTGCACGCCCTTCGGCTTGCCGGTGGAGCCGGAGGTATAAAGGATGAACAGCGCTTCTTCAGCACCCATCTCTTTCGGCGCGCAAACGGTGCCGGCCACTTTCATCAGGTCCTCGAACCAGATGTCGCGATGCTGGTTCCACTTGATGTCGCCACCGGTGCGCTTGCACACGATGACTTTCTGGATGCTGCTGGTTTCCGGGTTGGTCAGCGCGTCGTCGACGTTGGCCTTGAGCGGGATCTTCTTGCCGGCACGAATACCTTCGTCAGCGGTGATCACCACTTTGGATTTGCAGTCGATGATGCGACCGGCCAGGGCTTCCGGCGAGAAACCGCCGAACACCACCGAGTGAATCGCGCCGATCCGGGTACAGGCCAGCATGGCGACCACGGCTTCGGGGATCATCGGCATATAGATAGTTACCACGTCGCCGCGGTGCACGTCCTGACCACGCAGGGCGTTGGCGAACTTGCACACTTGCTCGTGCAGTTCGCGGTAAGTGATGTTGCGGCTTTCGGCAGGGTCATCGCCCTCCCAGATGATCGCGACCTGATCGCCGCGCTCGGCCAGATGACGGTCGAGGCAGTTGTAGGAAACGTTCAGGGTGCCGTCGGCGAACCATTTGATGTCGACATGGTGATCGTCGAAGGAAGTCTGCTTCACCGTGGTGAAAGGCTTGATCCAGTCGAGGCGCTTGGCTTGCTCGCGCCAGAAGCCGTCCGGGTTGACGACCGACTGCTGGTACATGGCCTTGTAGGTCGCCTCGTCGGTCAGCGTATTGGCCAGAACCTCGGGACGAACGGGATACAGGGAAGCCGCACTCATCTTTCTTACCTCGGTGGAATAGTTGTTTTTGTATGACCACGTTTTAGCGGGGCCGGGCCTATAGAACCATTCGACGATGGTAGTAACAAGCCCCTACAAATTGTCATGAAAAACCTTCAAACCCACTACCGCCGCGGTACCTGTGGGAGCGAGCTTGCTCGCGATGGCCGTCAACGATAACGCGCCCAATCTGACACCCCGCGGCGCTCTCTGGCTCATCGCGAGCAAGCTCGCTCCTACAAAAGAAGAGGCTATTCAGGGATTGTTACAGGATCTGTCAAAAGTGTTTATCAAATCCACGGCTATATGGACGAGGCGCGCACACCTAAAATCAGCCACGCCAACAAGGCAACCTGATTAACCCAGTTGCAGCCCCCACGAAGGCAGTTAATCAAACCCCTGATACCGAAGCTCCACACGCAATCTCAAAAGGATTGCGTGCCCCCTTTCGACCTCCAAAAGGTAAATTTCAAATGAAAGCTTTATTAGTTCTGGCCCTCAGCAGCGTGTGCGTGACCGCCATGGCCGGCGAGGTCCCGACTGATGTCGCCCAGCAACAACCGGCAATAGAGGAATACACCTACTCCACCCACCTGGACATCGCCAAAGTGATCTCCATGAGCGAAGCCCCGAACGTGTGTGAAGTTGTGCCGATGAAGATGGAATACGAAGATTCCCACGGTCAACGGCATATCCTGCGCTACAGCATGATGGGCAATGGCTGCTCCAACGGCTGATCTCCTGCTTCACCCCTCCCCTAAAAGGTTCGACCCACCCGCCGCGATCAGGCAGATGAAGCGTCGAACCTTAATAATCGATTAAATCGATTGTTTTAAGCATTTATTTGCGATTTTTAATCGAAATGGTCGGCGTAGTATCAACAGCAACCCAAGACAAACAACGCTTACGAAACTGGAGCAACGACCATGAAAACCCAACTGATCCTCGCCCTGACCCTCTCCGTCCTGGCTGCCAACACCTTCGCTGCCGATGGTTACGACCGCACCGGCTCGGCTGCTTACACCACTGAAGCGGCTGTCGCTTCCGACGGCTCTGACCACACTGGCGCCGCCCGTCTCGCCGCCGATGGTGCAGACCACATTGGCGCAGGCAAACTGGCTTCCGATGGCGCTGACCACACCGGCGCTGCCCGCCTCGCCACCGATGGTGCCGATCACGTCGGTGCCGCTCGCCTGAGCTGATCCGCCAGCGTGACTTCACAGCCCGACTTCGGTCGGGCTTAGTTGTGTCTGGAGCCTGAGAAAACCCCACCGAAACACAAGATGTAGTGAAAAAAGCCTTTTTTGGTTATTTCTTGAGCAAAAATAGTCCAGGGCAAAAAATCAGGAAAAAAAATCTTCCCCCGCCAACATCGTTCAAAGCCCTGTAAACCCTCACTCCGACCGAAAAACGGCCCCCGTCGACCGATCCGTGAGCCATTTCGCCGCACCACAGCACGCAAAACTTCCCTATAATGCGGCCTTAAACGGGCCTGCAATATTCCCTTACAGGGATGAAAAGCCAGTCTGAAGCCCCGCACAAGCGATCAACGCTTGCTGCGCCCATCAGTGGCTCTCGGAACCCCGTACAAATTCTGTTTGATGCCTGCGTATAGCTGCTGCAAAAAACGATTCCTTTAGATCCAACGCGGCCAGTAAGGCCGTGTGAAAAACCGACCTATCCAATTTCACACGGGCACACTGGCCCTCACGCAGGAGACGACACGTCATGCTGAGCTGGGACGAATTCGACAAAGAAGACACGGAAGTAGCAGTCAAGAGCGCCAACGCTGGCCACGCCACCGAAGCCAACATGGACCGTCTCGACAGCGCCGGCGGTGCCGCCGCCCTGGAAGCCCGCGCCGTGACCGCCGCTGACTCCGCCGCCGTTGCCCGCGCCAAAGCCGCCCTGGATTCCCTCGACGTCGCCGAAGGCCTCGCCGAACTCGAAGGCGCCTCCGCCCGTGTCGCCGTTGACGAAAAGCGCATGATCAACTGCCGCGCCGACCTCAACCAACTCGTACCTTTCAAGTACGACTGGGCCTGGCAGAAGTACCTGGACGGCTGCGCAAACCACTGGATGCCGCAAGAAGTCAACATGACCGCCGACATCGCCCTCTGGAAAAACCCGGAAGGCCTGACCGACGACGAGCGCCGCATCGTGATGCGCAACCTCGGCTTCTTCTCCACCGCCGACTCCCTGGTTGCCAACAACCTGGTCCTGGCCGTATACCGCCTGATCACCAACCCGGAATGCCGCCAGTACATCCTGCGCCAGGCCTTCGAAGAGGCGATCCACACCCACGCCTACCAGTACTGCATCGAATCGCTGGCCATGGATGAAGGCGAAATCTTCAACATGTACCACGAGATCCCGTCGGTCGCGAAAAAAGCCACCTGGGGCCTGAAATACACCCGTTCGATCTCCGATCCGAAGTTCGAAACCGGCACCGTCGAAACCGACAAAGAACTGCTGCGCAACCTGATCGCCTACTACTGCGTTCTGGAAGGCATCTTCTTCTACTGCGGCTTCACCCAGATCCTCTCCATGGGCCGCCGCAACAAAATGACCGGCGTCGCCGAGCAGTTCCAGTACATCCTGCGCGACGAATCCATGCACCTGAACTTCGGCATCGACGTGATCAACCAGATCAAAATCGAAAACCCGCATCTGTGGGATGCCGAGATGAAGGAAGAAGCTTCGCAGATGATTCTGCAAGGTACTCAGCTGGAGATCGAATACGCACGTGACACCATGCCTCGTGGGGTGTTGGGTATGAATGCGGCGATGATGGAGGACTACCTCAAGTTCATCGCTAACCGTCGTTTGAGCCAGATTGGTTTGAAGGAAGAGTACCCAGGGACGACTAACCCGTTCCCTTGGATGAGCGAGATCATGGACTTGAAGAAAGAGAAGAATTTCTTTGAGACTCGGGTTATTGAGTATCAGACTGGTGGCGCGCTTAGCTGGGATTGATTCCCAAGCTAGCCACGATTTGACGACTTGAGTCGACGAATCGAAATCCAAAAAAGCCCCGATCTGATCGGGGCTTTTTTTATGGAGTAGGAAAACTCTTACTCGCAATCTCAGTAGTAGCTAAATCTCCTACATGTATTCCAGCACCTTCTGTATTGAGGGCCATTCCAAGCGGCCCTAAGCTCTACTGCAGGTGCCTAAGAAACGCCCAACGTAGAAAGCTAGCCAATTGCACAGACGAGCAGTCACCCTTGGTGATTTATCGTACGGCTGTGTGAGGCTTTTGCTCGTTGGAGCTTCTTATGTCCACTCTACGTTGGGGTCAGGCCCGCCAAAGTCCAAACGTAGAGGTAATGGATATGCCTGAACACAACCTTCTCGTCACTCTCCGAACCATGGAGATCGGTCATGTCTGATCTCTTTTCTGTAACAGTCTTCACTCGCCACAACCTCCCTCTCCATGCTCTCCTCCAAGAAAACCAGCCATGGTTCTGCGCCCGCGATATCGGCCGCTTGATGGGTTTCCATTTGAGTGAACGCATGGTCAACAAACTAGACAAAGACCAACACCGCCCGTTGTGGATTGAGTATTACCGGCAACCGGAAAAGCAGCTGATGCTAAGTGAGTCCGGTGTCTATGCGCTGCTGGTCTATCACTACGCACCAGGAAATCGGTTGCTGCGTAAGTGGATCACCCATCAAGTCGTTCCGGCCTTACGTGATGCGGAGCAGTCGGGTAATTCGGATCGACCGATGTAGAGTTTGTTGGATTGGCCTGAGATGTCGTTGAGCCTGCTGCATTGGCAGGATGAAGGTTGGATTCGACTGCGGGACATGCCTTATCTGTTGCTCGATCACACGCAAAAGCGGACGCCGGTGGTTAAGTCTTGGTGGCGGAAGGTTGCGCAGGTGTTTCAGTCGTCGAAGCATTCGATGGGTTAGGTGACCTGTTTGTAGGATCGCTTGCGAGAACCATCTCTTTTTTGTGTAGGAATTTTCGTAGACAGTCGTAGTGGCCACTCAGTATCGTCCGAGGGTATTTAACCCTCGGCGATTGTATGGATACGGAAAAGAGCAACGGCGATTGGAGTGAGGTAGAGATTCAGGCTGCGGTCGATGCCTATCTCAGCATGCTTTCTCGTGAGCAGAACGGTCAGGCGATCAACAAGGCTCATGAAAATCGCGTCCTGCGCGAGGGTTCTTTGGCTGGTCGTACAAAAGGCTCCGTTGAGTTTCGGATGCAGAACATTTCTACGGTTATGGTCGAGTTGGGTCGAACACCTATCAAAGGATACAAGCCTGCCAAGAATGTCGGCGCTAATGTTACGAAGAGCATTCGTGAAGCACTCAATGCTCCAGGCCCTTTGGCTCCCGAGGACTTCGCCCCGACAGCCGACGAGGCGACGCTGGAGCAGCGAGCTGCAAAGCTTGAGCGACAACCGATTAAAGTCGAGCCGAAGGGGATTGAGAAACCAGAGCAAACTCAGTCCAGCGGAAAGTCTTATGTTCGCGATCCGGGAGTGAGAGCGTGGGTTCGCCAACAGGCTGAAGGTAAATGCGAAGGCTGTGGCAGCCCAGCTCCGTTTGAAAAGTCGGGCAGTCCGTTTCTTGAGGTTCACCACGTTAAGCATTTGGCACAGGACGGTTCGGATCGTCCAAGCAATGCTGTAGCGCTATGCCCGAACTGCCATCGGCGTTGTCACCATTCGAGTGATCGGGAAGAGTTCACAGCGTTGCTTTATACAAAGGTGAAACGGTTGAAACCCGAATAGCCGAGCGGAACATTAACTTGTGGCGAGGGGGCTTGTCGGAGCGCCGAACCGCTCCGTTCGGCTGCGCAGAAGCCGTCAATCCGCACAATTCGGTTTATCTGTTGCACCCGAGTTGCAGTATTTGGGGCCGCTTCGCAGCCCAACGGGGGCAAGTCCCCTCGCCACAAGGTTGGTGGTTGGCTTGGTTGCTGTGTTGATCTTGCGAATCGCGAGCAGGCTCGCACAGGGGATCTGAGGCAGGTTTTAGAGTTTCGATGCTAAAAGGGCCGCAGGATTTTCCTGCGGCCCTTTTCTTTACCTGCAATAAAGCTAATGCATCATTTCCCCAACCCACTAATCCGCCACGGACACACCGCCGCCCTAACCCCACTGGGCCCAACAATCTCCGGCGTCTGCCCCAACGACCTCGCGCTCAACACACTCCCCACCCGCTCAATCAACTGATCAAACCCCAACGTCGCATCCTCCTGATGCAATTTGCGCAGTTGCTCAACCAAGGCATAAGTGAAAGCCCCATAGCTGTTCGACCCCACCTCATACTCATTGGCTTTTTCGTTCTCCCGCGCGGCGTAGAGCATCAGGGGCATGTACGGCCCATGGTGGCCGTAGAGTTTGCCTTGGCGCAGCAGTTGGGCTTTTTTCTCGGGGCGCAGGCCCGTGGCGGCGCCTTGGGTGGTGCGGGTGCGGGTGAGGCCGCGGGTTTTGTTGTCTTGTTCGCTGAAGTCGCGGCGGTCGGTGTCGACGGCGTAGACGCGGCGGTCCCAGTCGCCGGCGTAGGGGTCCCAGCGCAGCATGCGGTGGCGGATGTCGCTGGGTGGGGTGATGCCGCGCACGCGGCCGTTGCCGCGGGTCATGCCGCCGGCGTAGCAGCAGTCGAACATGACGGTGAGTTTGGCGCCGTGGCCGTCCGGGTCGAATGGCAGGTGGCTGTAGAACTGGCGGAACAGTTTGTCGGTGAAGTGGGTGCTTTCGTCGTCCCAGTCGAAGTCGTGGAGCACCAGGGTTTCGTCCATGCAGTCGGCTTCGCCGCTGCTGCTGTAGACCGGCAGTTGCGTGCCGTGGCCGGAGTAGAACAATACGCGCTCGTCCCCGGCGCGGGCACCTTCCACCAGCCATTCGAGGCGCTCGACGAAGTTGGCCCGGGTCGCTCGGACGTCGTGCAGCAATCGGATGTCGCCGGCGTCGTAGCCGCTTTCCTGGAGCATGCGGCTGATCAGGTAGGTGTCGTTGATGCAGCCGTCGAGGCGTGCGCTCGGGTCGAGGTAATCGTTGATGCCGACCACCAGGGCGCGACGTTTGCGTTGGCCGCTGCGGGACAGGAACGCCGGCACTTCCAGTGCCCGTGCAGCCACCACATCGCGGGCCAGTTGCGGCCACAGGCCGGTCTGGCTGGTGGGTGACGACAAGTAGGCCTGGGCGGCGTGATTGAGGTCGAGCAGGTCATCGTGCAATGGCAAAGTGAATTCGGTTTGCAGGTCGACTCGTGCGGAATCCGGCGAGGTGATCGGCCGGGTCAGCAATCCATCGTTGGGGTTGTAGAGGTGGAACCAGCGGCGGATGCCTCGGCCGTTTTCACTCAGGCGCAGGACCCGCCCGCCCCACACTTCGCGCATCACCAGCGGCAGTGCGATCGGTGAGCCGAAACTGACGAACACTCGGCCATCGATGCGCTTGAGTGCCGAACCTTTTTTCGCCACCGAACGGCGCAGGGCGTCGTAGCCGATCAGGCTGCCCAGGCCTTGGGCGAAGATGATCTGTGGATTGAATGCCTCGATCTTCGCCAGCAGATGTTGAGTCAACTCAGTGCGTAACTCGGCGTCTTCGATCCATTGCACGAGGGCACCCACCGTGGTGCGCAACATCTGGTTGACCGGCAGGCCCCAACTGCCGAAGTTCTCGTCGGCCCTGCCCCTGACGTCGGCCCTCAGCATCGCCAGGCCTCGGGTGATCTGGGCGAAGTCCGGCCCCTCCTTGAGTTGCTCATCGAAAGTCAGAAAGTCGATGTCCTGGTCATCGATGGGGCGACCGTTCTGTGCCAGTTGAGTGCGGATCAAGGTGCGCCATTGTTTCTGCCAGTTCGCATCGATGCCGCCCTGCCCGCCCGTTGCCCGGCTGAACCCGACACCGGGCAGGCACAGGATGCGCAGCCGTGTTGGCGCAACCTCCGCTCCCGGCTCGACTAGGGCTTTGCTGGCCGGTGTCGCAGCCGGAGGAACCGTTTGCCCTTGGGCGGTGACCATCAAATCCTGCAGGCGCCGCAGTTTCGCCTCCAGGCTGTCCGCACTAGGCGCGGCCGGCGTGAGTGCGGCCTGGCCCGGATCAGCCAGGGCACGGCTGCGGTTGCCAAGAAAACCACTGACCCATTGGGCGCTGCTCTTCCAGATCTGCTCGGGATCGAGGCCGTCGAGGTAACCGGTGACGCTGTCCACCACCTGTCGACTTTGGGTCGCCAGTTCGGACTCGATCAAGGGCAACCCGGCGCGACTCGGCACCACAGTGGCCGCCAATGTCGGCGCAGCCGTTACGCTCGGCGCGGCACGCCAGATGGCTGCATTGCCGAAGTGCTGCGCGGCGACCACCCGTGGGCCGAGAGCACTGCGCGGCAATTTGAAGTGATCGCAAAGAAAGGCCAGCAAACTGGTGTGATCGTAGTGCTGCGCCTGGACATCGCCCGTCCAGGGGATCAAACCCGGCTTGAGCCACGGCGAAGCCAGGATCGCCGGTACACGAACGCCGAGGCGGGTGAAGGGATTTTTCCAAGGGACATCGACCGTTGAACCGGTCGCCACGCAATTTGGCGGCACCACGTGGTCATGGAAGCCGCCATGTTCGTCGTACAGCAGCACGAACAGGGTTTTGTTCCAGACAGCGGTATTGGCCGACAAGGCATTGAACACCTCACCGACAAACTGATCGCCAAAGCGCAAGTCTTCAGGCGGATGATGGGACACGTTTGGCCCGAGCTTACCGTTGAGCAGGCCGTAGCTCGGCTCGATCCAGGACAGTTCGGGGAGTTTGTTACCGGCGACGTCCGACTTGAAGTCGTCGATGCTCAGGTGCTGCAAACCACCCTTGACCAGCGCCGCCAGCGGCACGGCGCCGTCGGAATAAATGCGCGCGTCGTGGCCGTTGTTGCGCAGCAGCGAAAAAATACTCTCGCCGCCGAACTGTGCGATCAGGCTTTTGATGCCGGCCAGTACCGTGCCGGTGGACGGCATCAGCAGGTGACCATTGCAACTGCCGAGCATGGCAAAAAAACGGTTCGGCCAGGTCGGGCCTGGCACCGAGGAAAACCAGCGGTCGCACACGGTGAAGTTACGCGCCAATCCGTGGATGGCCGGCAGCGTATCCTTCGCGGGCGTAGCGCCGAACGGGATGTAGTTCATTGCCCGTTGGGCCATGGACTGCGACCAGGTTTTGTAGACTTTCAGGTCGGTGCGGGCCTTGTCGTAGGCGTCCTGGGCAAAACCATTGAGCGTGGGGTTGGCCGGGCTGGTCTTGAAGGAGACGCCCAGTTGTTTCTCTACGTTGACGAACTCGTGGCCAAGGTCAAAACCCTCGCTGTTGCTCGGCGGCAGCGCCGGAGGCAGAGGGGGCGGCGGCGCCCACAGGCTGTAGTTCTCCGGGAACTCCGATGCCTGGGTGATCACCGTCGAATTGCCATTGGCCAGCTTCAGCGGGTTGGTGCTGGGCGCTTTGCGGTTGATACCGTCACACGCGGGATTGATGCTTGTGTAATCCCCCAGCAAATGGTCGAACGAACGGTTTTCCATCATCAACACAACAACGTGCTCAATCCCGGCGGGCCAGTTGTTCGGCATGGTGCGCTCCTTGCTGTGAAGTCTCTATTTCGATCTATGGGGTTTCACGGCAATCGGTTCCCTTCATCTTCCCGCTCCCTATAATCCACCTGATAGTTCGCCACATAGCTATCCACAGCCGTCCCAATCGTTGGAAAAAACGCCGTCTCCCCCAACCTTGCAAACAACCCAAACCGCTTGAGCTTGTCCTTGACCGGGTCCTTCATCTCGGCAATGCACAACTCAATACCCGCCGCGTGCAGGGTGTCGCCCAGTTCGGCCAGCATGTCGGCGGAAGTCACGTCGACGCTGGTGACCGGTTCTGCAGCGACCACCAGCCAGCGCACGGGTGTGGGCGATGCCGCCACGGCGTCCAGCACGCGGTCGCTGAACAGTTCGGCGTTGGCGAAGAACAAGGGCGCATCCCAGCGAAACAGGACCAGGCCGGGTATCAGCCGCGCGTCGGGGTAGCGTTTGATGTCGTGGTAGCCCTTGACCCCTTCAGCGCGGCCCAATACTGCGGAGTACGGGCGCCAGCCGTCCCAGAGGAACTCTATGACGGCAATCACGATGGCCAGGCCGATGCCCTCGATCGCGCCGAACACGGCCACACCGATGGTACAGACAATCGACAGCCAGCATTCCCAGCGCTGGATGCGATAGATTCGGCGCAGGTCGGTGATTTCGATCAAGCCAATGGCCGAGGCGATCACGACTGCCGCCAGGGCGCTGGACGGTAAATGTTGCAGCAGGTCCGGTGCCACCACCAGCAGCAAGGCAACCGCCAGTGCGCCGACGACGCCGGTCAGTTGGGTTTTGGCTCCGGCGGCCTCGGCTACGGGTGTACGGGATGAGCTACTGCTGATCGGGAAGCCCTGGAAAAAACCGGCAGCCAGGTTGGCGATGCCGAGACCCACCATTTCCTGGTTCGGGTTGACGTAGGTTCGGGTCCGCGCCGCATAGACACGGGAGAGCACGCTGGTGTCGGCGAACGAGACGAGTGCGACGGCGCACCCGCCGATCAACACCGGGACGATGTCGGCGCTGGTGATCCAGGGGATGGCGAAACCGGGCAAGCCTTGGGGGAGCGAACCGAGGACCGACACACCGGCGCGTGTCGCAAGGTCGAGTACACCCACGGCGACTGTCGCGCCGACCACGGCGATCAGGATGCCCGGCAGTCGCGGCCATCTTTTGAGTAGCAGGATCGCCGCCAGGGTGAGCCCGCCCACCGTGAAGGTGGTCCAGTTGATCTTTCCCTCCATCACCGCCGAGGCGATGGCCCCTATGTTTCTCAATGGGCCCTCGGACTCAATCGAAAAACCGAACAGTTTGGGCAACTGGCTGATCAATACGGTCAGTGCGATGCCGTTCATGTAGCCGTAGCGGATCGGTTTGGACAGCAGTTCGGTGATAAAACCCAGGCGCGCCATACCGGCCAGGATACACACCGCTCCCGAGACGATCGCCATCATCCCCGCCAGGGCGACGGCACGCTGCGGATCGCCGCCGGAGAGTGGAATGATCACGGCAAGGATGACGGCCACCAGGGAGGAATCCGGCCCCATCACCAGAATTCGGCTGGGGCCGAACAAGGCATAGAACAGCAGCGGAACGATGGTTGCGTAGAGGCCATAAATGCCCGGCACACCCGAGGCCACTGCATAGGCGATACCGACGGGCACCAGCATCGTGGTCAGCACCAGGCCGGCCACGATGTCGTAACGCAACCATGCCGGTTGGTACTCGCGCAGCATGCCCAGCCCCGGTAGCCAGCGGCGCCAGCCGGTCTGTTCATCGCGGCGGGCTATCCGGCCCGGCTCCGGGAGCGGGGGCGGGGGCGAAGCATCTGAATGGCTCATGAACCGCCCTCGTTGATGGACTGTGCAGACTCGGCGATATCGAAGTGATCTGAGTGTAGCTATTGCTTCGAATGCGCCATCACTGGAAGCTGTTCATCTAAAGGACTTGGAACCCGACATGAAATTCGACCTCGCCTACTGCCTCAGCCTCAACGACAAGTTGTCGATCTACGACGTTCGGGATCTGAATTTCGACGAGACGATGGATTTCGACTCCACCAAGGAGCATTTCCAATGCCCCAACGATGCCTGTCGCCTGGCGTTCGATGCGGCCAATGAGCTGGGCACGTTCAACGCCAAGAATGTGAATTACGTGCGCACGCCGCACTTCAAGAACTTGCCGAGTACGCGGCATGTCGAGGGCTGCCCTTATGTCAGCTTGAAGACGCCGGCTTCGGGTGTGGATGAGGCGGAAACGGATGACAGCCGCGAGGAAAATTTCCCGTCGGAATTGTTACTGACTCGGCGTGAATATGTGCGTAAGCCGTCCAGTCCGGTGGTGATTGCCAATGTGGTTCGGGATGAGCCATTGGCGCCTAAGGCGGCTAGTAATGTCGAGCAACCGAGCAGGGAATCGGCCCCGGACAAGACCAGCGTCTTTGCCCATCCGGTAGAGTGCTTCGTTTCAAACTTCGACGACAAGGATTTGCTCAAGCGCGTGCCACTGAAGATTGGCGAGCACACCGCGCCTTACGGGTCGTTTTTCAAGAAGATCGAATACCTGCAGGACAACAAGGGGCTGATTTACTGGGGCAAGGTCAAGGAGATCAAGGACTACACCCAGAGCTTTCGCATCGACTTCGAGAAGAAGGTCTGGTTCGAGAAAAAGCCGTACTCGGTCAATGTCTACCTGAGCAAAAAGCTGATCGACAGCTACCGCAAGCGCAAGGCGTTCCTGGAGGAGATCAAGCACGCCATCGAGAGCGGGCGGGAGTTGTACTGCTTCTTTTATGGCGTAACGCCCGAACTGAAGCAGGTACCAAGCAAGAAAAACCCCGAGCAGACGTTCGGGGTGTTCAGTGCCAACATTGAAAACCTGGATCACTTTATTGTGCGGGAAGCGCCGGGGTTGGCGGGCAAGTAATACGAAAGGCAGCGTTGCTTCATTGCGCGTCGAATTGCCTTTGCAATGCCCAGATCTCCCGTTTCACCTCCATACGTCGATCCAGTGCAGCCTGGATGCCTGACTCGTCGAGGCCGCAGTATCGACGTAACCAGTGGGCCATCATTTCCTCATCCGGGAAGTAATAGTCTTTATGGCCTTTGCTGTTTCTTGGGCAGTCATTCATATCGCCGTCGAAGCGGCATGCCGAGAACTCGTCCGGGGGTAAAGAGCCCCGTTCAGCGGCAACATCCTGAAAAATCCAGGCGATTTCATCAATGTGTTTTTGCGCGCTGCGATGGCTGCGTCGATACAGGCGGAACTGGCTGCTGCTTTCCTGAAAGCGCTCCATCATCGGCTCATCATCGACCCATTGAAGGATATCGAACTGCCCTGCATGGCGTATCAGGCCGTTAATCCAGCGATCAGCAAAACGTTGAACAAACCCCTCGGCGTCGGCCTTTTTGGCATCGGCAAAGATCATGCAGTAACGAGTCGGGATGTGGATGGCGAACAGCACATGTTTGCGTTGAACAGTGACGGCGTGGACCAGCCACTGTTCGGCGGACTCATCAGGCTCATCGTCTTCAATGACGGGCGATGGTGGACTTTCCACCCTGGTGATTTTCTTGCCCTTGTGCACGCGACTGAAGAATTTGCTGGCCGCTTCGGTGCAGTTGAAGATCAGCATCCCTGGTTCTCTGGTAAAGGTTGGTCAGTCATGCGGGACGATCTCGTCGACCCATTCGAGTTCATAGGGACGACGGACAACCCCTTTTATGTAGCTCAGGGCATCTTCACTGAGCACCGATAGCTCTGCCTCAGTCAGCAAGTCATGCATAACCATTAGACTCAAGCCGTGGAGCGCGCTGGAGCGGGATTGGCTGTTATCGTCGAACACCTGCGCCATATCCCTGTTTCGATCATGGATCAGGCCGTAAAGCATGCCATAGCGAGCATGAGCTGATAATGCACCATGTTGCGCAATAGCTTTGGTATCGGCGAGAACACCTTGGCAGAAACGGTCGAGCGCAATCTTGCGCAGTTCCTTGAACTTCTTCCAGTCGCTTTCGAGGATCGGCATGAGATTCTCCTGCATGAAAACCTGACAGTGCGCCCCCTATTCTTACGAAAAAAACCGCCTTTACCAACCCTCAAGTCGAGTTGTAATTCCCTGGCGACTTCGACAGTTTCCCCACGCATCGGGACAGTCACCGTTCGTCCGGCCAAAAAGAAACTTCAAAAATTGCATTTGATCTCGGCTCAAAACAACTGTACAAAAACACAGTATATTTTGACCAACACTCTCGAGCCCGGAGAACACCATGGCCTCTCAAGCGATGAAAATCACCCTGGAACGTATCGCCCTCTTCCAATTCACCCCGGCCCACTGTGCCCAAGCCCGAGCGATGCTGGGCTGGAGTGTGCACGAGCTGTCGCGGGAATCCCGGGTCTCGGAGGATGCCATTCAACGCTTCGAGGCACGCCAGGAGGTGCTGGATGTCACGCGCCTGGCGTTGGCGTATCGGTTCGAATCGGAGGGGTTGGTGTTCTTCCCGGGGTTTGCGCCGGGTCGAGGGATGAATGTGAAGGGGTCGACGCCGAACCCGGTTGGGCGGGCGGATTTTGCGATGGTGGAGTGAGGATCAACAGATGAACGAAATCGACGATAGCGATAACTGCGTTTATCAGGCACTGGGCATTCCCGATGCTGGTGATATGCGAGCCAAATCTGAATGCGTTATGAAGATCGGCCTTCTGCTGGAAAGCGGTCGATTGAGTAAGACTGATGCTGCGCAGAAGCTCGGGTTGTCTGCCGAAGAACTAAACGAAATACTTCGAGGGAAGTTTCGCGACCTGAGCGTGGCAAAGATCTCGGGGTTCCTTGAGCAGTTAAAGAACTAGCGTGGCTAACTGATTTAGTTGAGCTCCCAAGCCGGTCGCAGACCGGCCGGGATCACAACTTTACGCGTTCTGCACCAGCACCCGCTCACACTCCCCTTCCACCGCCAGCCACCACGCACCACCGCGCTGCGGATGCATCAAGTTGAACGCCTCGCCCATCTGCGGCGTGGTGATCGATACGTTGCGTTCCCAGGCCAGGGCAAGGATGCGGTCGAAGGGCTCGTACCAGGCGTGCATCGACAGGTCGAAGGTGCCGTTGTGGATCGGCAGTAGCCAGCGACCCTTGAGGTCGAGGTGGGCTTGCAGGGTTTGTTCGGGTTGCATGTGCACGTGCGGCCAGTCGACGTTGTAGGCACCGGTTTCCATCAGGGTCAGGTCGAATGGGCCGTACTGTTCGCCGATGCGTTTGAAACCGTCGAAGTAGCCGCTGTCGCCGCTGAAGAAGAGGCGTGTGTCGCCGTCGATCATCACCCACGAAGCCCAGAGGGTGCTGTTGCTATCGAACAGACCACGGCCGGAAAAGTGCTGCGACGGGGTGGCGATGAACTGGATGCCATCGACTTCAGTGCCTTGCCACCAATCCAGTTGGCGGACTTTGCTGGCGTCGATACCCCACTTGATCAGGGTGTCGCCTACGCCCAGCGGGGTAAGGAAGTGTTTGGTCTTGTCCGCGAGCTTGAGCACCGCCTGATGATCCAGGTGGTCGTAGTGATCGTGGGACAGGATCACCGCTTCAATCGGTGGCAATTGTTCCAGGCTGATCGGTGGCTGGTGAAAACGCTTGGGGCCGGCCCATTGCACGGGCGAGGCACGCTCGGCGAAGACCGGGTCAGTGATCCAGAATTTGTCGCGCAGCTTGAGCAACACCGTGGAGTGGCCCAAGCGATAGACGCTGTGGTTCGGCGCGGCAATCAGCGCGGCTTGAGTCAGGGCTTGCACCGGGACGGGCGCACTCGGGCGGGTGTTTTGCGGCTTGTGGAACAGCACGTTCCACAGGATGCCCATGGTTTTGCCAAAGCTTAAACGTTGAACCGGCGTGAAGTTTTGATACTGCCCTTGAGCCTGTCGGGACGCTTCAGGTGTGGAGGCGTTGTCCGCCGGGGAGTTTGAATTGGCCATGACTGAATGACTCCAGAAAAACCGCGCATGACGCGATTTTCCGCTTTGGGACGATAAATGGCCAAGGCACGCACGCATCAGCCGGACTTTCTATTTTTGCTGGGCAGGGTTAACAAAACATTACACTGCACAGTGTAGTTTCTAGGTTGCATCAAAGTCGATGACAAGTAAACTGCTGAGTGTAATTCCCCCTTCTCCCTGCCGAAGCGTACTTATGACAGCTCCACAGCGCCTCACCGACCGAAAACGCCAAGCGATCATTCAAGCCGCGATCAACGAATTCCGTGACAACGGTTTCGAGATCACCAGCATGGACAAGATTGCAGCCACTGCCGGCGTGTCGAAGCGCACGGTGTACAACCACTTTCCCAGCAAGGAAGAGTTGTTCGCCGAGATCCTCAATCAGTTATGGATCCGGGTGACGGCAGAACAGGAAACGGCCTACAGACCCGACCTGCCGTTGCGCGACCAATTGCGCGGATTGCTGATGGCCAAACTGCAAATGTTAGGCGATGACAACTTTCTCGACCTGGCGCGGGTGGCGATAGCGGCGACGATTCATTCCCCGGAGCGGGCGCAGGATATGGTGGCGCGAATGGGCGAACGTGAAGAAGGGCTGACGGTGTGGATTCGTGCCGCTCATGCCGATGGCCGGTTGAAAGCCATTGCCCCTGATTTTGCCGCACAACAGGTGCAGGGGCTGCTCAAGTCGTTTGCCTTCTGGCCGCAGATTTCCATGGGCAAGCCAGGCTTGTCACCCGAAGAACAACACCAGGTCGCCGAGTCCGCGCTGGACATGTTTCTGGCCTGCTATCAGTTGCAATAAATGACAAGTTCGACGGCGGCGTCGAAGGATCGATGGCTCTGATTTGAACGGCACATGTGTTTCAGAATGAAACCGGCGCTGAGGCTATAGTGAGCTTCAGCCAAGAGCCTGAACGGTTTCACGGCAGTTTCAGCGCCCGCCCCAACTCATCGAACAAGGTGACCACTGAGCGCAAGGCGCGGCAGTCGGGACGGGTCAGCAGCCACAGCGCGGTGTCGTATCCGTGCAGCGGTTCGCTCAGCGGCTGTAATCCGTCGCCGATCAAAAAGTCCGGTAACGCCGCGACACCCAGCCCCGCCCTGACCAGTTCGGTCACCGACAGCATGCTGTTGCAGCGATAGCCCGGCGTTACGCCCGGCAAGGCTTGGCGACGCCAGGTAACGGTCGGGTGATCCGGCAGGAAGTCATCCGGGGCGATCCAGGTCAATGCGGCCAGGTCAGTGGTATTGACCGATTGCAGGTATCGCTCGCTGGCACACACACGGTAGGAAATCTCCGCCAGCCGCCGTCCCACCAGATGCTCCGGCGGCGTGCGGGTCAGGCGCAGGGCGATATCGGCATCCCGACGGCTGAGATTGGCAAAATCATTGGACGTGCTGAGTTCGAGGGTCAGCGCCGGATAGTTCGGCATGAACTGCGCCAGCGCCGGCAACAGCAAACCTTGCAGGACCGAATCGGTGCAGGTCAGGCGCACGATGCCGCTGATCACTTCACCGCCCTGCTCCACACCGATGCGCGCCGCCTCCAGCGCCTGCTCAGCGCGCTCGGCCTGTTCCGCCAGGGACTGCGCCAGGGTGGTGGGCAGGTAACCGGCGCGGCTTTTTTCGAACAGTTGCTGACCCAACGCAGCCTCCAGCCGGCGCACCGCTCGAAACACCGTCGAGACATCCACCTTCAGCAGTTGCGCGGCCCGGGCCAGAGAGCCGCCGCGCACCAGCGCGAGGATCAGGGCCAGGTCCGGGTAGTCCAGTCGATAGTGCGTGGCTGCATTGATCACTTGGTTAAACGCCAATATTGAGTGCGTGAACGCCAATCTATAGTGGGCACCAGCAATCAACAAGTGCAGAGGCCCCACATGGAAACCCGCCCGACTCGCATCGCCCTGGTCGGCGACCACGACCCGCAAGTCACCGCCCACCAGGCCATTCCCGTCGCCCTCGAAAAGGCCGCTGAACACAGTGGCCTGAACGTGCAATGGCAATGGCTGGCCACCGATGAAATCCACGCCGAGACACCGCTGCACACATTCGACGGTTTCTGGTGTGTACCGGCCAGCCCCTATCGCAACATGGACGGTGCATTGCTGGCGATTCGCTTTGCCCGCGAACAACGACGACCTTTCCTCGGCACCTGCGGTGGTTTTCAACACGCGGTGCTGGAATATGCGCGCAATGTGCTGGGCTGGTCGGATGCCGAACACGGCGAGACAAATCCCGATGCCGCACGGGCGCTGCTGACGCCGCTGTCGTGCGCGCTGGTGGAAGCGGTCGATACCATTCATTTACGTGAAGGCTCGTTGATCGCCGAGGCCTACGAAAGCGCCGAGATTCGTGAAGGCTATCGCTGTCGTTATGGGGTCAATCCGCAGTTCGAAGGGGAGTTGCTCAAGCACGAACTTCACGCGGTCGGCCACGATTCGGAACACGGACTGCGGGCGATCGAACTCAGCGGTCATCCATTCTTTGTCGCGACCTTGTTCCAGCCCGAGCGGGCCGCGCTCAAGGGCGTCTTGCCGCCGTTGATTGGCGCCTTTGTCGAAGCCTGTGCGGGGCTCTCGTCATGATCGCCGATACGCCAGCCGCGCCTTATTACGCGGTGATCTTCACCTCGGTGCGCACCGAGGGTGACCAGGGTTACGCCGAAGCGGCTGCACGAATGCTGGAACTGGTCCGTGAACAGCCGGGGTTTCTCGGTGTGGAATCGGCGCGGGGCGAGGATGGGCTTGGGATTACGGTGTCGTACTGGGCCAGTGAAGCGGCGATTCTGGCGTGGAAGCATCATCCGGAGCATACGGCCATTCGCGAGCGTGGGCGCTCGACCTGGTATGCGCGGTGTCATACGCGGGTGTGCCGGGTTGAGCGGGCTTACGGGTCCAGTCTGTAAATGATGCAGTGATCTTGAGGCCGTCTTCGCGGGCAAGCCCGCTCCCACAGGTTTTTGTGTCGGGAACATGTCTTACGTACACCCACATACCCTGTGGGAGCGGGCTTGCTCGCGAAGAGGCCAGAACAGTCAGTACAAAAATTCAGCCCCGAACCAGACTGCGAACCGCCGAGATCTCCGGCACTTCCCGCCGGTTCATGTACACCCGCAACGGCTCGGTGATGTTGATCCGGCCATCGATGTTCTGGTCCAGCAACAACTGAATCAACTCACGCTTGAGCGTCATGGTCTGCCCGGGACCAATTACCCAGACGAATTCGCTGGTCGGGATGATGCCGTCGTCCGCCACGTCCATGCCAAACGAGTCTTCGCTGAAGCGCACGATGTAGTGCCCGGTCTTGCGGTTGAGGCCGACGAAGCCTTTGAGTTGGTCGGCAGCCTGGCAGATGAGCTGGGAAGTGATGTGCATGGTAAACCCCGCAATGGTGATCGTTGGTATGCACGCAGGGCCTGCGTTTCCCTCTGCCGGGGAAATTGCAGGGCGCCAGCATACTGCAAACGGGCGCACAAAAGCCCTGACGAAAATCAGCTTTAAACAGCTTTATGTCGGTCTGGCGATAGCGCCTGCAAAGATGAATTGTTAAAAGGGACCGCTCACTCATTGCGAAAGGATCTCGACCATGCCCGCAACCTTTACCAAAAGCGCCCTGTTACTGAGCCTGTTGCTCGGCCTCGGCCACGCACAGGCCGCCAGCGAACCCGGTCCCACAGCACTGGCGAACCGTTTGGGCATTCCGCATCCAGCGGTGATCGCCCACCGTGGCGCGTCTTTCGATGCGCCGGAATCCACCGCCGCCGCCTACAAGACTGCCCGCGACCTGGGCGCCGACTATCTGGAACTGGATCTGCAGCGCAGCAAGGATGGCGTGCTGTTTGCCCTGCACGACAACAATCTGCAACGCACCACCGACGTTGCCAGCAAATTCCCCGAGCGCAAGGACAGCCCCGCCAATGCGTTCACCATGGCCGAACTGAAAACCCTGGACGCGGGCAGCTGGTTCAATGCCGCGTACCCGGATCGCTCACGTCCCGCCTTCGCGGGCCTGAAGATCCTGACCCTCGATGAAATCATCGACATCGCCGAGGGCAACAGCCTGCACAAGCCCGGCCTGTACATCGAGACCAAGGAGCCCAAGCAGTTTCCCGGCATCGAACACGACCTCAAGGAAAAACTTCAGGACCGGGGCTGGCTGAGCCCGACCGCTTCGAAACTGGCAAAAAGCGAGCTGGCGGTCGGTCAGGGCAAAGGCAAGGTGGTCCTGCAGACCTTCGAGAAGAGCAGCCTCGAACTGCTGCAAAAAGAGATGCCGACGGTGCCGAAGATCCTGCTGTTGTGGGTCGGTGAAGGCAGTATCGAACCCAAGTCCAAGGTGACATTTGCCGAGTCCGGCGAAAAGGATAAAGCCGCTTACTACGCCAAACAGCAACCGAAGGACAAGGCCGAATTCCAGCACTGGGTCGACTACGCCAAGGCCCAGGGCGCCATCGGCACCGGCCCGTCCGCCGCACTGACCCAGGGTGGTGACCAGAGTTACTCGGATCTGGTGCAACCCTGGATGAACCAGTACACCCACGATCAGGGCCTGCTGGTGCACGTCTACACCATCGACGATGCGGTGGATTACCGGAAAGTCATGGACGCCGGAGTCGACGGCATCTTCACCAATCGCGCCAGCGAGCTGCTGAAGTTCTATAAACGCCCGGCGACCGCCAGTGTCGATCAGGTGTTGAAGAACAACGGGTTCTAAATGACCCAAGGTAACGAGTGGACTGGCCAACTGTGGCTCGGGCGTGACTATGCCCTGATCCACGGTCGGTCGGGGCGCACCGCGCCCCACTCTCACTACGCCCATCAATTGATCTTCGCACCCGACAAACCGGTGACCGTTGAGCTCGACGGCACGACAGTCACCGCCACTCGCCTGCTGATTCCTTCACACGTTCGGCATGCCATTATCGAAGCACCGGATCCGCTGTTCACGCTGTATGCCGAGCCGCTGGTCTTTGATGCGCCGACACTCAGCCAGGCAATGTCGGACGCCGAGCAGTCTCTGCAAGGTCTCGATCAGGCGGTGCGCAACTGTTCGCGACGCGCACCGACCGACCCACGGATAGAACGCGCCATCGCTGCCATCGATATATCCCTGGCAAACAAAGTGGCCACGCGCGCGGTAGCCGACACCGCTCATCTATCCATGAGCCAGCTACAGCGACTGTTCGTCAGCCAGGTCGGCTTGCCGGTGCGCAGGCTGGTGCTGTGGCGACGCCTGCGTCTGGCGATGGAATTGATCCTGGCGGGCGAAGCCGTGACGCTGGCGGCCCATGCGGCCGGGTTTGCCGACTCGGCGCACTTTTCCCGCAGCCTGAAAAAACTCTTTGGCGTGACCGCCCGCGAAGCCTTGCGGCATCTCGACCTGCAACTGCTGGACTGACTCAGCGACGCAACGCTGGCGGCACGAGCGGCTCTTCTGCCAGCGCTATCGACTCAAACGGGTCGAGCAACTGCGCCACATAATCCACCGGAAAATCCGGACGGCTGCCGATCCCGAGATCACCTTGGCGAACCTGATAGTCCTGCGTGTAAAACCCGGTCCCCAGCAGCCAGTCCCACAGGTTGAAGAACAAGGCGAAATTGACGTCGCCAGCTTTGCCGTACTTGATGTGGTGAAAGCGGTGCATCGGTGCCCAGGCAAAGATCCAGCGCCAGGGACCGGGGCGCATGTCGACATTCGAATGCTGCAGCAAAAGCTGGATCGCCATGGCGAACGCCAACAGCGCTGCAATATCTTGAGGGATGCCAAGCACCAGCAGCGGCAACAGCCCCGCCGAGGCTTCCAGCATTTGATGCAGCGGATGTTTCATCAAGCCGTTGAAGCCATACAGGCGTTGCACACTGTGATGGACCGCGTGCAATCGCCACAGCCAGGGCAGTCGATGACTGGCGTAGTGCATCAGGCTGACCCCGGCGTCTGCGACGAAAATCGCCAGCCCCAGTTGCAGCCATAACGGCCAGCCCTGTGGCCACGCACCCTCAATCGCCAGCAACGCCACCAGAGCCGGCAATGCCAAAAGCCCGAGGGCGCCCAAGGTTTCGTTGATGAGTGCGTGGAGGATGTCCCGCCGACGATCGCCGGCGCTGCGGTTCCAACAAGCTTCATAGGGCAGTGCCCATTCAGCCAGGAACGACACCAGCAAGGCTGCAATAAACAGCAGCATCAACCACAGCGTCGACAGGCCACCGACACCGATCAGCCACACCCCTGCCCCGATGAATCCGCCCCAAAATACCGGTGCGTACAACCCCGCAATGATAGTTTTCATCGCCACCTCCATTGATTGAAGGCAAAGCATGCGAGTTGATCCGGGCACAGAATTGAACAAACGAAGCAATCGAACGCTCAGTTTTAAGGGTGAATTAAGTTGATACGACTATCCTGATCCCACTTGAACAACTATCCCAAGGAAAGAACTCATGAAGACTTTGACTGCCCTCTTCACCGCTGCCGCCCTGACGCTCACCGCTGGTTTGGCCCAGGCCAAAGACGTTCCTGTCGACCAGATCCCTCAGCTGGTGAAGGAGGGCAAGATCAAGCCTATGGAAGAGTTGAACCAGATCGTGTTGAAGCTGCACCCGGGGGCCACCATTACCGACAGCGACCTGGACAAACACTCCACCATCTACGAGTACGAAGTCGAACTGCGTGATGCCAGCAACGTTGAATGGGACGTGGATTTGAACGCCACCACCGGCGAAGTCCTGAAGAACAAAAAAGACGTCTGATGCACACAACAAAGAGCCGCACGGTTTTCGGATCGTGCGGCTTTTCTGCGTCTGGATGATTGATCAGGCCGACGTGCTGACCATGGCGTTTTTTTTCCAATGTGGATTCAGGTTCAACCCGTCATCGACACCCTATATCTGCACTTGAGACCGACTGTGTACCGACTCGATAAGGAACCCGGTACACAGTCCCTTTCATCAAGCGCTCAGGCGCGCCGTCACCTCATTCAACCGCCCCGACAAACCGTGCAGGTTGGTGCTGGCCGCTTCAGTGCGCTGCACGTTGTCCAGGTTGGTGCTGGCGATGCTGGTGATCTCGGTGAGGTTGCGCGAGATGTCTTCGGCCACTGAGGTCTGCTCTTCGGCGGCAGTGGCGATCTGGCGGTTCATGTCGCGGATGGCTTCCACGGCCAGGGTGATGCGTTCGAGCATGGCGCCGGCCTCCGTCACTTGCTGCACGCTTTGTTCGCTGCGCGACTGACCGCTTTCAATCGCCTGGGCCGCTTCGATTGCACCGGTCTGCACGGTCTGGATGATCTGGTTGATCTCGATGATCGACGCCGCCGTGCGCTGGGCCAGGCTGCGCACTTCATCGGCCACCACCGCGAAACCGCGCCCGGCCTCACCGGCACGGGCCGCTTCGATGGCCGCGTTGAGCGCCAGCAGGTTGGTCTGTTCGGCGATGCCGCGAATCACTTCCAGGACCTTGCCGATGCGCCCGCTGTCGGTTTCCAGTTGGCGGATGACCGTGGCGGTGTTGGCGATTTCACCGCGCATCTGGGTAATGGTATGGATGGTGCCCTGCATGACTTTTTCGCCCTGCTGGGCGGACTGGTCGGCATCGTCGGCGGCCCGCGCCGCTTCGGCGGCATGACGGGCGACTTCCTGTGCCGTAGCGGACATTTCGTTCATCGCCGTGGCCACCTGATCGGTGCGGTTGAACTGCTCGTTGGTACCGCCGGCCATCACGGTGGCGATCGAGTTCAACTCACCGCTGGCGCTGTCCAGGTCCGATGCGCTGCGCTGCAAACGGCTGAAGGTTTCGGCGAGGAAATCGCGCAGGGTGTTGGCGGCCATCGCCAGTTTTCCCAACTCGTCCTGACGGGTGCTGGCCACGCGCTCGGCAATACGCCCCTGGCTGAGTTGCGCCACGTATTCGATCAGTTTGCGGATCGGTTCGACCAGGTTGCGGTTGACCAGCCACAGGCTCAGCAGGCCGATCAGCAACCCCGAAACCAACATCACAATGATCCCCAGCATCACCGTGCGATCGGCAGCGGCGCTGATCAGGGTCGATTGCTCGACACCCTGCTTGCGCAACTCGCTGACCAGTTCGCTCATCTGATCGCTGGCGGCGCGGTCCACGCCCTTGACCGCTGTGTCGCCCGCCGTCGGGTCACCACCGGCGGCCACGAACGCGTCCCGGCCCTTCTGATAGGCCGCGCCCAACTGGCGATGTTCGTCACACAAGCGCTCGATGCGGCTCTTGAGTTGCGGCTCGATGCCCTTCTGCGCAGCCAGCTCGCCAAGGATGTTTTGCACATCGCGCTGACGGTCTTCGAATTGCCCCCAGTACTTGCTCAGGTCCGCCGGTTGCTTGCCGCGCAACAGGACGTTTTTCCACTCCTGCACCTGCACCTTGAATTGCAGGTTGGCTTCATCGATCAATTGCGAGGTATGCAGCGGGCCCTCGATCAGATTGGCGTAGTTCTGCACGCCGCTGGAAAGGAAGTGAAAGCACGCCAGGGCGATCAACAGCATCGCCAGCAGGCTGCCGCTCAGCAGGGCGAGAATTTGTGCTCTCAGGGACTTTTGCAAAAGCATCGAATGGTACTCATGACAGGAATGAGGCACGCCCCGGTAAGGCGTGAAAAGTGTCCGGACATCCCTGTCTGCGGTCCCGGCCTAGGCCTGCGGCGCGCAACTCAACCCAAGCGTGATCGGCTAGCCAGAGCGATTCTTGAGAACATCCCGACCGCCGGTAGAGCAATCGTTTGCGTTATTTTCCTGTCACAAAAACGTCACCCCCGCTTGCGATGATGCCGCTCAAGTGAACCTGCGAAACCGCGACAGGCGTCTCCCCTTGCGAGCCCTCATGAACCACAGCATCGATCACAGTCATCGCGACACGGATCTGTTCGGCCTGCTTTACGGTTTCACCTTTCGCCCCGGTGAGGCCGGCCGGGAAATCAATTCCGCCGAGGCCTTGCAGTACCTGCAACAGCCGGAAAGCGACGAGCAATTTCTCTGGCTGCACTTGAACCTCGCCCATGCCGCGTGCGAACGCTGGATGAAAAGTCATCTGGAGTTGCCCGAGGAATTTTTCGAGGCGCTGCACGAAGGCTCGCGCTCGACGCGCATCGAACATGTCGACTCCGCGTTGCTGGCGGTGGTCAACGATGTGGTGTTCAACCTCAGCAACATGGTCTCGTCGGATGTCTCGACCCTGTGGGTGTGCGCCCGCAGCCAATTGATCATCAGCGCCCGCCTGCAACCGCTGCACTCGGTGGACAAATTGCGCTCGTCGGTGAAGGCCCGGGAGTGCTTTCGCTCCCCGCTGGAGTTGCTGGTGCATCTGCTGCGCGACCAGGGTGAAGTGCTGACCCAGATCGTGCGCAAGACCAGCCAGAGCGTGGACCAGATCGAAGATGAATTGCTCTCTTCGCGGCTGTCGACCAACCGCGCTGAGCTGGGTGCCAATCGCCGGGTGCTGGTGCGCTTGCAACGGCTGCTGGCGCTGGAGCCGGGCTCGTTGCTGCGCCTGCTCAACCGGCCGCCGCAATGGCTGCAAAAGGAAGACGTGAAGGAGTTGCGCAAATCCACTGAGGAGTTTGCGCTGATCATCAACGACCTCACGGCGCTGGGTGAGCGGATCAAGCTGTTGCAGGAAGAGATCGCCGCCAACATCAACGAACAGACCAACCGCACGCTGTTCACCCTGACAGTGGTGACGGTGCTGGCGCTGCCGATCAACATCATCGCTGGTTTCTTCGGCATGAACGTCGGCGGCATTCCGCTGGCCGATGATCCAGAGGGCTTCTGGATCCTGGTGGCGCTGGTCGCGACCTTTACCGTGATCGCCGGGCGCTGGGCGTTTCGCAAGCAGCAGGATTACTGACCGCAGCTGGAATCTTGTGGGAGCGGGCTTGCTCGCGAAGGCGTCAGGCCAGTCAATATCAATGTTGAATGACACACCGCCTTCGCGAGCAAGCC
>NZ_JAHBDN010000049.1:0-71260 GCF_019956445.1 Pseudomonas sp. BF-R-19
GCGGTGTGTCATTCAACATTGATATTGACTGGCCTGACGCCTTCGCGAGCAAGCCCGCTCCCACAGGGTTCACCTTCAAAGACCGGTGATTTCAAATCAACGGCCCGCAAATCCCCCAAACACTGACCCAGAGCAGCCTCCCTGTAACAATTGGCAACGATTATCACTGATACACCTCCCTCCTCAGGAATGTCCGTGATGGCTACGCCCTCCTTCACCGCCGCCCCGGCGCCCGCCAGTAGCGCCATACCGCAACTCGACAAAAAACCCGGCCTGCTCACCATCGTGGTGTTTTTCGCCGTGCTGGCCATCGGCTTGTTGTTTACCGCCTACAGCCTGATGCACGACATGAACGAACTCGGCACGGTGGTGACCACCTGGACGCCGTTCCTGCTGTTGGGCGTGGCACTGTTGATTGCCCTGGGCTTTGAGTTCGTCAACGGCTTCCATGACACCGCCAACGCGGTGGCCACGGTGATTTACACCAACTCGCTGCCGCCGAACGTTGCGGTGGTCTGGTCCGGTTTCTTCAACTTCCTCGGGGTGCTGCTGTCCAGCGGCGCGGTGGCGTTCGGCATTATCGCCCTGCTGCCGGTGGAGCTGATCCTGCAAGTCGGTTCGTCCGCCGGTTTCGCGATGATCTTCGCCCTGCTGATCGCCGCGATCCTGTGGAACCTCGGCACCTGGTGGCTGGGGCTGCCGGCGTCGTCTTCGCACACCCTGATCGGTTCGATCATCGGGGTCGGCGTGGCCAACGCCCTGATGCACGGCCGCGACGGTACCAGCGGGGTGGACTGGGCCCAGGCCACCAAGATCGGTTACGCGCTGCTGCTCTCGCCACTGGTGGGCTTCGGCTTCGCGGCGCTGCTGTTGCTGGCCCTGCGCGCGTTCGTCAAGAATCGTGCGCTGTACAAGGAGCCAAAGGGCGAGACCCCGCCGCCGTGGTGGATTCGCGGCCTGTTGATCGTGACTTGCACCGGCGTGTCGTTTGCCCACGGCTCGAACGACGGCCAGAAAGGCATGGGCCTGATCATGCTGATTCTGGTGGGCACGCTGCCAATGGCTTACGCATTGAACCGCACCATGCCGGCCGATCAAGCGTTGCAGTTCGCCGCAGTCGCCGAAGTGACCCAGCAAGCACTGGTCAAGGCGGCACCGCAACCGGCCCCCGCCGACCCACGCGCGGTGCTGTCCGAATACGTGCGCAGCAAGGAAGCGACCCCGCAACTGGTGCCGGCGCTGGCCGCGCTGACCGGCAGCATCGGTGCTCAGGTGAAGGGTTATGGCTCGCTGTCGAAAGTCCCGGCCGAGGCCGTGGGCAACGTGCGTAACGACATGTACTTGAGCAGCGAAACCATTCGCCTGATGGACAAGAACAAGGTCGGCAATTTCGACGCCGACACCAGCGGCAAGCTGCAACTGTTCAAGCAGCAGATCGACAACTCCACGCGGTTCATTCCGTTGTGGGTGAAGATCGCCGTGGCCATCGCCCTTGGCCTGGGCACCATGGTCGGCTGGAAGCGCATCGTGGTGACCGTCGGCGAGAAAATCGGCAAGACCCACCTGACCTACGCCCAGGGCGCCTCGGCAGAAACCGTGGCGATGCTGACCATCGGTGCCGCCGACATGTTCGGCCTGCCGGTATCGACCACTCACGTGTTGTCCTCGGGCGTGGCCGGGACCATGGTCGCCAACGGCGGCGGCTTGCAGATGAAGACCATCCGCAACCTGCTGATGGCCTGGGTGCTGACGTTGCCGGCGGCGATCCTGCTGTCGGGCAGTCTGTACTGGTTGTTCACGCAATTGTTCTGAATGTGGGAGCGGGCTTGCTCGCGAAAGCGGTGTATCAGTCGACATCGATGCTGAATGTCAGACCGCCTTCGCGAGCAAGCCCGCTCCCACAGGAGTGCAAATCCCAGGGTCGCAGCCTGGGTTCGAAGCACATCATCCCGGCGGGTTTTCCCGTCGGGATTTTTTTCGTCCAGCGGCACGGCATTTGCTCGCATGCTCAAAGGCTTGCGCTTTATTGACGCACCACACGTCCGCCAGCCCTTCAGTTTGTCAGCCTGTTGCCGACTCTTATGAGAGCCAAAGTATTCCTGGGTGAGAACCGTGAACTTATTCATCAATCAGTTGCACAAGCACGCTGATTTCAGAAGTGCGATCTACGCTGGCGACATCTTCCTCAACACCGAACTGAAAGCGGCAAAGGAACTCTGCGCCTTTGCCCAGGAAAGCATCACGGCGGCCTTCGATGGCGAGACCAATCACCAGGCGCTGCACACGCTGATGCCGGTGGAAGAGTTCGTGGTGCTGGTGACCCGCCTCAAGGGCCAGTTCACCAACAGCCTGCGTGCCAAGGAGCTGATCCGCGGCTTCACCGACGAAATCGGTGCCGCTCCCGAGGCGTTCATTTTCGACGTACCGCGCATCCGCGTCGTGCCCAACTACGACTACCTGCACGCCGGCGTCAGCTACGCCTACAAACCCCATCGCGATACCTGGTACGGCGGTGTCGACTGCCAGATCAATACCTGGATGCCGGTCTACACGATCCAGCCTGAGCAGACCATGATGATCAACCCGGCCTACTTCGACGTCCCGGTGAAAAACACCTCGGCGCAGTGGAGCCTGTCCGACTGGATCGGCGTGCAACGCCAGCGTGCCAAGGACAACGTCAAGGAAGAGGCGCGCCAGCACCCGGTGCCCACCGAAGCGATCAACAGCGCCTCAGAACTGCGCATTGCCGGCAACACCGCCGAGATGCTGGTGTTCTCGGGTTCGCACCTGCACGGCACCGTGCCCAATTACACGCAACACACCCGCTTCAGCGTGGACTTTCGCCTGATGCACCTCGACGACCTCAAGCAGCTGCGCGGCGCGATCAACGTCGACAGCGCCTGCCCGGATGTCGGCGCCGGTTTCAAAGACTACTTCCACGTCCACGACTTTTCGAATTTCCGAGGAATCCCGCAATGACCAAGCGTCGCATCACGCCCGCCGAGGCCCAGTACAACGAAACCCGTACCAACGTCCTGAAACGGGTCGATGCCGAATACGTGGCCGACGCGCCGTTCGTCTTCGCCAACCGCATTGGCGTGACCGCCGCACTATCGCGCATGGAATTGTTCAAGAAGGTCGCTGAAGTGCCGGGCGCGATCATTGAGTGCGGCGTGTACAAGGGCAACTCGTTGATGCTCTACATGCACCTGTCGATGATTCTCGAGCCGTATGCGATCAACCGCTCGATCGTGGGTTTCGACACCTTCGAAGGCTTCCAGAGCATCGACAAGAAAGAAGACCCGGCTGACGTCAATGAGACCATGTTCGCCGACACCGACCAGTCGCTGATCCAGGACATGATCGACGCCAACGACCTGTTGCGCCCGGTCAACCGCATTCCGCGTTGCGAACTGGTCAAGGGCGATATCGTCAAGACCGTGCCGGAGTGGGTCAAGACCCGTCCGGACCTGGTCGTGGCCATGCTGATCCTCGACACCGACCTGTACGAGTCGACCAAAGTCGCGCTGGAAACCTTCCTGCCGTACATGCCCAAAGGCGCGATCGTGGTGCTCGACGAAGTCGCCTACCGCAACTTCCCGGGCGAAACCAAGGCCCTGCGTGAAGTGCTCGACCTGAACAAGATCGAACTCAAGCGCCTGCCGTTCGATTCGTGCGTGGGTTACTTCCACGTCTGATCCAAAGACCTGGAATCTGATGCAATACCTGTGGGAGCGAGCTTGCTCGCGATGGCGGTCTGTCATTCAGCAATGCTGTTGACTGACACGCCGCCATCGCGAGCAAGCTCGCTCCCACAAGGGCAGGTCTCAGACCTCTGACCCGCCCTCTCGCCACAAAAACACGACTCAGCAAACCTCGCGAGTCACCAGCATCCGCTCCCGAACCACGTCATACGCCCAGTGGTAGACGTAGGTGTACGGCAGGAAGAACAGCAACACACCGATGTCCAGCAGGAACGCCTGCCACAGGCTGACATTCAGCCACCAGGCGATCAACGGTACGCCCAGGGCGACCAAGCCGCCTTCGAACAACAGCGCATGCACCACGCGAACCCAGGCGTTGTGGGCGATGGCGAGACGCTTGAGCAGCCGATCGAACATACCGTTGAAGACCACGTTCCAGGCCAGGGCCAGGCCGGCGATGAGGACGGTGACCATGCCCATTTCCAGCATCGGTTTTTTCATGATCCAGGCCAGCAACGGGGTACAGATCAGGATGGCCAGCAGTTCGAAGCCGATGGCTTGAAAAATACGTTCAGTAATGGATTTGTTGGCGCTCATGGCCGAACTCCCTTGAGTGACTGTGGTTGCCATGATCCATCATCACGCCGATACTTCATAACCAATAACCATCGATCAAGGCGATAGTTCATGGCGTCTCACGAAGTGTTGCTGGCGTTTGTCGAAGCCGCGACCCAAGGTTCGTTTTCCGCCGCGGCACGCAAGTTGGGCCGCAGTCAGTCGACCATCAGCGCGGCGGTGGCCAGCCTGGAAATCGACCTGAACCTGACGCTGTTCGACCGCAGCAGCCGCAAGCCCGGGCTGACCCCGGCCGGGCACGTCATGCTGCAACGGGCCGAGGAGATCCTGGCCGCCACCAGTCGCCTGGAAATAGCCGCCAGCCAACTGTCCCAAGGGGTGGAAGCGAAGCTGACGGTGGCGCTGTCCGATACCTATCAGTCGGACCGCTTCGAAGCCGCCTTGAGTGCCTTCGAGCAGCGTTACCCGGACCTGGAACTCGAGTGCCTGATCGCCGAATGCGATGACTTGATGTCGCTGGTACAAAGCGGCCGGGCGCAGATTGCCTTCGCCGAAATGCAGGACAGCTACCCGCCGGACCTGGTCAGTTCGACGGTGGACGAGCGCACGGAAATCGCCTTGTTCGTGTCCCCGGCACATCCGTTGGCGAAACTGGACTATGTCGACCGGGACGTACTGCAGCAACACCGCGAACTTCGCCTGGCCACCATCATCAATCCCTATGAAAGTCGGGCGAAGGGCCGCGTCTGGTCGGCGCCGAGTTATCTGATGCTGCTGGAAATGGCTCAGGGTGGATTCGGCTGGGCGCCGTTGCCGCGCTGGCTGGTCGAGCGGTTCGGGCCCGGTACGTTGCAGGAACTGGTGGTGCGCGGCTGGCCGAAAACGGTGTCGGTGGATGCGTTGTGGTCGCGGCTGAATCCGCCGGGGCCGGCGGGGAGCTGGTTGCTGGGCAAGATGCTGGAATAGCGGCGCGGCCATTCGCGAGCAAGCCCGCTCCCACATTCAGACCTCATTCGCCTGAACACTTCGGTCACCTGTGGGAGCGGGCTTGCTCGCGAAGAGGCCAGTGAGGACACATCAATCCAACGCCTTGAGCCGCTCTTCGATAAACCGCCGCTCCGGCTCTTGCCGGGTCAACGCCAGCGCCCGTTCCCAAGCCGCCCGCGCCTCTTGTTTGCGGCCCAGTTGCCGACAGAACTCCGCCCGCGCCGAATGCGCCAGGTGGTAGTCGAGCAGTTCTCCCCGCTCCAGAATGGCGTCGACCAGCGTCAGCCCCGCCAGCGGACCATCGCGTTGCGAAATAGCCGCTGCACGATTCAACTCGATCACCGGTGACGGCACCGCCCGCAGCAGGACGTCATACAGACCGACAATCTGCAGCCAATCGGTTTCCCCCGCCGTCGGGGCTTCGGCGTGCACCGCCGCGATCGCCGCTTGCAGGCAATAGGGCCCGAATCGTCCCATGGTCAGCGCCCGCTCGACCAGCATGCAGCCTTCGCTGATCAACCCGGCGTCCCACAGCGAACGGTCCTGCTCGTCCAGCACGATCAACTCGCCGCTCGCCGAGGTCCTGGCCGGGCGGCGCGACTCGTGCAGCAGCATCAACGCCAGCAAGCCCATCACCTCCGGCTCCGGCAACAGTTCCACCAGCAACCGGCCGAGACGGATCGCTTCGCGGGTCAAATCCTCGCGGATCAGTTCGGCCCCGATGGACGCCGAGTAGCCCTCGTTGAAAACCAGGTAAATCACCCGCAATACGCTGTCCAGGCGCTCGGGCAACTCAGCGAGCGTCGGCACTTGATAAGGGATTTTCGCATCGCGGATCTTCGCCTTGGCGCGCACGATGCGCTGGGCGATGGTGGCCGGGGCCGAGAGAAAGGCCCGGGCGATTTCTTCCGTGGTCAGGTCGCACACCTCTCGCAGCGTCAGCGGCACTTGCGCGTCCGCCGCCAGGGCCGGGTGGCAGCAAGTGAAGATCAGCCGCAGGCGATCGTCTTCCACGTCTTCATCACTCCAGTCGGCCTGTTCCAGCGCCTCCAGTTGCGCGATCAGCAAGGGCTGCGACGCGGCAAAACGTGCGCGCCGGCGCAAGGCATCGATGGCCTTGAAGCGCCCGGTGGACACCAGCCAGGCCCGCGGATTGTCCGGTACGCCGTCACGCTGCCAGCGTTCGACCGCGATGAAAAACGCCTCGTGCAAGGCTTCTTCGGCGAGGTCGAAATCCCCCAGCAAGCGAATCAGGGTCGCAAGAATCCGCCGCGACTCTTCGCGATAGATCCGCTCGACCTGCGCTTGAACCGGCAGCCCCGGCATCTTAAGGATTCAACTGCCGAACGGGGCGCACTTCGACACTGCCGACCCGGGCCGCCGGAATGTTCCCGGCGACCTGGATGGCTTCGTTGAGGTCCCTGGCATCGATCAGATAAAAACCGGCCAACTGCTCCTTGGTTTCAGCGAACGGGCCATCGGTGATCGACATCTTGCCGTTGCGCATGCGCACGGTGGTGGCGGTCTGTACCGACTCCAGCGCCTCGGCGGCGACCATCCGGCCGCTGCCCTGGATCGACTCGGCATAGGCCATGCACTCTTCGTCCTTCGGGCTTTCCGGCAGCGAATGCAGCAGGCGCTCATCGCTGTAGACCAGGCATAAATACTTCATCACGCTCTCCTTATCGAACGATCAACTATGGCCGCTGATTGGCATTCTGGCTCGGCTTCCCGACGATCAGGGTTTGAGATCGAACAGCGTCGCGCCGCTGGTCATGTCGAACGGTGCCGACCAATGTTCGTGGACGATCTGCCACAGCCCGGCTTCTTGCCGATAGCAAGCGGTGACGCGCATCCAGCAGGACTGGGTTTCGCCCTTGTCGTTGGTGCCACCGCAATGGGCCAGCCAGTGAGCGAACGCAATTTCCTGGGACGGCTCGATGGTGATTTCGTGGAATTCGAAGATGTGAGGGCCGGGGCACATTTCCATGCAGGCCTGCCAATGTGCGCGATACGCCGGCTTACCTTTGAATTGCAGGGCCTTGACCGCGTCGAAGGAGACGATGTCATCGGCATAAAGGGCCATGACTTTTTCAATGTCCTTGGCCATGACCGCCTGACGATAGTTCTCGATGAGGTTATGGATCTGGGTTTGCGAGTTCATGGTGGTTCTCCGTGGTTTTTATAGTGAAGACACCCTTAGTCGTCCGGCGATCCGGCAAATCGACAGACGAAATAAAAATAAACCATAAAGCCAAACTCGCTAGAATCCGAGGTTCATTTCCGTTGGATAAAGGACACTCCAGTGACAGCCCGACTCGTGCCTTATGAAAGCCTGAATGCGCTGCAGCGCCAACAGGTCGAGGCCATCGAAGTGCATTCGCAACAGATCAGGTTCTCGGGTGACATCCACGGCGCATTGCACACGTTGTTGTCCAAGCCCGGCCCCGGCGTCAAGGGATTCGCCCTGCTGGCCGAGGATGTGCCCGTCGCGTTCCTGCTGCTCAAGCGCCCGCCGGTGTTGCCGGTCTGGGCCGATGAACACAGCGCCACCCTGCATGCGCTACAGGTCGATCAGCACGCCCAGGGCAAGGGCTACGGCAAGGCCTGCCTGCAAGCGCTGCCCGAGGTGGCGCGCCTGGCCTGGCCGGAAATCAGGGGGCTGGAGTTGTCGGTGGATGCCGACAACGAAGCCGCCATCGCCCTGTACGCCAGGTTTGGCTTTGTCGACAGCGGCGAGGCGTACAAGGGCCGGATCGGTTATGAGCGGCGGATGGGGTTGGTGTTCTGAACACGCCCCCACCAACACCACAAAACTACTGTGGGAGCGGGCTCGCTCGCGAAGGCGGAGTGTCAGTCAATGATGATGTCGACTGACACTCCGCCTTCGCGAGCAAGCCCGCTCCCACAGGGGATCTCCAACAGTCTTACAGCTCCAAAATCATCTCATGCCACGCCATGCCGCCATGGTCAGACGCCGAGGGTTTGATATAGGCAAAGCCAAAACCGGCATACAACGGAATATGCCGCTCCTTGCACATCAGGTTGATGCTGACCTTGCCCATCGCACGCATGCGCTCGATGAACTCGCCCATCAGGCGCTTGGCCAGGCCTTGCCCTTGATAATCCGGGTGTACCACCACCGACATGATCACCACGTGCGGCCCGGCCGGGTCGTGGCCGATCAGTTCCTTGAACGCCTCGTCCGACATTTCCACCTGGAACGCCGCACCGGAATTGATGAAACCGGCAACAACCCCGTCCACTTGCGCGACGATAAACCCCTCGGGCCAGGTGGCGATGCGGGTGGCGATCTTCTCGCGGGTCGCGGCTTCGTCACCTTCATAGGCAAGGGTTTCGATGGCAAAGCAGCGGTCCAGATCGGCGGGGGTGACGTTGCGGATGACGGTGTTCATGGCAGCTCGGAATCAGCGTGGGAAAGGCTGGGGATGATAAATCAGCCGCCGTGGGACATCGAGAGACGAATCGGCTGATCCGCCTCTCGATACACGTGTCACGCCTTGATCGGCAGCCAGATTTCCAGTTTGCCGGTGTTGAGCTTGGGGTTGAAGTCTTCGCTGTAGCGTTCGAACTCCGGGGCGTCCAGCGCCTGGTGTCCGGACTGTGGCAGCCAGGTGTCGAAGATGTAGCGAAAGGTCTGCGACAAGGTATCCAGCGCCCCCTTGTGCTCGAACACCGCGTAATACTGGGGTTGCACTTCAACCCAGCGGTAGGTTTCCGGCAAGTCGTCGAGTTTGCTGATCTCGACCCCTGCGATGTAATCGAAGCCGCCCTTGCCGTCGAAATTGCAGCAGACACCGTAGGTGACTTCACCTTTTTGGCCCGGAATGTTCCCAATGTGGGGCTCGAGTTTTTCCCAGAGTTTGGGAATGCCCTGGGTGGTTTGCTGGGTAAATTGTCCGCCCAGCCCTGCAATCAGCAGGAAGTGCCCGTGTTCGAAGCGCGGTTGCGTCAGTTCGACGCGTGCTAACTCATCCATGACTCGACTCCTGACGCATAAAAATGGGTTCGGCTGGGAGTATAGAAGCCAAACCCGATTCGCCCAATTACAGTGCGTGCAATTGCTCGACGGCAGCGGCACCAACGAACTCGTTGTAACCCGATAGGATCACGTAGACCGCGAAATAACAGAAGATCGCCGCCGATGCCATATAGGAATAACGCAGCAATTTGTCGCCCAGCAACTTGCCGCCATGGCTCGCGGCGAAGCACAAGCCTGCCGACCAAAGCAGCCCGGCACAGAGGAAACCGCCGAGAAACAGTGCCGAACTGAGCGGGCCACCGCCACCGGAACGGGCGATCAGGGTGCCGCCCACTGCCGCGAACCACAGAATGGCGCTGGGCGAAGACATGGCGAGAAAGATCCCGCGCAAGAATTCCTTGCGGTGGGAGTTGTTCCCGACCTCCGCCGTTTCGGCCAGCAGCGCCTCGTGGTGAATCGCCGAATAGATCATCTTCGCCGCGAAGTACACCAGCAGCGCCGAGCCACCGATCCACAACACCCAGCGCACGCTTTCGTACTGCAGCAACACGGTCATGCCGGCCAGCGCCAGTACCGCGTAGATCAGGTCGCCGACACAGGTCCCCAGCCCCAGGGCAAAGCCCTGGAAATAGCCGCGTTGCATGGCCAGCGTGATCATCGCGATATTGGCCACGCCGATATCCAGGCACAGCGAGAGGCTCAGCAAGAAGCCGCTGGTAAATTCCATCGAACCCTATCCTTCGGACAAATTTGTTTACATTGAGGCTGGACAGTCTGCCACAGCTGCCCTTACATTCCGCCACAGGTCACCGCTGACCTGCGTCGCTCGGACGGTTCCGGGCGCTTACGTTATCCGAGGCAACAATGGCCGAACAAGGTTCGCCGCGCCGCTTTGCGCGCATAGATCGACTCCCCCCTTACGTTTTCAACATCACCGCCGAGCTGAAGATGGCCGCCCGTCGTCGTGGCGAAGACATCATCGACTTGAGCATGGGCAACCCCGACGGCGCCACGCCGCCGCACATTGTCGAAAAACTTGTGCAGGTCGCTCAGCGTGAAGATACCCACGGTTACTCCACCTCCAAGGGCATTCCGCGCCTGCGCCGGGCGATTTCCAACTGGTACAAGGATCGTTACGCGGTCGACATCGACCCGGAAAGCGAAGCCATCGTCACCATCGGCTCCAAGGAAGGCCTGGCGCACTTGATGCTGGCGACCCTGGATCAGGGCGACACCGTGCTGGTGCCGAACCCGAGCTACCCGATTCACATCTACGGCGCGGTGATTGCCGGCGCCCAGGTGCGCTCGGTGCCACTGGTGCCGGGCGTGGATTTCTTCGCTGAGCTGGAGCGGGCCATTCGCGGCTCGATCCCCAAGCCGAAGATGATGATCCTCGGTTTCCCGTCCAACCCCACCGCCCAGTGTGTGGAGCTGGACTTCTTCGAACGGGTGATCGCCCTCGCCAAGCAGTACGATGTGCTAGTGGTGCACGACCTGGCCTATGCCGACATCGTCTACGACGGCTGGAAAGCCCCGTCGATCATGCAGGTGCCGGGGGCCAAGGACATTGCGGTGGAGTTTTTCACCCTGTCCAAGAGCTACAACATGGCCGGCTGGCGCATTGGCTTCATGGTCGGCAACCCGGAACTGGTCAACGCCCTGGCGCGGATCAAGAGCTACCACGACTACGGCACCTTCACCCCGCTGCAGGTAGCGGCCATCGCTGCGCTTGAAGGCGACCAGCAATGCGTGCGCGACATCGCCGAGCAGTATCGGCAGCGGCGTAATGTGCTGGTCAAAGGCCTGCATGAACTGGGCTGGATGGTGGAAAACCCGAAAGCCTCGATGTACGTCTGGGCCAAGATTCCCGAGGCCTATGCGCACCTGGGCTCGCTGGAGTTCGCCAAGAAACTGCTGGCCGAAGCCAAGGTGTGTGTCTCGCCGGGCGTCGGGTTTGGCGAATACGGCGATGATCACGTGCGCTTTGCCCTGATCGAAAACCAGGACCGGATTCGTCAGGCCGTGCGCGGGATTCGCGGGATGTTCCGGGCGGATGGGTTGGCACCAAAAACCAACGCCTGACACATATCCCCTGTGGGAGCGGGCTTGCTCGCGAAAGCGGTGTATCAGTCAATAGAGATGTTGAATGTACCGGCCTCTTCGCGAGCAAGCCCGCTCCCACATTTGTTCTATGTTCAGCCTTGAAATCGATCACCCACAAAAAAACCGCATCGCTGCGGTTTTTTTGTGTCTGCCGAATCGCTTAGACGAACAGCGACAACAACAGGATAAAGCCCAGGCCAACCACGGAGAGGATGGTTTCCATCGCGGTCCAGGTCTTGAAGGTTTCGGCCACGGTCATGTTGAAGTACTGCTTGACCAGCCAGAAACCGGCGTCGTTAACGTGGGACAGGATCAGGGAACCTGCACCGGTGGCCAGCACCAGCAGCTCACGGTTTACGCCCGGAATCATCCCCACCACCGGCACCACAATGCCCGCGCCAGTAATGGTCGCCACGGTCGCTGAACCGGTCGCGATACGGATCACCGCCGCCACCAGCCAGGCCAGCAAAATCGGCGAGATCTGTGCAGCCACCGCCATGTTGCCGATCACGTTACCCACACCGCTGGTCACCAGCATCTGCTTGAAGCCGCCACCGGCACCGATGATCAGGATGATCGCAGCGGTCGGCGCAAGGCTCGCGTCCAGCCACTTGAGCATCTGTTGCGAACCGATGCCCTGCTTGTAGCCGAAGGTGTACAGCGACAGCAGCAACGCCAGCAGCAGCGCCGAGATCGGGTGACCGATCAAGTCCATGAAGGTGCGGAAGAAGTTGCCGTCCGGCAGCACCACATCGGCAAAGGTCTTGAGCAACATCAGGAACACGGGCGACAGCACAGTGATCAGGGTAATGCCGAAGCTAGGCAGATCGCCTGCATCCTCATCGCGCACCAGTTGATCCACCAGTTCCTGATTCGGATGACCAGGAATGTGCTTGGCAATGAACGTACCGAAGATCGGGCCGGCAATAATGGCCGTCGGCAGCGCAACGATCAGGCCGTACAGAATGGTTTTACCGATGTCGGCACCGAACACGCCGATGGCCAGCAGCGGACCCGGGTGCGGCGGCACCAGGCCGTGCACGGCGGACAGACCGGCCAGCAACGGGATACCGATCTTGATGATCGACACGCCGGTGCGCCGGGCAACGATGAACACCAGCGGGATCAGCAGCACGAAGCCGATCTCGAAGAACAGCGGAATGCCGACCAGGAACGCAGCGAACATCATCGCCCACTGCACCTTGTCCTTGCCGAAGGCGCGGATCAACGTCTGCGCAATCTGATCCGCACCACCTGATTCGGCCATCATTTTGCCGAGCATGGTGCCCAGCGCGAGGATGATGCCGACAAAGCCAAGCACACCACCGAAGCCGTCCTGGAACGCCTTGATGATGGTGCCGATCGGCATGCCGGAGGTCAGCCCGAGGAAAGCGGCGGCAATGATCAGGGCGATGAAGGGGTGAAATTTGAACTTGGTGATCAGGACGATAAGTCCGATCACCGTGACCACTGCATCGAGCAGCAGGAACGTCTCGTGGGACATGCCAAACATTAGGGGTGTCTCCTGGTTGTTGTTGTTATTAAAGCGGGTTGATCAGAAGTCGTGAGGACAGCGCTGTCTTTGCAAACACAGTCATACCGCCTGCTTCAGGCCGTGCGCCTGCCACCAGGCATGAGCCTGCGCCGCCAGTTGCTCGACGCTATGGGTCGAAGCATCCAGCGCCAGGGTCAACGGCTCGCCGACGGGCGATTCGAGGGTGGCGAACTGGCTGTCGATCAGGGTCGACGGCATGAAGTGGCCTGGCCGATGGGACACACGGTCGGCGGCCACTTCGGGGGTCAACTCAAGGAACACGAAGCCCAGGCCCGGCAAGGCACTGCGCAGACGTTCGCGATAGACGTGCTTGAGCGCCGAACAGGTCAGCACCGGGCGCTGGCCCTTGGCGTCGACACGGCGCAGTTCATCGCACAGGCTGTCGAGCCAGCCGGCACGGTCTTCATCGTTCAGGGGAATACCCGCGCTCATCTTTTCGATGTTGGCGGCAGGGTGAAAAGAGTCGCCTTCAATGGCCGTGGCGCCGCTCATATGGCACAGGGCCTCGCTGACGCACGTCTTGCCGCAACCGGCAACGCCCATGATGACCAGGGCGGTGATGGGATGATTCATGTAACACCTCAGCGCGCAGACAGCGCTACCTTTGCCAGTTATGACACTAGATCAAAAGCAGATGTTGCCGACGCCTTTCTTGTCATTTTGTGGGTTGCAGCAGGTTAGGTCCCGACGCCAAAAAGAGAGGATCAGGCGAACCCTCGCTCACGCATTTGCAGCTGCATCGAGACAGCGCTACCTTAGTGCCTTGAATTTTGTTTGGCAAGCCGTCGATGAATCCAACTAAAAACGATAAAAATACCCGCACCACTGGCCGCCCTACCCTGAACGAAGTGGCCCGACTGGCCGGCGTCAGCCCGATCACCGCCTCCCGCGCCTTGCGCGGGGTCAGCACCGTGGCCACTGAACTGGTGGAAAAGGTGCAGAAAGCGGCGCTGGAACTCAACTATGTGGTCAACCCTGCCGCCCGCGCCCTGGCCTCGGCCCAGAGCCAATCGGTGGTGGTATTGGTGCCGTCGTTGTCGAACCTTTTGTTCATCGACACCCTGGAAGCCATTCATCAGGTTTTGCGCCCCAAGGGCTTCGAAGTGCTGATCGGCAACTTCCATTATTCGCGTGATGAAGAAGAAAACCTGCTGCGCAACTACATGGCCTATCAACCACGCGGCTTGTTGCTGACCGGTTTCGACCGCACCGAAAGTTCGCGACGGATGATCGAGGCCAGCAATATTCCTTGCGTGTACATGATGGAATTGGACAGCGCAGCCGGGCTCAATTGCGTTGGCTTTTCGCAACTGGCCGCGGGCGAAACGGCTGCCGAACACTTGCTGTCTCGCGGCCGCAAGCGCCTGGCCTACATCGGCGCGCAACTGGACCAGCGCACCTTGCTGCGCGGCGAAGGTTTCCGCAAAGCCCTGCAAAAGGCCGGTCTGTATGACCCGGACCTGGAAGTGCTGACGCCGCGCTCATCCTCCGTCGGCCTCGGCGGTGAACTGTTCCTGCAACTTCTGGCCAGTCATCCGGATGTCGACGCGATCTTCTTCGGTAACGACGACCTGGCCCAGGGCGCCTTGCTCGAAGCCATGCGCAATGGGATCAAGATCCCCGAGCAAGTGGCGATCCTCGGCTTCAACGACTTGCCCATGTCCGAACACATGGTCCCGCGCCTGAGCAGCATCAACACCCCGCGAGAGGCCATTGGCCGCCGCGCGGCGGAGCAGATGCTGACGCTGATGGCCGGCAACACCGTGGCCAAGCCGGTGCAGGACATGGGGTTTGAGTTGAAGGTGCGGGAGAGTACATAAGCGCGACACATATCCATTGTGGCGAGGGACCTTGCTCCCGTTGGGTTGCGAAGCAGCCCCCAAAACCTGCGCTCCCCGCTGGATCTGGTACACCGAATGTCATGCTTTACGACGGCTACGCCGCCGAACGGGAGCAAGCCCCCTCGCCACAGGTTCCGCGATTAATCCTGCGGATCGAGGTTATCCAGTACCCGGTTCACCGCCAGTTCAGCCAGCATGATGATCTGTGCAATCGCCAATGCCGTATTGCGCTGGCTACCTTCCAGAAAAGCAGCAAAGTCATTGGTCATGACGCTCGCCGAGGCCAACGACTCGCAGGCGTGCGCCAACAGAGTTTCGTTATTGATACCGGGTGAGATGGCGAACATTGGGCTGGGATTGCGTGGGGGGTTCGGCGTGGGTTTGAACATGGTGATGCTCCTAGAGTAATGGAGCTGCCACGATTCGCTGCTAGACGAAAATAAGGTGGCAGCCGTGCGCGGGCTAGCAGACCAGGACTCTAGAACCCGGTAGACCCGAAGATCTTCCCACGCACAGCCGCCATAACATGAACTGACAGGCATAAAAAACACCTGTTCACGATTGGTGGACGCTATGCGCCTAAAGTATCCAGGCTGCTAGACCCGATCGCTGAATTTGCAGCGACGCGGAACGATAGAGTCCGGATACCAGGCGCACAAGCCGGCGGATTCTGGCGTAGTTGTAGGCAATGACGCAATAAATCGTAGGCAGCGGAAACCTGTCGAAACGCCTTTCCTACAGACCACTCCTACAATTACACCTACGCCTTTCGCGATGGAGCAGCTCAAATGGAACACACACTGAAGATTCTCGGCAAAGCCTCGTCCATCAACGTCCGAAAAGTCCTGTGGACCTGCGAAGAACTGGGTATTGCCTACGAACGCGAGGACTGGGGCAGTGGCTTTGCGTCCACCCACAGCCCCGAGTTCCTGCGCTTCAATCCCAACGCGCAGGTGCCGGTGCTCATCGATGAAGCCGGCGTGTTGTGGGAATCCAATACGATCTGCCGCTATCTGGCCGGCAAACACCAACACCACCACGAGCTGCTGCCTGGCGAACCGGCGGCACGCGCCCGGGTGGAACAGTGGATGGACTGGCAAGCCACCGAGCTCAATCCGTCGTGGAGTTATGCGTTCATGGCGCTGGTGCGCAAGGACCCGGAGTTCCAGGACGCGCATCGCCTCGAAGTCGGCATCCGCGGCTGGAACCAGAAGATGGGCATCCTCGAACATCAACTCGCAACCACCAAGGCGTATGTCGCCGGACCACAGTTTACTTTGGCCGACGTTGTCATCGGTTTGTCGGTCAATCGCTGGCTGATGACGCCGATCGACCGTCCTGACTACCCCGCCGTCGATGAATATTTCAAACGCCTGGCGCAACACCCCGGTTTCCTGAAGCATTGCTGCAATGGCTTGCCTTGAATGGCCGCAGGTTGCCGCCTGGATCGCCACACAGCAAGGCAACCTTGGGCTTGCAAGGCCACTAGTCGGCCAGCATTGAGGACAAAATCGGTTCAGCGGCTTGTCGGGGGTTACCGTCCGTCGAGCATGTCCAGCAGCGCCTGCACCGCCGCCGACGGTGGTTTGTTCGCGGCGACCACCAAGGCAAACTCGCGCTCGATCCGCGGCAACACCGGTACCACGCGCAAACCTTGCCGATTGCCCGGCAGCGTCATCTCCGGCACCAGGCTCACGCCGATGTTTTCCCGCACCAGGGTGAACGCACTGCTCCACTCACGGACCTCGACGCGCACATCCTGCAGTTGCAGCCCCGCATCGGCAGCCAGGCTTCGCGCGTTGGTCGAACAACCGCCCGTGGCCAGTACAAAAGGTTGCGCCACCAACTCTTCGAGGCAGACGCCTTCTTCATGGGAACGCCGCGCCAGCGGATGGCCCCCGGGCAATACCGCCATCCAGGCATCGCGTCCCAAAGGACTGGCCTTGCGCTCGGCAGACGGATTGAGCACCACGCCGACATCCACCAACCCCGCGCCGAGCAGGGTTTCCACTTCGTCATCGCTGACCTCCAGTGCGACCACCTCAATGCCGGGGTAAAGCCGGTTGAACTGACGCAGCAACGGCGGCAGAAAGGTCGCCAGTACCATGGGAAAACTGGCCAGGCGGATCGTCCCGCGTTCAACACCTTTTGCGGCCTCGACAGTGCTGCGAATGGCTTGCAGCGCACCGAGCATGGTCCGTGCCTGCTCGATGACCGGCAGGCCGATGGCTGTCGGCAACGTCTGGCGGTTTTCCCGGGTGAACAATTGAACACCCAGGGTTTCCTCGATCAAGGCCAGGGCCTGGCTGGCGCCTGACTGGGTCATGCCGACCCGTTCGGCGGCCCGGGTGATGTTGCCGGTATCCGCCACGGCCACCACCATTCGCCAGTGCATCAGGTTCATCATGGCAGTAGCTTTCCTTATGGCAGTTTTCTGAAAGATTAATTTTACCGTTGGCGCCGCGCACTATGACACTGGCGTAAATCCACAACCAGAGCCCGCCCCATGAAGCTGTATTACGCCCCCCAAGCCTGCTCGCTGGCGCCGCATATCGTGCTGCGTGAACTGGAACTGCCTTTCCATTTGATCCGCGTCGACAACATCAGCAAAACCACGGCAGACGGCGACGACTTTCTCGCCATCAACCCCAAGGGGTACGTCGCAGCCTTGCAACTGGATAACGGCGAAGTGCTGACCGAAGGGCCGGCAATTCTGCAATTCCTGGCTGATCTGCGGCCGCAAGCGAAACTGGCCGCAGTGCAGGGGACATTCGAGCGGGTACGGTTGCAGGAATGCCTGAACTTCATCTCGACGGAGATTCACGGCGGGCTCGGTTTGCTGTTCAACGCTCGATTTCCCGAAGAGGTGAAAGCGCTGATCAAGGAGAAACTGTTCAAGCGTTTGGCCGTATTGAACCAGACGTTGGAGCGGCAGGATTACTTGATGGCGGGCGGGTTTGGCATTGCTGATGTGTATTTGTTTACGGTGTTGCGTTGGGCTCGGTTGTTCGACATTCAATTGAATGAGTGGCCGGCGTTGGCAAGGTTTCAAGCCAGGGTGGATCAGCGGCCGGCGGTGAAAGTGGCGTTGGCCGCCGAGTTGGCGTAAGACTTGAGATTATTCGCGAGCAAGCCCGCTCCCACAGGGGATCTTTGTTGACCACGGGATTTGTGGACACAACCGACCCAATGTGGGAGCGAGCTTGCTCGCGATGGCTACCTTCCAGGCACTACAAAACTACAAGCTCGCACTCACCTTGGTAGCCACCTCCCCCGGCACCCAGCCCTTCCACACCTGTGGCTGCTCACGCAAAAACGCTTCGGCGACTTCACGGGGTTTCTGCCGCTTTTCACTCATCTGGCCCAAGGTCTGGTTCAACAGATCGATCGGCAAATCGACCTTTTCAAAGAACGTCACCAGGTCCGGGTATTGCGCCTTGAACGGTGCCGATACGCCGATGGCCAGGCTCGCCGGCATCGAGCGCGTGCCTTTGGGGTTCGGGTTGTTGGCGTCGGCCAGGGTTTTCCAGGCTTCGGCGTCGAACGGCGGCTCGTCGAGTTTCACCAGTTTGAAACGCCCCAGCAGCGGTGTCGGCGACCAGTAGTAGAACAGCACCGGTTTGCCACGGCGGATCGACGACGCCACCTCGGCATCCAGTGCGGCACCGGACCCTGTGCGGAAGTTGACGTAGCTGGCGGTCAGGTCATAGGCCTTGAGTTTTTGGCTGTTGACGATTTCCGAGGTCCAGCCGGTCGGGCTGTTGAGGAAGCGCCCGCGGCTCGGGTCCTCGGGGTCGCGGAATACGTCCTTGTATTTCGCCAGGTCAGCAACGGATTTCAACTCCGGGGCCAAGGGCTTGATGCCGCGCTCGGGATCGCCCTTGATCACGTACTCCGGCACCCACCAGCCTTCAGTGGCGCCCTTGACCGTATCGCCGAGGCCGAACACCTTGCCCTCCGCCGCCGCCTTGACCCAGGCGGGGCTGCGCCCTGCCCACTCTTCACCGATGACCTGAATATCGTTTTTCGCCAGCGCCGCTTCAAGGCTGACGGTGCTGCCCGGCAGCGTGTCGGTCGGGTAGCCGTAACCTTTTTCAACGATCAGGCGCAGGATTTCGGTGATGAGGCTGCCGCTTTCCCAAGTGATGTCACCAAAGTGAATAGGCGCCGCTTTTTCCGCGGCCGATGCCGGGTGGGACACCAGGCTCAGGGCCAGCAGCGAACTGCCGAGCAGGGTTTTGATCGATCTCATGCGGACCTCTTGTTCTGGAGTGGGCTGTTCAGGAATTGATTGGCACTGTGCCGGTCGCACAGGGCCTGGGATCGGGTCATGTAGTCGCTGACTGAACGCAGCGAGATGCCCAGCACCGCGGCGATTTGCGGATAGGTCAGGCCGTCGATCCGCGACAGCAGGAAGGTCGAGCGGACTTTGCCCGGCAACCGCTGAAGACTGCGATCCACACGGGTCAGGGTCTGGGACACCTGAGCCAGTTCCTCCGGCGATTCGGCGTGGATTGGCTCGGCCTGTTGCAGTTGCTGAAGGTACTGGCGCTCCAGGTCATCCCGACGCCAACGCTGATAGAGCAGGCGCTGGGCAATGGTGGTGAGCAAGGCACGGGGTTCACGGATTGCCGTCAGGCCAGGGGCCTGCAGCAGTTGCACGAAGGTTTCACCGGCAATGTCTTCGACAGCGGCGGCATCGTTCAGGGACTGACGCAGGCGTGTGCAGAGCCAGTGGTAGTGAGCGCGGAACAGGCCGTCCACGTGTTTGCGATGAAGAATATCGGCGCCGGACATAGGGGCTCCTGGGTTAGGGGTCGCTGAATGTCCGGTGGTCCGGTGAGGCGAATCCTAGCAAGGAGGCTTATTCATTAATAATATTTAAAACTTATTTTTATATTCTATTTTGAAATTAAAACTCTATTGCGTCCTATCGCAAATCCCCATACCCCAACGTCTCGGCTTCACGCTGATAGTCGAGCACAACCTGATAGTCGCTTTCGTTGGCGGGCAGTACCTCTGGCAAACCGAGGGTTTCGGCAACCTCCGGCAATTCGCGCAACGCCAGGTTCATCACCCTTAGCAGCTCTTCAGCCTGCTCATCGTTGACTGTAGCGGCGGTAATGAACGGTAAGGCAGGACTGAGCGCACTGCGGGCAATCACGTGCAAACCGGCCACTTCCTCTGCGGCATGGCGCGCCAGATAGGCAAAGGTCACGCTGTCGATGGCCGCCAGATCGGCAAGGTCTTCGCGCAACCAACGCAGGCTTTCACGATGACTGCCGCTGACGCCGACCTGAGCAAAAAACCGCCCGTCACGTTGCAACGGCGCCAACCGGTGGCGCAGCAGGTTCATGCCACTGTTGGAGTCCAGGCCATTGATCACACCTCGGCTGCCGCGAAAATCCGCCAAGGTTCGCCGTGCATCATCAAGGCGTCCCAGAATCAGGCTGCAATGATTGCCGCCGCTGCTGTCCGGCAGCTCATAACGAGGCCGCCCCAGCACCCGGACCTTGCCGCGCAATGCCGTCATCAGCGGATAGCCGCAGGTTTGTGTCAGCAGCAAGTGCGGCGACAACCACATCTGCATCAGCGACAGGCCTTCGGTATCACGACGGGCGTCGCCCAGGTGCTCGAGGATTCGCGCCAGCCAGCGTTCGCTGGCCTGGTGGATGGGTTCGGGGGCGGTGTACATCAGCAGTTCGGCGATGTGTTGGGTCATCGAAAAAGTCCCATGCGGCAAATTTCCAATGTGGGAGCGGGCTTGCTCGCGAAGGCGGCGTGTCATTCAACATGGATGTTGGCTGGGACGACGCCTTCGCGAGCAAGCCCGCTCCCACAGGGTTTTGAGGTGATCATGCATCAGTAAAACGGATGCCTCGGGCTGTCGATGGCTTTTACTCCATGCTCACGCCACAACTGCCCGTATCCCCGCACCAGAAACCCGCCACTGCGCGCCAGCCATTGCTCGCGACGGGCCCGATAAGCGCGGGGCAGGTCGTACCAGGGCAACCCCGGCAACTCGTGATGCACCAGATGAAAGTTGAGGTTCAGGAATATCCAGCGCCACGGCCACGCCGCTTCATTGAGCACCGTGCGTTGCTCCGGCGCAGCATGAGGCCGATGTTCATAGTAGGAGCGAATCATGGCGATCGACAGCGCCGGCACACTGATCAAAAACAGATAATGCCAAACCGGCAACACACTGACGTTCGCGATGAACAGCAGCATCAACCCGGTCATCAAGCCGTGACTCAACCACATCATCCAGGCCTGGCGCTCGCCCGTTCTCAGGCGTTGCAGCTCTTCACGGGCCAACGCCAGCAAGGCCAGCGGTGCACCCAGGGCAAAGCGGCCGAGCACGGTTTTGTTCAGCCAGTGCAGGCTGCGCACCAACAGTGAACTGCCCCGCCACTGCCCGGCGCTCAGGTAACGGCTTTCCGGATCGCGACCGGGGATCGTCAGGTCTTCGTCGCGGTGATGCAGCAAATGGCTATCGCGGTACAAGGTGTACGGATACCAGACGGCAAGCGGCGCGTAGCCAAGGATTTTGTTCAGGGTTGGCCAGCGCGTGGGATGGCCGTGCAGCAGTTCGTGCTGCACGGACAACCACAGCACCAGCAATGGAATCAGCAACAGCGTGCTCCACCACAAACCCAATCGATGGCTGTTCAACACGATGCCAAACCAGGCGCCGTATACACCGATCAACAGCAACCAGGTTGGCCATTCGGTACGCGCGGTGAAGCGTCGGCGCAGGGTTTCGATTTCTTCTTGGTGAGTGCTATCAAAGTAATGGGGCATGGCGTAGCTCAGATCGGGGACCAGTCCCCTTCTGTGCATTGGCCTTGGGAAATCTTGCAGATTATTTTCAGGAGGATCGCTCCCATGTTGCATGGGAGCGATCAATCAACGCAGGATCAGTGACCGAACACGCCGACCTTCTTGGCCTTCTTGTCCGCGCGCTTTTCAATGGCGGTTTTCACCGGTTTCTTTTTCGCCGCTTTCTTTGAATCCAGACCTTTGGACATGATGCGTACTCCACTCATGGGGATGTGAGATCAGGTATACACCTATCCCGGCGCGCGCGTTCTTTTATAATCGCCCGCTTTGCACACCGACAGTCCGAGACCATGCCCGATACTCAATTCACCCTGCTCGACGAGCCGTTATGGCCATTGATGAACAAGTTCTACCGCGCTCACCAATCGTCGATGAAAGCCGTGCGCGACGCGCAGCTGTGGGTGGCCCGGCGTGAGCAGATTGTTGCCGTGCTGTGTTTGCGTCCGGTGTCCGGCGGGCATTGGCTGACCGGCTTGCTGGTCGATCCGGCCTGTCGCGAACAAGGGCTTGCCGCCGGGTTGATTGCGGCTGCAGTGAAGGAGTGCGAACTGCCGGTGTGGCTGTTCTGTCATCCGGACTTGCGGGGGTTTTATGAGCGGCGCGGGTTTACGTTCGATCCGCCGATGCCTTACGCGATGGTTGAACGGTTGAGCCGTTATGCGCGCAGCAAGCCGATGATTGCGATGGGGTTGGCGCCGAAGTAATCGAGATCAAAATGTGGGAGCGGGCTTGCTCGCGAAGGCGGTGTATCAGTCGCCAGCAATATTGACTGACCGGGCCTCTTCGCGAGCAAGCCCGCTCCCACAGGGCTTTGCAGTGATCTAATCGTCCGCGTTGGGGTCCAGGTCCGGGAACATCACCTCGGTGAAGCCAAACTTGCTGAAGTCGGTAATGCGCGACGGGTACAGGCGGCCGATCAGGTGATCACACTCATGCTGCACCACCCGTGCATGAAACCCCGAAGCGATGCGTACGATGGGCTCGCCCTTGGGGTCGACGCCTTCGTAGCGAATCTGCTGGTAACGCTGCACCGCGCCACGCAGGCCAGGCACGGACAAACAGCCTTCGAAGCCCTCTTCCAGGGTCGGGCTCAGCGGTGTGATCAACGGGTTGATCAGGATCGTCTGCGGCACGGCCTCGGCATCCGGATAACGCTCGCTGTGCTCGAAGCCGAAGATCACCAGTTGCAGGTCGACACCGATCTGCGGAGCAGCCAGGCCAACGCCCCCCACACTTTCCATGGTCTGGAACATGTCATCGATCAGTTGCCACAGCTCGGGGCTGTCGAACATTTCGGCCGGCACTGGCGAGGCAATGCGCAGCAGGCGCTCATCGCCCATTTTCAGAATTTCACGAATCATGATCAGGTTTCATCAATGGTCGGTTTGTGTGAGTGATCGCGGCCCAGCCCCGACACGTGGTGTTTTTCCTCATGGACGGGACCATGCTCGCCAGCCACTTTTTCGCCAGGGTCCTTGCCCTCTCGCGACATGTGCTCGATCACGGCATTCATCTCCGCGCCCAGCAGCAGCACCGCGGCGGAAATGTAGAAATACAGCAACAGCACGATGATCGCACCGATACTGCCATACATGGCGTTGTAGTTGGCGAACTCCTTGACGTACAAACCGAAGCCCAAGGAGGCGATGATCCATACCACCACCGCCAGCACTGAGCCTGGGGTGATGAAGCGGAATTCCTGTTTGACGTCGGGCATGACGTAGTAGATCAACGCCACCGCGACCATCAGCAGGATCACGATCACCGGCCAGCGCGCGATGGTCCAGAGGGTGACGATGAAGTACTCAAGGCCGACCTGCGCAGCGATCCAGCTCATCACCTGCGGCCCGAGCACCATCAGCGCTGCGGCGATCAGCAGCATGCCGGCAATGCCGACGGTGTAGATGATCGACAACGGAAAGCGTTTCCACAGCGGGCGCCCTTCTACCACGTCGTAGGCGGCGTTCATCGCGCTCATCATCAGCCGCACACCGGCGGAGGCGGTGTACAGCGCAATCACGATACCCACTGACAGCAAGCCGCCCTTGGATTGCTGCAACTGGTCGATCACCGGGTTGACCTGCTCCAGCGCCTGAGGCGGCAACACGAGTTCCGATTGCAGGCGCAGCCAGGAGAAGAAGTCGGGCAGATGCAGGAAGCCGATCAGGGCAATCAGGAACAGGATGAACGGAAACAGCGAAAACAGCATCTGATAGGCCAGCGCCGAGGCATAGGTCGACATTTCGTCGGCGATGAACTCGGTGACCGTGCGCATCATCACACGGTGCAGGGGCAAGCCTCTCATGTCCGGGAAAATCATTCGCGTCTCCATTCGCCGCATACGGATTGGGTTGAAGTCGTGGCGACTCAGGGGCTGTTTTCTTTCATCAAGGTAGCCCAGTTGGCGACTTTGAAACAAATTCAGCGTGCAAGTTCAGGCTGACACAAAAACGGCCATCTGAAGATGGCCGCGTCTTCTTTTCATTAAAGACATTTCAATGCAGGAAAGCCGTTACACAAGGTTGACCGAGGGCTTTTGCAGGGAGTTTCATTTATTTCACCACGACATTTCATCGTTCAGTGCAGGTTGGGCTTTATGTTTACGGGCCAACCCCTGAGAATGCGCATCACATTCAGGCCTTGGCGCTGAAGATCCAATCCCGTAGGAACGTTATGAAACTCGATAAAAAGCAGGCCATTGCCCGCAGAAACCAGGAACTCGGCGGTGCTGTGCTTGGCGTCAACAACTGCCACTTCGCCGAACTGAACCGTAACCGCAACATCTGGTGGTTCGACCTCCCGGTGACGCGCCTTGCAATCGGTCAGTACGAGTGGATTCACCTGCTGATGCACACGCCGGACACCGACGAGCTGCTGCACCTGAAGGTGCCGACCGTGTTCCTGCGCGAGAAGCTCGAAGGCCTGGTGGTGCGAAATGAAGGCAAGCGCAAGGCAGCATTGAGCCTGGAACTGAGCGCCGACAAGGACTCCTTCCTGCAGGACATGCGCCCGGCGGGCACCAACGTCAACTTCGCGCCGTTTCGCCAATAAAAAGCAAAAGCTTCGCGAGCAAGCCCGCTCCCACATTTAACCGAGTTCCTCCAGCAAGAATGCGGTCGAATGTGGGAGCGGGCTTGCTCGCGAAGACGACCTGACAGGCACCAATGACTTATCAGGCATCCAAAAAAAGCCCCGCATCTGCGGGGCTTTTTGTTGATTACGCGGTGGCTTTCTTCGCGTTGATCTTCTTCAGCTCTTCATCGCGCAATTCACGACGCAGGATCTTGCCGACGTTGGTGGTCGGCAGCGCATCGCGGAACTCCACGGCGCGCGGGACCTTGTAGCCGGTGACGTTGGCGCGCATGTGCTCCATCACCTGTTCCTTGGTCAGGGTCACGCCCGGCTTGGCGACGATGAAAATCTTGATCGCCTCGCCCGACTTCTCGTCCGGTACACCGATGGCCGCGCATTGCAGCACGCCCGGCAGGGTGGCCAGCACGTCTTCGAGTTCGTTCGGGTACACGTTGAAACCGGACACCAGGATCATGTCTTTCTTGCGATCGACAATGCGCATGTAGCCATCGGGCTGGATCAGCGCGATGTCACCGGTCTTCAACCAACCTTCGCTGTCGAGGATTTCATCCGTGGCTTCCTGGCGCTGCCAGTAACCCTTCATGACTTGCGGACCCTTCACGCACAGTTCGCCGATTTCGCCCATCGATTGTTCGACACCGGCATCGTTGATGATTTTGCACAGGGTCGATGGCACCGGAATGCCGATGGTGCCGATCTGGATGTTCTGGATCGGGTTGACCGTCGCCACCGGGCTGGTTTCGGTCATGCCGTAGCCTTCGCAGATGGCGCAACCGGTCACCGCTTTCCAGCGTTCGGCCGCGGCCAGTTGCAGGGCCATGCCGCCCGACAAGGTGACTTTCAGCGCGGAGAAATCCAGCTTGCGGAAGCCTTCGTTGTTGCACAGGGCCACGAACAGCGTGTTCAGGCCGACGAAGCCGCTGAACTTCCACTTCGACAGTTCCTTGACCATCGCCGGCAGGTCGCGCGGGTTGCTGATCAGGATGTTGTGGTTGCCGATCAGCATCATCGCCATGCAATGAAAGGTGAAGGCATAGATGTGGTACAGCGGCAGCGGCGTGATCAGGATCTCGCAACCTTCATTGAGGTTGGAACCCATCAGCGCCTTGCACTGCAGCATGTTCGCCACCAGGTTGCGGTGGGTCAGCATCGCGCCCTTGGCCACGCCGGTGGTGCCGCCGGTGTATTGCAGCACCGCGACATCGCCACTGGCCGGACTGGCTTCCGCCACTGGCTGGCCCAGGCCTTTGCTCAGCACGTCGTTGAACTTGACGGCCTTGGGCAAGTGATAGGCCGGCACCATTTTCTTCACGTACTTGATGACGCTGTTGATCAGCAGTCGCTTGAGCGGCGGCAGCAGGTCGGCGACTTCGGTGACGATCACATGCTTGACGCCGGTTTTCGGCACCACGGTTTCCGCCAGGTGCGCCATGTTGGCCAGGCAGACCAGGGCCTTGGCACCGGAGTCGTTGAATTGGTGTTCCATTTCCCGCGCAGTGTATAGCGGGTTGGTGTTGACCACGATCAGCCCGGCGCGGATGGCACCGAAGACGGCTACCGGGTACTGCAACACGTTGGGCAGTTGCACGGCGATTCGATCGCCAGGCTGCAAATCGGTATGCTGTTGCAGGTAGGCGGCAAACGCACCGGACAATTCGTACAGTTCACCGTAGGTGAGTGTCTTGCCCAGGTTGCTGAATGCCGGCTTGTTGGCGAAGCGTTGGCAGGATTGCTTCAACACTGCCTGAATATTCGGATACTCGTCTGGATTGATGTCGACAGCAATCCCAGCTGGGTACTTATCCTTCCAAAAGTCTTCGATCATGGAAGCCCACTCCTCAGCAACGCGAATTCAGCACCGCATTTGATGCGATTATTATTGGTGTTTGGCCATTGGTAAATCTGGCTGATAGAAGGCCGAGAAGTCACAAAGCGCGCCGAGAGTAGCAGCTTTGCCAAGGGTCGACTAGAGCCAAAAGCGGCCTCTACGGTCACAATCGTGACTCAAGACTTGCAAGCAGTCATTTTAGAGCAAAAAACCTATAAAGCCCTGTAACCCACGAAAACCGGGGCTTTAGCGTCCGCCGAAAAGCATCGCGGGCAAGCCCGCTCCCACAAGATCTATATAGATCCCTGTGGGAGCGTGGCTTGCCCGCGAACCGCGCGAAGCGCGGCCATTCACCCATCAGGCGATATCACGCAACTCCCGCCGCAAAATCTTGCCCACCGGTGTCATCGGCAACGACTCACGCAGTACGATGTGCTTCGGTACTTTGTACGCCGTGAAGTTCTCCTTGCAGTAAGCCTTCAACTCTTCAAGGCTGACCCCTGCCTCACGGGCCACCACGAACAGCTTCACCGCCTCCCCCGACCGCTCGTCGGGCACACCGATGACCGCACAGTTGGCGACGTTCGGATGAGCCATCACGACGTCTTCGATCTCGTTCGGGTACACGTTGAAGCCCGAGACAATGATCATGTCCTTCTTGCGGTCAACGATGCGCACGAAACCGTCCGGGTCGATCACCGCAATGTCACCGGACTTGAACCAGCCCTCGGCATCCAGCACTTCGGCCGTGGCATCGGGTTTCTGCCAGTAACCCTTCATGATCTGCGGGCCTTTGATACACAGTTCGCCACGCTCACCCAGCGGTTGTTCGACGCCGTCATCGCTGATGACTTTCAGCGTGGTGCCCGGCACCGGCATGCCGACCGTGCCGATCCGCGACTGGTCGCCATAGGGGTTGGTGCAGGCCACCGGCGAAGTTTCGGTCAGGCCGTAACCTTCGGTGATGCGGCATCCGGTCAGTTGTTCCCAACGCTCGGCGGTGGCCTTGACCAGCGCAGTACCGCCGGAATTGGTGAGCTTGAGGCTGGAGAAGTCCAGGGTCTTGAAGTCCGGGTGATCCATCAGCGCGACGAACAGCGTGTTGAGCCCCAACAGCGCCGAGAACCGCCAGTTCTTCAGCTCCTTGATGAAGCCGCCGATGTCCCGCGGATTGGTGATCAGCACGTTGTGGTTGCCCGTCACCATCATGCACATGCAGTTCGCTGTGAAGGCATAGATGTGGTACAGCGGCAGCGGCGCGATCATCACCTCCTGGCCTTCGCGCAGCAGCGGCTGACCGTCGCTGGCCGACTGGCTGAGGCAGGCCCGTGCCTGTTGCATGTTCGCCACCAGATTGCCGTGGGTCAGCATCGCGCCCTTGGCCAGGCCCGTGGTGCCGCCGGTGTATTGCAGCACGGCGATGTCGTCGAGGCCGACGCTCAGTGGCTTGATACCCAGGCCACGGCCCATGTGTAACGCACGCTTGAAAGAAACGGCCTGGGGCAAGGAATAGTCCGGGACCATCTTCTTGACCTTGCTCACCACAGTGTTGACCAGCCATCCCTTGGCGGTGGGCATCAAGTCGCCCATCTTCGCTTCGATCAGGTACTGGATATCGGTGTCGGGGAGGACTTCCTGGACTTTCTGGCCGAACATGTTCAGGTACACCAGCGCCCGGGCACCGGAATCCTTGAACTGATGACGCATTTCCCGCGCGGTGTACAACGGGTTGGTGTTGACCACGATCAATCCGGCGCGCAAGGCACCGAACACGGCAATCGGGTAATGCAGGACGTTGGGCATCTGCACCGCAATGCGGTCCCCCGGCACCAGGTCGGTGTGGGCTTGCAGGTAGCCGGCGAAGGAGGCGCTCTGGCGCTCCAGTTCGGCGTAGGTCAGGGTCACGCCCATGTTGCTGAACGCAGGGCGGTCAGCAAACTTCTTGCAGGAACGCTCGAACACCTCGATCACCGACTTGTAGGTTCCCAGATCGATGTCCAGGGGTACGCCGGCCGGGCGTTTGTCATTCCAGAAATCAGGTTGCATTGTTGTTGTCCTCTTTACCTGAATCTATCCGGGGCCACTTTTCTGTCACTTTTCAAAAAAAATGCAAAAAGCGGAGCTTCACGGACACTAGCAGTTATGACGGAGCAGGCAAATATGCCCACGGCCGTCATTGACCGCATGAATCTATTCGCCGTGGCGTAGGCTGATCAGACGCCCAGCCAAGGATGCGCTATAAACTGCAACGAGCTGTTTCAGACAAAGCAGCCTCATGCAAAGGAACCGCCATGATCCATGACACTTTCTGGCTGACCACGAGCGACCACAGCCGCCTCTTCGTCAACCAGTGGCTTCCCGACGGCAGCCTCAAGGCAATGATTCTGCTGGCCCACGGCATGGCCGAACACAGCGGTCGCTATGGCCCCCTGGCGGAAAAACTCTGTGAACAGGGCTATGGCGTGTGCGCGCCGGACCTGCGTGGACATGGCAAAACTGCCGAAAACGGGACCCTCGGGCATTTCGCCGATGACGATGGCTGGTGCAAGGTCGTGAGCGACCTGGCCTGCCTCAACCAGCACATCGGCCAGCAACACCCTGGCGTTGCGATCGTGCTGCTCGGTCACAGCATGGGCAGTTACATCGCCCAGGCCTATCTGCTGCACCACAGTGCCAGCCTGCACGGGGCAATCCTCAGCGGCTCGAACTTCCAGCCTGTGGCGCTTTATCGCGCGGCACGGCAAATCGCCCGTTTCGAACGCCTGCGCCAGGGCCGCAAAGGACGCAGCGCATTGATCGAATGGCTGTCGTTCGGCTCGTTCAACAACAAATTCAAACCGGCACGCACGCCGTTCGACTGGCTCAGCCGTGATCCGGCGCAGGTCGATCTGTACGTCAACGACCCGCTCTGCGGTTTTCGCTGCACCAATCAACTGTGGATCGATTTGCTCGGCGGCTTGCAGCAAATCAGCAAAGCGTCCAATCTCGCCCAGATCGATCCGGGCCTGCCGCTGCTGGTGATTGGCGGCGAATGTGATCCGGTGAGCGAAGGCAAACGTCTCAACGATCTGGCCGACGCATTGCGGGCGGCCGGCAGCCAGCATCTGCAACTGACCGTTTACCCGCAGGCGCGACACGAACTGTTCAACGAGAGCAACCGCGATGAAATCATCGCCGATGTACTGAACTGGATCGCACAGGCCTTGAGCGCTCCTCGGCCGCACCGATCCGAATAGTTTTTTGTGAATTTTTTAATTCGTCACAGGAATTGAGACAGATGACCCAGGTTACCAACACCCCTTACGAAGCCCTCGAAGTCGGCCAGACCGCCAGTTTCAGCAAGACCGTCGAAGAGCGCGACATCCAGTTGTTCGCCGCGATGTCCGGCGATCACAACCCGGTGCACCTGGATGCCGAATACGCCGCCAGCACCATGTTCAAGGAGCGCATCGCCCACGGCATGTTCAGCGGCGCGTTGATCAGCGCGGCGGTCGCCTGCGAATTGCCTGGCCCGGGGACCATCTACATCGGCCAGCAAATGAGTTTTCAGAAACCGGTGAAGATCGGCGACACCCTGACCGTGCGCCTGGAAATCCTCGAAAAACTGCCGAAGTTTCGCGTGCGCATTGCCACTCGCGTGTTCAACCAGCGCGATGAACTGGTGGTGGATGGCGAGGCGGAAATCCTCGCACCACGCAAGCAACAGAGCGTGACGTTGACGGAGCTGCCAGCGATCAGCATTGGCTGATTGACTGGTCAAAAACAAACAATGTGGGAGCGGGCCTGCTCGCGATGAGGGCCTGACATTCAACATTGATGTTGACTGATCTGGCGCTTTCGCGAGCAAGTCGAATCGTCGCACCGCCGCTCCCACAGTTGTTTCAGCCAGGCTTACGAACGTGCACGCGCCTGGTTACGCAGGGCTTTGACCTGATCGTGGTTACGCTGCACGCCGTGGTACTGACGCTCAACCAGGTCGCGAATGCCCACCAGATTGTGCTTGTTGATTTTCTCCATGGCGTCGCGGTAAGCCTTCAACGCATGGTCTTCACCGCGCTCGGCTTCATTGAGTACGGCCTCCTCGCCCTTGCCGGTGAACATCGACTTCACGTCGACCCAACGACGATGCAGGTCGCCGCTGACACTGGTGGAGGTTTGCGGATCACCCCCCATCGAGCGCACGGCAGACTGCAATTCCGCTGCGGCCGTCGCACAATCGGTCGAACGCTTGATGAACAGGGTTTTGAGTTCAGGGTGTTTGATGTCTTCAGCGCAGGTCTTGAACCCAGCCTGACCGTCCTTGCTGGTTTCAATCAGGTCGTTGAGTACAGAAATCGCTTCTTTGTTCATGTCGGTCATTTTTCAGTTCCTCGCGGTTGATGAAAGATGCAATGAGTAGTGCACCCTGCATGCCAGCCCGGAACTGCTCACTTATTCTTTATTTTTCAAATAGTTACTTATTATCAGAAAATCTGTATCCGTTTTATTTGCATGATCTGTCATTTGGCCTGCATGCAGAATGCCTGTATTTTCCAGACTGACCGAATCAAGACGACCGATTGATGAATCCTGAAAAGCTCGAACTGCTGATTACCCGCGAAATGCCCTTCGGCAAGTACAAGGGCCGAATCATTGCCGACCTGCCCGGCCCTTACCTGAACTGGTTCGCCCGGGAGGGTTTCCCTCACGGCGAGTTGGGCGGCCTGCTGGCCCTGATGCAGGAAATCGATCACAACGGTTTGTCGGACTTGCTCGAACCGCTGCGCGCCAAACACGGCAAACCTGCCCCGCGCCACTGAATCACCTACCGAGTAGCCCATGCCCGACAACACCCGCCGCGCCCGTGATGAAGCCTTCTGGCAAACCTTTGCCGACCGCTACGATGTCGAACCTGGCCCGCTCAACCTGGAGAACGGTTACTTCGCACGTATGTCGCGCACGGTGGTCGAGGAATACCAGCGCAACATCGAGCTGATCAACCGCAGCAATTCGGTGTACGTGCGCCAGCGTTACGAACAGGGCGACAGCCTGAAGATCCGCGCGCAACTGGCCAGGTTGATTGGCGTACCCGCCGACAGCATTGCCCTGACCCGCAACGCCTCGGAAGGTTTGCAGTCGCTGATCCGCAACTACAACCGGCTGCAGCCCGGCGATCAGGTACTGGTTTGCGACCTGGAATACGACACGGTCAAAGGCGCCATGCGCTGGCTGGCGCGTAATCGCGGCGTTGAAGTGATCGAGATCGAACACGCACACCCAGCCACCTTCGACAGCCTGCTCAATACCTATCGTGAAGCCTTCGCACGGCATCCGCGGCTGAAGCTGATGGCCCTGACCCACGTCACCCATCGCACGGGCCTGGTGATGCCGGTGCAGGCGATTGCGGTCGCTGCGAAGGAGCATGGCATCGATGTCATCCTCGATGGGGCCCATGCTCTCGGCCAACTCGAATTCGACCTCACCGAACTGGGTATCGCCTTCGCAGGCTTCAATCTGCACAAGTGGATCGGCGCACCGCTGACGCTCGGTTTTATCTACATCGCTCCCGAACGCCTGGCCGATATCGACCCGGACATGGGCGAGATGCATTTTCCGCCCACTGACATTCGCGCCCGTACCTCGTACAGCACCCCCAATATCCCGGCGCTGCTGACCCTGCCGCTGGTGCTTGAAGAACATTGGGCGATGGGCGGTGCTGCGGCCAAGGGTGCGCGGCTCAATTATCTGCGCAACCGCTGGGTCGCTACGGCGCGGCGGTTGCCGGGCGTCGAAGTCCTGACCCCGGATGACCCGCGCCTGTATTGCGGCATCACCTCGATGCGCTTTACCCGGCATGCCGACCAGCAACTCATGGTCCAGCGCCTGCTCAATGAATACAACCTGTTCACCGTGACCCGCAGCGGTGCGGCATGCGGTCCGTGCATCCGCATTACCCCAGGGCTTACCACCACCGCGGCCGACATGGATGTGCTGGCCAGGGCACTGACCGAACTGGGCTGACGTCAGACGGTGTACTTGTCAAAGTCCTCGGGCTTGATCTGTGTCGACACGGCGAACGTGTCGATGCCGATGGTCATCTGCCCGAAGTATCCGTCTTCGGCCGAATCCCGCCCCAGGGTGTGCACGCTCAAGGTCGATTCTTCACCGCCCATGGTTGTATAAAAAAAGTCCTGATCGTTGGTCAGCACCGGCACGGCTCGACCGCTGTACGGTCGGCTGCCGAGTACCGAGCGCGAGGCCACCTCCGGCAGGTAAAGCTGCCCGACCCAGGCGACATGCCGTTCTTGCAGATAGTTGTTGCCGGCCGTGATGCGCACGGCGACGTGAATGTGCAAGGCGCGGCCGGCGTAAAAACCCGGGTAGATCGTGGTGAAGCGCACGATGCCCGACTTGTCGGTGAACTGCCCGCCGCGCAGGTAGGTATCGTCATCGGTTCGCGGGACGGCGCCGATGTCACCAGTATCGACCTCGACGTCCGGGTTGATCTTGCCCCAGCCCGAATAGGCACCGCGGGCATTGCATTGCCAGATGTCCACCAGCGCATCGGGGACCGGCTCACCGGTCATGGCATCGATGATGGTCAGCCGCAGCACCAACGGAACGCCTTCGGCGCCTTCGCTGATGTTTCTGCGGATCAGTTTGGGGTTGCGGAAATACGGGCCGGCAATCTGTTCGGGGGACAGCAGGTAAACGGGTGCTGCGGGTGCAACTGAGGCGGTAGCGTCCATGACGTTCTCTCTTCCATAAGATGGACGCAGGTTAACGCCAGGCAATTTTTGGTATGCGGTAACTATGTATCGCATGGTGTCTTTGTGGGAGCGGGCTTGCTCGCGAAGGGGGAGTATCAGTCGACATGATTGTTGCCTGACACGCCGCCTTCGCGAGCAAGCCCGCTCCCACAGGTTTCGAGTCGTACCTGCTTGTTTCGGGCAAAAAAAAACGGTGCACCGACCAAGCGCACCGTAAAGCCGTAGAACACACAACGAGGTGTAGGGTGAAGCGATCAGTCCAGCAGCGCCAAAGCCTCGGCAGTGCATTCCTGAATGCGGGCCCAGTCGCCGTTCTTGATCCACTCCGGATCAAGCATCCAGCTACCGCCCACGCACATGACGTTTTTCAATGCCATGTAGCTCTTGATGTTGGCAGGTCCCACGCCGCCGGTCGGGCAGAATTTCACTTCGCCGAACGGGCCGCCCAAAGCCTTGATGGCTGCAACGCCGCCGCTGACTTCGGCCGGGAACAGCTTGAAGCGGCGATACCCCAGACCATAGCCTTCCATGATGCCCGAGGCATTGCTGATGCCCGGCAACAGTGGAATCGGGCTGGCGACGCTGGCTTCCAGCAGATCGCGGGTGATACCCGGCGTGACGATGAATTGCGAGCCGGCCGCTTCCGCCGCCGCCAGCATGTGGCGATCCAGCACGGTGCCGGCACCGGTCACCAGTTCCGGACGCTGCTCGCGCAGAATCTGGATGGCCTTGAGGCCGAATTGCGAACGCAAGGTCACTTCCAGGGCCGTCAGGCCACCGGCCGCGAGGGCGTCGGCCAGCGGCAGAACGTCTTGCTCGCGGGCGATGGTGATCACTGGCAGAATCCGCGCTTTCGCGCAGATGCTGTCGATCAGGGCAACTTTATCCGCCATGGAAACGGTCGGGGATGGGTTTGTCATAGCGGCTGTTCCTTGGCTCATGGGCACCAGTAAATCTCTAACGTGGGTTGCAGAAACGCGCGAATCGGCATTGCGGCGACATCGTCACCGGCCAGTGCGGTACTCAGGGTGGTCAGCTTGGACTGACCGGAAATCGATAGAACCTTGTGTTTGGCCGAGGCCAGCAGTGCGCGGCTCATGGTCAGGCGCTGATGCGGCACGGTCGGCGCCAGCATCGGCCAGCAACGACGGACGCCATCGGCCTGCAATGCCTCGGCAAGGTTCGGGCTGTTGGGAAACAGCGACGCGGTGTGGCCGTCATCGCCCATGCCGAGGATCAGCACGTCGATCACCGGCAACTCCGACAGCAAACGGTCGGCCTGCTCGGCCGCCTGTTCCAGGTTGGCGCTGGCGCTGTACAGGCTCAGGAACTGCGCCTTGGCCGCCAGGCCTTGCAGCAGGTAACGCTTGATCAGACCCGCGTTGCTGTCGGCGTGCTCCACCGGTACCCAACGCTCGTCGGCCAGGCTGATCACCACGTTCGACCAGTCCAGCGTCTGCTTGGCCAGGTGCTGGAAAAATGCCACCGGGCTGCGGCCACCGGAAACCACCAGGGTCGCAGTGCCCTGGGCGTCGATCGCGTCGCTCAGTTGTTTCGCCACGTTCAGTGCCAGGCTTTCAGCCAGCAGCACCGGGCTCTTGTATGCATGGGCGCTGACGCCCTGCGGCAGTTTCAAATCAGATATCGCCATACCACGACCTCCCGTCCCGCGTGATCAATGCAATGGAGCTCATCGGCCCCCAGGACCCGGCCGCGTACGGCTTGGGCGCATCACCGGATTTTTTCCACCCGGCGATCAACTGGTCACACCACTTCCACGCGGCTTCGATTTCATCTTTACGGACAAACAGGTTCTGATTGCCGCGCATCACTTCCAGCAACAACCGCTCGTAGGCATCGGGAATCCGTGCGCTGCTCCAGGTGTCGGAAAAATTCAGCTGCAACGGACCGCTGCGCAGCTGCATGCCCTTGTCCAGGCCTTGATCTTTGGTCATGACACGCAAGGAAATGCCTTCGTCCGGCTGCAGGCGGATAATCAGCTTGTTGCTGATTTGCAGGCGCTGCTCGGGAGCGAAGATGTAGTGCGACGGTTCCTTGAAGTGGATGACGATCTGCGACAGCTTCTGCGGCATGCGCTTGCCGGTACGCAGGTAAAACGGCACGCCGGCCCAGCGCCAGTTGCGGATGTCGGCACGCAGGGCGACAAAGGTTTCGGTGTCGCTCTGGGTGTTGGAATTGGGTTCTTCCAGATACCCCGGTACCGCTTTGCCTTCGCTGTAGCCAGCGATGTACTGGCCGCGCACCACTTGAGTGGTCAGGCCTTCCGGGCTGATCGGCGCCAGGGCCTTGAGCACTTTGACCTTCTCGTCGCGGATGCTGTCGGCGGACAGGTCGGCCGGCGGGTCCATGGCGATCAGGCAGAGCAGTTGCAGCAGGTGATTCTGGATCATGTCCCGCAGCTGGCCGGCCTTGTCGAAGTAACCCCAGCGGCCTTCGATACCGACCTTCTCGGCCACGGTGATTTCCACGTGGGAAATGTAGTTCTGGTTCCACTGGGTTTCGAACAGGCTGTTGGCGAAACGCAGGGCGATCAGGTTCTGGACGGTCTCTTTACCCAGATAGTGGTCGATGCGGTAGGTGCGGTTCTCCGGGAAGAACTGCGCTACGGAGTCGTTGACCTTGCGCGAGGATTCCAGGTCCGAACCGATGGGTTTTTCCAGCACCACGCGGGTGTTTTCCGCCAGGCCGACTTTCGCCAGGTTCTCGCAGATCGCGCCGTAGACCGCTGCCGGGGTAGCAAAGTAGGCGATGACCCGCTGCGAACTGCCTGCGGATTCGGCCAGGGCCACATAATCATCGGGGTTGAGGAAGTCGACGTGCAGGTAGCTCAGGCGCGCCAGAAAACGCTCGACCACGGCTTCATCCAGCTCTTTGGCACCGACATAGCGGCGCAGCTCGGAGGTGATGAACGCCAGGTGTTCCTGCTCGCTGCCCGGCTCACGAGCCAGCGCGATGATCCGCGTGTCCTCGTGCAACAGGCCGGCGCCGTCGAGTTGATAAAGGGCAGGAAACAGCTTGCGCAAGGCCAGATCGCCAAGGGCGCCGAACAAGGCAAAGGTGCACGGTTCAACCGTAATCGAGAGCATGATGTTTGTTCTTTTATCAAGTTAAGCTACAAATACCTTTTTTCAAGGCATCACTCAAGGGAAAATGTAGTAATAACCACAACATTTTCGCAAAATACAGATTCCGAGTGGTGGTCGGTCGGAGCCATCAGTAGGATAGGCCACCGTTACGGGCCTCACCAAAGGCCCTTTTTGCATTAGCCGCGCGCTTATCGGTGCCGGTGAATCAAGGAAACTTATATGGACCGCGTGCGAAATTTACTGGAGCAAATCCAGAATCGCCTTGAAGAGCTGAACAAGGCCGAACGCAAAGTCGCCGAGGTGATCCTGCTCAACCCGCAGCAGGCCACCCGCTTCAGCATCGCCGCCCTCGCCCAGGCCGCTTCGGTCAGCGAACCGACGGTCAACCGTTTCTGCCGTTCGTTCGGCGTCAGCGGCTACCCCGAGCTCAAGCTGCAACTGGCCCAGAGCCTGGCCAGTGGCGCCGCCTATGTCAGCCGTGCGGTGGAAGCCGACGACAATCCGGAGGCCTACACCCAGAAGATCTTCGGCAGCGCCATCGCCTCGCTGGACAGCGCCTGCCAGGCACTGGACCCGAACCTGATCAGCCGCGCCGTCGACCTGCTGATCCAGGCCCGGCAGATCCACTTCTTCGGCCTCGGCGCCTCGGCCCCGGTGGCACTGGATGCGCAGCACAAGTTCTTCCGTTTCAACCTTGCCGTCACGGCCCACGCGGATGTGCTGATGCAGCGCATGATTGCCTCGGTTGCCCATACCGGCGAGCTGTTCGTGATCATTTCCTACACCGGTCGCACCCGCGAACTGGTGGAAGTGGCGCGCATCGCCCGGGAAAACGGCGCCTCGGTGCTTGGCCTGACCGCCGAGAACTCGCCACTGGCCAAGGCCAGCACCCTGAGCCTGAACATCCCGTTGCCGGAGGACACCGACATCTACATGCCGATGACGTCGCGGATCATCCAGCTGACCGTGCTGGATGTGCTCGCCACCGGCATGACCTTGCGCCGGGGCGTGGATTTCCAGCCGCATTTGCGCAAGATCAAGGAGAGTTTGAACGCGAGCCGGTATCCGGTGGGTGACGAGTTCAACTGACCGATCCTGAATCTTTATTGCTTGAAAGGACGCCTTCGCGAGCAAGCCCGCTCCCACATTTGACCGCATTCGTTCTGACGGAACCGGGTCACCTGTGGGAGCGGGCTTGCCCGCGAAGGGGCCAGCCCAGACACCACAAGATCCAGAACTAAACCCCCACCCGCGCCTGCAAACTCAAATGCGCCCGCTCCCCCGGTTTCAGGCACAGGCTGTCGGTGCCTCCACTCGCCGCTTCTACACAGACAAATTCGGATATCTCGTTCCAGGTCACGCCGAGCAATGGCCGCGAGCCGGGATGCCACACCACCGTGTCGGCCGTATCCCCGGTATCAATGCACAACGCCCGCTGCCAGGCGTGGTCGTTGAGCTGCAATTCGCCGTCATGCTGGAACACCCGCTGGCATCCGCCGTCCACGCGTAACTCGCCTTCCTGCTGACAAACCTGCCGGCTCAACTGGTCGTAACCCTGCGCGCCTTCGAGCCCAGACAGCGCTATCTCGCTGACATCGCCAATACGCCAGTAAGCATGCAAAGCCTGGCTCAACTGGCACGGCATGTCGTCCTGATGCTCGGTGCTCAGGCGCAGTTCCATGCGCTCGCCCAGGTGCGCGTGCAGGTCCACCTGCCAGTCGCACAGCTTCAGTTGCCAGTGCAATCGCACGCCATCGTCGTCACTGTTACTGTCGAGCAGCTTCCAGTCGAGCAACCGCGCCCAGCCATGGGACGGCCAGGCGTTTTCGCTCGGATGCCGGCCATACCACGGCCAACACACCGGCACGCCACCGCGAATGGCGCCGACCTGAGGCCACTTCGCCGCGCACCACAACCAGGGTTTCTGGCCCTTGGGCTGGAAGTGCAACAGCTGCGCGCCCTGACGGCTGAACACCGCCTGACACAGCGGATGATCGATCACCAGCACGTCGCGCGTCTGATAGCGCTCCCAGGCGAACACCGGACGCTCGCGCAAGGATTTGAAGAAGCGTTGTAGCGGATGCTCAAGCATGTGCCACGGTCCTGAAATCAACTGTCACCGGGGTGCGCGGCCCGCAAAAAAAAGCGGACAGCCATGGCTGTCCGCAAATATGCGCACATGGAGAGAAGCTTATCGCAGACGCGTTAGAACACCGACTGAATTTTCAGGCCGGCCACCAGCGCGTTGTCGACTTCATCCACACCTCCCGGGTGAGTGACGTATTGCAGGTTGGGACGTACGGTCAGCCAGTTGGTCACGTGGAAGCCGTAGTTGATCTCGTAGTTGTATTCGGTTTCACGAATGGGCGAGAACAGCGGATTGTCGTATTCCGAAACACCGTTGGCCGCGTTGGTCAGCTCAGCGTTTTTCTTCACGTCATCGTTGACATGGATACGGGCGAAACCGATGCCCACGTCATCCTTCGGACGCGCGTCGAACGGGCCCTTGTACACGAACATCAGCGACTGGTAGTTGTCGATGAAGTTGGTGTCCTTGTCGTGGAAAGTAGCGTTGGCCGCGATGTTCAGACCACGGGAAGCGTCACCGTTGTGGCTGGTGAGCTGCTGCTGCGCGACGAACCAATAGCCGTGCTTGCTATCGTGGACGCGATAAGGGTTGCCAGTGGTCGCTGCATTCTGGCCGTTGTCGTCCTCGAGAACGTCGTCGGCATCAGAGGTACTTTTGTAGTAACCGACACGGTATTCGCCCGGCAGGTTGTTGACCTTCGGCGACCAGACCAATTCGACCGGCAGGACGGTGCCATTGGTGCCACTGCCGCTGAGCTTGAAGCCGTTACCGTGCTCCAGTTGCGACGTGTTCTGGTTGTACGCGCCGATCTGTGCGTAGAGCTCGTCATTGATGTTGTACTTCACGCGGATCGCCGCCTGGCTGACCGGCCAGTTGTACCAGATGTTGGTCGCCCAGTTACCCACCTGGGATCCGCAGAACGCCAGGTTCTGGAATTCGCACGGGAAGGTGTTGAAGTCTTCACCTTCACCGAAGTAACCGGCTTTTACGTCCAGTTTGTTGTCGAAGAACTGGTGCTGAATCCAAAGCTGGGTCAGTCGGACCATGTGGCCGCGACCATAGACTTCCTGGGAGGAACTCAAGGTGCCGGCACGCGGATCGCCGATACGGTCGTTGGAGATGTTCTCACCGTTACGGTTGGTGAGCTGGATCTTGGCCTGGGTGTTATCCCAGCCGAACAGTTTCTCCAGGTCCAGCGCCGCGCCCAGGCCAAACTGGTCGGCGTAGCGCGCGGTCTTGTCATCGTTGAAGCCGCCGTTGAGGTTGCCGCCGACTTCACCGACGTAGTCCATCTTGATGTCGATGCCTTGCTCGATCAGCTTGGTACGCTCGCCCCCCCAGTCGCCCGTCATCCACTTGGAGTCGGAGCTGAACGCTTCATCGGCCATCGCATTGCCGGCCAGAACCAGTGCTGCCGCTGCTGAAACCTGGCAGATCAACCGGGCCTTGTTCTTCATCTTCATCCCTACTTCCTCGTTTTATTGTTATTAACTTTTCTTTTTTTTAACGCGGTTACATCCGGTGCAATGCGCGACAGGCCGTGCATTGCGAATCCCCCTGTGGGAGCGGGCTTGCTCGCGAATGCGGTGTGCCATTCAACGCAGATGTCGACTGATCCACCGCTTTCGCGAGCAAGCCCGCTCCCACATTTCTTGATCTTCAGCGGCCTTTGAATTGTGCGACGTTGTCAGCGTGCGCTTCGGTTTTCGGCACCCCGGCGACCCCCAGTCGCTCACCCGTCTTGGCATCGAACAGCAGCACTTTCGCCGGATCGAATTGCAGGGTCAGGGTCTCGCCCACCGCTGGCGCCACGTCCGGTGCCAGGCGGCAGCAGACCTTGGTGTCGTTGAGATTCACGAAGACCAGGGTGTCGGGTCCGGTCGGCTCGGTGACCTGGACTTCGGCACGAATGGTCGGCAAACCATTGGCTTCGCCGTTGGCCAGGATGATCTGCTCAGGGCGCATGCCGAGGATCACTTCGCGGTCTTCGAGACCGGCGTCCTGCATGCCCAGCGGCAACTCGCAGCGGGCCTGGCCGCTGTCGAGCAACGCCAGCAGACGACCGTCCTTGCGCTGCAAGCGCAGCGGAATGAAGTTCATCGGCGGCGAACCGATGAAGCTCGCCACGAACAGGTTGGCCGGGTTGTTGTAGATGTCTTTCGGCGTACCGAACTGCTGGATGATCCCGTCCTTCATCACCGCCACTTTGTCGCCCAGGGTCATGGCTTCGATCTGGTCGTGGGTCACGTAGACCGTGGTGGTTTTCAGGCGCTGGTGCATCAGTTTCATTTCGGTGCGCATCTCGACCCGCAGCTTGGCGTCGAGGTTGGACAGCGGTTCGTCGAACAGATAAATCTTCGGCCGCCGCGCCAGGGCACGGCCCATCGCCACGCGCTGTTGCTGGCCGCCGGAGAGCTGGCCGGGCTTGCGGCTGAGCAGATGTTCGATCTGCAACAGCTTGGACACCCGAGCGACTTCTTCGTCGATTTCCGTGGTCGGCATTTTGCGGATCTTCAGGCCGAAGGCGATGTTGTCGCGCACGCTCATGGTCGGGTACAGCGCGTAGGACTGGAACACCATGGCGATGTCGCGATCCTTGGGGCTCATGCCGCTGATGTCGGCGTCGTCCACCAGGATCGCGCCGCCGCTGATGGTTTCCAGGCCGGCGATGCAGTTCATCAAGGTCGACTTGCCGCAGCCCGACGGGCCGACCAGGATCAGGAACTCACCGTCATCGATTTTCAGTTCGATGTTTTTCAGGGTGTCCGGCAAGCCGGGGCCGTAGGTCTTGTTGACGTTGCGTAATTCGAGAGTTGCCATGTTTCTACCCCTTGACCGCGCCGGACGTCAGCCCACGCAGGAAATACTTGCCAGCGAATATGTAGACCAGCAGTGTCGGCAGCCCGGCGATCATCGCGGCGGCCATATCAACGTTGTATTCCTTGGCCCCGGTGCTGGTGTTGACCAGGTTGTTCAGGGCCACGGTAATTGGCTGGGCGTCGCCACTGGCGAACACCACGCCGAACAGGAAGTCGTTCCAGATCTGGGTGAACTGCCAGATCAGGCAGACCATCACGATCGGGATCGACATCGGCAGCAGGATCTTCAGGAAGATCGTGAAGAAGCCCGCGCCATCGAGCCTTGCGGCCTTGACCAGCGCATCCGGAATGCTCACGTAGTAGTTGCGGAAGAACAGCGTGGTGAACGCCAGGCCGTAGACCACGTGCACCAGCACCAGGCCGGTGGTGGTGTTGGCCAGGCCGAACTTGCCGAGGGTGAACGAGGCTGGCAACAGCACGGTCTGGAACGGCAGGAAGCAGCCGAACAGCAGCAGGCCGAAGAACAGTTGCGAACCACGGAAGCGCCACATCGACAGCACGTAGCCGTTCATGGCCCCGATGAAGGTGGAAATCAGCACCGCCGGCACGGTGATCTTCACCGAGTTCCAGAAGTAGCCGCCGACCACGTCCCAGGCCTTGATCCAGCCGATGCCGTCGATCACGGTCGGCCAGCTCAACAGGTTGCCGGTACGGATGTCTTCCGGGGATTTGAAACTGGTCAGCAGCATCACCACCAGCGGGATCAGGTACACCGCCGCTGCCAACAGCAGGGTGGCGTAGATCGCGATGCGGCTGAAACTGATGCCCGATTTGCCGAGTTGATTAGTCATGGCGTTTGCCTCGCAGCTCGGAGTACAGGTACGGCACGAGGATGGTCAGCACGGCGCCGAGCATCAGCATGGCGCTGGCCGAACCGATGCCCATCTGGCCACGGCTGAAGGTGAAGGAATACATGAACATCGCCGGCAGGTCGGAGGAGTAACCCGGACCGCCCGCGGTCATCGCCGCGACCAGGTCGAAGCTCTTGATCGCGATGTGCGCCAGGATCATGAAGGCACTGAAGAACACCGGGCGCAGGCTCGGCAGGACGATCTTCAGGTAGATGGTCGGCAGGCTCGCCCCGTCGACTTGCGCGGCACGGATGATCGATTGATCGACGCCGCGCAGACCGGCGAGGAACATCGCCATGACAAACCCGGAGGCTTGCCACACGGCGGCGATCACCAGGCAGTACACCACACGATCCTGATCCACCAGCCAGTCGAGACGGAAGCCTTCCCAGCCCCAGTCACGCAGCATCTTGTCCAGGCCCAGGCCTGGGTTGAGCAGCCACTTCCACGCGGTACCGGTGACGATCATCGACAGCGCCATCGGGTACAGGTAGACGGTGCGGATGAAGCCTTCCTTGCGAATGCGCTGGTCCAGCAGCACGGCGAGGAATACACCCAGCACCAGGCTGATGCCGATGAACATGCCACCGAACAACGCGAGGTTCTTGCTCGCGACCCACCAGCGGTCGTTGTCCATCAGGCGCATGTATTGCTGCAGGCCGACCCACTTGTAGCTCGGCATGAAGCTGGAGTTGGTGAAGGACAGAATGAACGTCCAGATGATGTAACCGTAGAAACCAACCAACACGATCAGCATGCTCGGCGCCAGTACCAACTTGGGTAGCCAGCGTTGCAGCGCATCGAACGGTGAGGCTTTGCTGAAAACCGCCACAGAGCTCATCGGGATAATCCAGGTGGAGAAGTGAAATCCGGACAGAGTTCCACCCTGTGGGAGCGAGCTTGCTCGCGATAGCTGACTGACATTCAACATAGATGTCGTCTGTTACACCGCTATCGCGAGCAAGCTCGCTCCCACATTGGGACGGAGCTCTCTCTGGGGTTTGCCGCAGGACCTGCCTGCGGCCGATCACGAATTACTGGGCAGCTTTGACAGCCGAGGCCAGTTGGGCGCTGGCCTTGGCCGGGTCAGCATCCTTGTCGTTCATGAAGTTGGTGACCACGTCGAAGATCGCGCCCTGTACGGCCAGGGAGGTGGCCATGTTGTGCGCCATGCTCGGTTGCAGGCCGCCGGTCTTGTCGTCCGCGATGAAGTCCTTGGCCGACTTCTGCGCGCACTCGTCGAAGCCGAGCTTGTCCATTTCGTTCAGCATGTCGTTACGCACCGGGATCGAACCCTTGTTCATGCTGAAGACTTTCTGGAAGTCGGTACCCAAGGCGACCTTGGCCAGGTCTTGCTGGGCAGCGATGTCGCCCTTGCGATCGGCCTTGAGCTTGAACACCGCCAGGGAGTCGATGTTGTAGGTGAAGGCTTTTTCAGTGCCCGGGAACGCTACGCACTGGTAGTCCTTGCCCGCGACTTTCTTCGCCGCCGTCCACTCGCTTTTCGCCCAGTCGCCCATCATCTGCATGCCGGCCTTGCCGTTGATGACCTCGGCGGCGGCGATGTTCCAGTCACGACCGGCGCGGTTCGGGTCCATGTAGGTGGTGATCTTTTTCAGCTCGGTGAAGGACTTGGTCATCTGCGGGCCGGACAGGGTTTTCTGGTCCAGGTCGACCAGGGCTTTCTTGTAACCGTCGGCGCCCATGACCGAGAGCACCACGTCTTCGAATACGGTGCTGTCCTGCCAAGGCTGACCGCCGTGGGCGAGCGCGATGAAGCCGGCGGCTTTGAGCTTGTCGCCGGCGGCATAGAATTCTTCGAGGGTGGTCGGGGCTTTTTCGATCCCGGCTTTCTTGAACACTTGCGGGTTGATCCACAGCCAGTTCACCCGGTGAATGTTCACCGGAACGGCGACGTAGTCACCTTCGTACTTCACGGTATCGGAGACTTTCTTCGACAGCAGGCCATCCCAGTTTTCCGCCTTGGAAACGTCTTTCAACGCGTCGGTGCTGAGCAGGCCAGTGCTGCCCCACTCCTGGATGTCCGGACCTTTGATCTGTGCAACGCCCGGCGGGTTGCCGGCTACGGCGCGACTCTTGAGTACGGTCATGGCCGTGGAACCGCCACCGCCGGCGACTGCGCCGTCCTTCCAGGTGAAGCCGTCTTTTTCGACTTGAGCCTTCAGGACATCGACCGCTGCTTTTTCACCACCGGAAGTCCACCAGTGAACGACTTCAACGGAACCTTTGGATTCGGCGGCCAGGACACTGAGAGGGAGTGCAGACAGGGAAGCGAGAGAAATGACAGTAGCGAGGCGAGAAATCGCATTCATCTAGGAGCACCTTTCTTGTTGTTATGCATGCAAGTCTGTTGCTTGCGCTGCATAAGATTCTAAACAGGAGATATCCCCTCGCAGGTAACGAAGGGATGCGCGAGTGTCACCGCATGGTTACATAGAACCGCTCTGGGACAGCTGCGCCAGCGCCGTGGCCATACTCGGCGCCAGCGCCAGGCGCGGAATCAGCACGGCTTGCCAGGCGTGGTAAAGGTCGGGTTTGCCGGGCCAGATATCGGCACTCGGGCGGTTCAGAGGGTCGAGTTCGTGATGCCAGCTGCCACCTTCGCGGTCGATGAAATGACTGTCACAGAACTCCCAGAACAGTCGGTACCAGTGTTCGTATTGTTCATCGCCTGTGCGTTTGAGCAAGGCACTGGCGGCGGCGCTGGCTTCGCAATGGGTCCAGTGCAGGCGATGGCGGACCACCGCTTTGTTGTCCCAGTCCAGGGTGTAGACAATGCCCGGCGCGCCATCGACATCCCAGCCGTGGAGGCAATTGTGCTCGAACAGTTTTTGCGCGTCGGTGACCAGCCAGCCCGGTGTGAGCATCCCCGCTCTCACCCGCGACGCCTCGAGGTGCAGCAACAGCCGCGCCCACTCGAAACCATGGCCCGGCGTGGTGCCGTAGGGGCGGAAGCCGTCGGCGGGGTTGTCGCGGTTGTAGTCCCGCAGCGGCTGCCAGGCGCGGTCGAAATGCTCGATCACCAGGTAATCGTTGGCGGCGGCGTGATCATGGATCACGCGCTCGACGATGCGCTGGGCACGGCACAGCCAGCGGTTGTCATCGGTGACATCGGCCAGGGCGAGGAAGGCTTCGGTGGCGTGCATGTTGCTGTTGGCGCCCCGGTACGCCTCCTCTTCGCTCCAGTCGCGATTGAAAGACTCGCGCATCGCGCCTTCTTCTTCGCTCCAGAAACAGGTGTCGATGATGTCGATGGCATCATCGAGCAAGGCTTGCGCACCGGGGCGCTGCGCGACCACCGCAGAACTGGCGGCCAGCGCGACGAAAGCGTGCAGGTAGGCATTCTTGCCGGTATTGCCGTCGCGATGTTCGGCAGCCGCGAACCAGCCGCCATGCAGCGCGTCGCGCAATGGTCCGCGCAGGGCGGCAACGCCGTGATCCACCAGCTCGGCAAAACCCGGCAAGCCCTGAATGTGGGCCATGGCGAAGCTGTGGGTCATGCGCGCGGTGTTCATGGTCTGGGCTTGCGCATCAGCCGCGAGGCGGCCTTTTTCATCGAGGTTGCCGAAGCCTTCAGGCAGCTTCGAAGCCTTGGCGAAGGCCAGCAGGCGCAAGCCTTCGGCGGCGAGCCATTGCTGATGGGCAGGTGCGTTCAGCCAACTGCTGAAGGCCGGTTGGAAGGTGTCCATGGCGTACCTTTTTTGTTGTTATGACTGTGGGGCAGCATAAACAACGGGGGAAGGCAGGCTTGTAACGAAGGGGGTGGGTTATGTCACCAGGCTGTGACATTCATCTTGAGGTATGTGTTGAATGATCTGACGCCTTCGCGAGCAAGCCCGCTCCCACACTTGATCGCATTCCATCTGGATGAACTCGGTCAAATGTGGGAGCGGGCTTGCTCGCGAAGAACGATAACGCGGTCTGACTAGTCAACGCTGCGGGGTAACTGCAGGGTCACCCGCAATCCGCCCTCACGCAAATTCTGCAAGCTGACCTCACCGCCATGGCTATGGGCAATGTTGCGGGCAATCCCCAGCCCCAAGCCATACCCCTGCTGCTGCCCGGCCAGGCGGAAGTGCGGTTCGAACACCTGCTCCAGGCGCTGCTCCGGCACGCCCGGCCCTTCATCATCGACATGCAGGATGAACGCGCTTTCGTCGTCATCGATGTGCAGGTGCGCGTTCTGCCCGTACTTCAACGCATTGTCGATCAGGTTGCCGATGCAGCGCTTGAGCGCCAGCGGTTTGCCCGGGTACGCCGCCAGTGCCCGCCCTTGCTGGGTCACGCGGCCGTTGCCATTGGGGGCAAGGTACGGCTCCACCAGACAATCGAGCACATGGTTGAGGTCCACCGGCTCGATGTTCTCGTGGATGTCGGTGTCTTTCACACATTGCAGCGCGCCCTTGACCAGCAATTCGAGTTCGTCCAGATCGCGCCCGAACTTGGCTTGCAGCGTTTCGTCTTCGAGCAATTCAACCCGCAGGCGCAAGCGGGTGATCGGCGTGCGCAAGTCGTGGGAAATGGCGCTGAACAACTGGCTGCGCTCGGTGAGGTAACGGCTGATGCGCTCGCGCATGGTATTGAAGGCGCGCCCGACCTCGACCACTTCGCTGCCGCCGCCCTCGGCCACCGGCTCCACGTCGGCCCCCAGCGACAGGTCCCGTGCCGCCCGCGCCAGGCGCTTGAGCGGACGACTTTGCCAGTGCACCAGCAGGCCGATGAACAACAGCAAAAAGCTGCTGGTCAGGACGATGAACCACACCTGCTGCGCCGGCAGGCCCTGCTCTTCAAGACTGGTGTAGGGCTCGGGCAACAGCGAGGCAATGTACAGCCATTCGCCCGGCGCCATCTGGATCTGCGTGACCAGCACCGGCGGATTCACCGGCTCCAGGGTCAACGCGTAGTGCGCCCAGGAGCGTGGCAACTCATCGAGCTTCAGGCCGCCATTGAAGATGCGCAGGTCTTCCGGGCTGACGAAGGTCACCGAGATGACCGTGTCCTGGCCGAGTGACTGGCGCAGCACTTCGTCCACAGCTTTGAGCACCGCCTCTTTGCGCGGGGTGATGGGTAGCACTTCCATGCCCAGGGGTTTGTCGTTGAGCGTCACCACGAACCGGGTGCCGCCCATGCTGCGCAACTGGTCGAGCACCAAGGGGCGATACGCCACTGGCAACGAACGGAAATAACTGACGCTGGCAGTCATTGAGTGGGCCAGGCTGCGGGCGCTGGTGACCAGGCCCTCGAGCTGCGTTGCGCGCAGTTGCGACACCCAGATCACGCTCGACAACGTCTGGGCAAACAACACCGCCAGCAAGGTCAGCAACAACATCCGCCCAAGCAGTGAACGCGGCATCGGCACCTTGGCGGCGAGTTTGCGCAAAGACTCAGTGGCCATTGCCGGCAACCACATTGGCTGCCAGTTGGTAGCCACTACCACGCACGGTGCGGATCAGCCGTGGCGGTTTTTCCGTGTCGCGCAGGCGCTGGCGCAACCGGCTGACCGCCATGTCGACGATGCGATCCAGCGGCATCAGTTCACGGCCGCGGGTGGCGTTGCCGATGGTGTCGCGGTCAAGGATTTCCTGCGGGTGATCGAGGAACAGCTTCAGCAGCGCGAAGTCGGCGCCCGAGAGAATCACCTCTTCGCCGTCGATGTGGAATAGCCGATGGCTGACCATGTCCAGCCGCCAGTCATCGAAAGCCAGCACCTCACCGCCACTACGTTCCTGACCGAACTGCGCGCGGCGCAGCAACGCCTTGATCCGCGCCTGCAATTCCCGTGGGCTGAAGGGCTTGCCGAGGTAATCGTCAGCGCCCAGTTCCAGGCCGATGACACGGTCGGCTTCGTCGGAACTGGCGGTGAGCATGATGATCGGCACTTGCGCCTGGCGCGGATGCTGGCGAATCCAGCGGCACAGGCTGAAGCCGTCTTCGTCGGGCAACATCACATCAAGGATCACCAGATCGCTCGGTGCCTCGTTCAGCGCCTGGCGAAAGCCGGCACCGTCGGGCGTGGTACGTACCTGAAAACCGGCGCGGGTCAGGTAGGTATCCAGCAACTCGCGTATCTCTTGATCGTCATCGACCAACAAAATCGACTTGTTGACTGAGCTCACGGGGCGGCGTCCTTGTTGTTTGAATTGGGCGGATTATGCCTTAAGCACCGATTTTACAAACACTGAAGAACAATTGTGGGAGCGGGCTTGCTCGCGAAGGCGGTGTATCAGTCAACGAATATGTTGAATGTAAAACCGCATTCGCGAGCAAGCCCGCTCCCACATTTTGATCGTATTTCAGGCTGGGAGAGATTGTTCCAAGGCCACACCCGCACCCATCAATCCCGAATACGGCGCCGTCACCAGCCACACCGGAATCCCCTTGAAGTAATCGCTCATGCAACCCTTGTCGGCGAAGCACCGGGCGAAACCGCTTTCGAGGAAGAAATCGGCAAAGCGCGGAATCACTCCGCCAACGATGTACACGCCACCACGCGCGCCGGTGGTCAGTACGTTGTTGCCGGCCACGCGACCCAGCCAGCAGCAGAACTGCTCAAGCACTTCCACGGCAATCGGGTCGCCCGCCAGCCCGGCAGCGGTAATCGCTTCCGGTGTGTCGAGCACCGGCGTGTGCCCATCCACCGCACAGATCGCCCGGTAGACGCGGGGCAAGCCGCCGCCGCTCAGGGCTGTCTCTGCACTGACATGGCCAATTTCGTTGAAGATGTGCTGCCAGAGTTGAGTTTCACGCGGACTGCTCAACGGCAGATCGACGTGACCACCCTCCCCCGGCAACGCGGCAAATCGGCCCTCGCCCAGATCGAGCAAGGTGCCGACGCCCAGGCCCGTGCCCGGGCCAATCACCACCGCCGGGCGCAACGGCTCCGGCGTGCCTTCGCAGACCACGCGGTATTCGCCGGGCTGCAAACGGGTCATGCCCAGGGCCATGGCCGAGAAGTCGTTGACCAGCAACAGCTGATCCACCTGCAAGGTCTGGCAAAAGCCCTTGCGGCTCAGGCGCCAGTGATTGTTGGTGAACTTGAATTCATCACCACTCACCGGGCCCGCTACCGACAGGCACACCGAACCGATCGCCCCCGGAGCCAACCCCAGGCCGCTCAAGTAGAGGCTGATTGCCTCCTCCGGGCTGGGGAAATCTGCTGTCGCCAACACCTGGACCGATTCCAGTTGCTGGTTTTTCCACAACGCGAAACGTGCGTTGGTCCCACCGATGTCACCGACCAAAGCCAGTTTCAATTAAGCGTCTCCAGGGCAGAAGTGAAGGCGCTGGCGCCCTGCTCCGCCGAGCTGAAGGCCATGCGCATGAAACCGAACAGCTCGCGACCGGTGCCGATGTTGTTACCCAACAGACCTTTGGCCGGTGTGCGCGCTGCAAATTCTTCGGCGTCCACCTTAAGCTCCAGGGTGCCTTTGACGCCATCGACGCGGATGATATCGCCCTCTTGCACCCGCGCCAAAGCGCCGCCTACGTAAGCTTCGGGGCTGACATGAATGGCCGCCGGGATTTTCCCCGACGCGCCGGACATGCGCCCGTCGGTCACCAGCGCGACTTTAAAGCCGCGATCCTGCAGCACGCCGAGGAACGGCGTCATCTTGTGCAACTCCGGCATGCCGTTGGAGCGTGGACCCTGGAAGCGCATCACCGCGACAAAATCCTTTTCCAGCAAACCGGCCTTGAATGCATCGGCCAGGTCCTGCTGATCCTGGAACACCATGGCCGGCGCTTCGACGACCTGGTTTTCCACGGCCACGGCGGAGACTTTCATCACGCCACGACCGAGGTTGCCTTCCATCACCCGCAGGCCACCCTCTGCCGAGAACGCGCGGGCGACTGGGCGCAGGATGCTTTCATCGAGGCTGTCGGTCACGCCTTCACGCCAGACCAGTTGGCCATTGTCGAGGAACGGCTCCTGGGTGTAGCGGCTCAGGCCGTGGCCCATCACGGTGTTGACGTTTTCGTGGAGCAACCCGGCTTCCAGCAGTTCACGGATCAGGAACGACATGCCGCCCGCGGCCTGGAAGTGGTTGATGTCGGCTTTGCCGTTCGGGTACACGTGGCTCAGGGTCGGCACGACTTCGGAGAGGTCGGCCATGTCCTGCCAGGTCAATTGAATACCCGCCGCCATGGCAATGGCCGGCATGTGCAGGGTGTGGTTGGTCGAGCCGCCGGTGGCGTGCAGCGCGACAATCGAGTTGACCAGCGAACGCTCGTCGACGATTTCACCGATCGGGATGTAGTCACCGTTCTGCTTGGTCAGGCGCGTGACCTGGTGCGCGGCTTCGCGGGTCAAGGCGTCGCGCAATGGCGTGTTCGGGTTGACGAAGGACGCGCCCGGCAGGTGCAGGCCCATGACTTCCATCAGCAACTGGTTGGTGTTGGCGGTGCCGTAGAAGGTGCAGGTACCAGGGCTGTGGTAGGACTTCATCTCCGATTCCAGCAGCTCTTCGCGGGTCGCCTTGCCTTCGGCGTACTTCTGGCGCACGTCGGCTTTCTGCTTGTTGGAAATGCCCGACACCATCGGCCCGCCCGGCACAAAGATCATCGGCAGATGGCCAAAGCGCAGCGCGCCCATCATCAGGCCCGGCACGATCTTGTCGCAAATGCCGAGCAGCAGCGCGCCGTCGAACATGTTGTGGGACAGCGCCACGGCCGTGGACAACGCGATCACTTCGCGGCTCGGCAGGCTCAGCTCCATGCCCGGCTCGCCCTGGGTCACACCATCGCACATGGCCGGCGTGCCACCGGCGAACTGGCCGACGGAGCCGATTTCGCGCAGGGCTTTCTTGATCAGTTCGGGGAAGACTTCGTACGGCTGGTGCGCCGAGAGCATGTCGTTATATGACGAAACTATCGCGATGTTCGCGGAGTTCATCATCCGCAGGCTGTGCTTGTCGTCGCTGCCGCAACCGGCCACGCCATGGGCGAAGTTGGCGCATTGCAGCTTGCCGCGCATCGGACCGTCGCTGGCCGCACCGCGGATCAATGCAAGGTAGGCCTCACGCGTGGCGCGGCTGCGGGCGATAAGCCGTTCAGTGACCTCAAGGACGCGGGGATGCATGTGTAGAACTCCAGGCTAACGGATGTGGCGACCTGATTGTCTATGCTGATCAAAGGCCGGTGTCGATGGGATGACAGACGGTTTATTTGACCATTCGGACCAGTTGATTCAGGTCACTCGTTGTAGATCGAACAAAATATTGCCATCAAAAAGGCTTGTTTTCTATTTTTTTACGAATAATCTTGTAATTCCAACAACAAAACGACGGTAGCGCCGCACTATGACTCTTCGAATCGCAATCAATGGTTTTGGCCGCATCGGCCGTAATGTCCTGCGCGCACTCTATACCCAGGGCTACCGTCAGGATCTGCAGATCGTCGCCATCAACGACCTGGGCGACAGCGCGATCAATGCTCATCTGCTCAAGTACGACACCGTTCACGGCACGTTCGATGCCGATGTCCAACACGATCAGGAGAGCCTGACGGTCAACGGCGACCGCATTTCGGTCAGCGCCATCCGCAACCCGGCCGACCTGCCCTGGGCCGCGGAAAAGATTGATGTGGTGTTCGAATGCACCGGTCTGTTCACCGACCGGGCCAAGGCCGCCGCGCATATTACGGCCGGCGCGCGCAAAGTGATCATCTCGGCCCCGGCCAAAGGCGCCGACGCCACCGTCGTTTACGGGGTGAACCACGACATTCTGCGCCAATCGCACCAGATCATTTCCAACGCGTCGTGCACCACCAACTGCCTGGCCCCGGTGGCCCAGGTGCTGCATCGCGAGCTGGGAATCGAAAGCGGCCTGATGACCACCATCCACGCCTACACCAACGATCAGCACCTGACCGACGTCTATCACGTCGATCCGTACCGCGCCCGTTCGGCCACCCAGAACATGATCCCGAGCAAGACCGGTGCTGCTGAAGCGGTGGGCCTGGTGCTGCCGGAATTGGCGGGCAAATTGACCGGCATGTCGGTGCGCGTACCGGTGATCAATGTGTCGCTGGTGGACCTGACGGTGCATCTGAAAAAAGAAGCCAGCGCAGAGGACGTCAATGCGCTGATGAAAGAAGCCAGCCAGCACTCGAAGATCCTTGGGTACAACACCCTGCCGCTGGTCTCCAGTGACTTCAACCACAACCCGCTATCGTCGATCTTCGACGCCAACCACACCAAATCCACCGGCAAGCTGCTCAAGGTACTGGCGTGGTACGACAACGAATGGGGCTTCTCCAACCGCATGCTCGATAACTGCCTGGCGCTGTGCAATGCTGAATAAGCCCGGAGCAACCATCGATGATCGGCATCAGCTTTACGCAAAAGACCATGGCGGCGCGCAAGCGTATCGCCCTGGTCGCCCATGACCACTGCAAGGTGTTCTTGCTGGACTGGGCCGAACGGCAAAAAGACAGACTGGCCCAGCATGATCTGGTCGCCACCGGCACCACGGGGTTGTTGTTGCAACAACGCCTCGACCTGCCGGTGCAAAGCATGATCAGCGGGCCACTGGGCGGCGACCAACAGCTCGGTGCGCAAATCGCCGAGCAGCGGGTCGACATGCTGGTGTTTTTCTGGGACCCGTTCGAACCCCAGCCCCACGACCCGGATATCAAGGCGTTGCTGCGGGTCGCGGCGGTGTGGAACATCCCGGTGGCGTGCAACGAATGCAGCGCCGACTATCTGCTCAGCAGCCCGCTGATGGATCAGGCGCACCTCCATCGGATTCCCGATTACGCCACCTATTTGCAGGGTCGCGCGTAAAGCTTCACAAATCAGTACTTGACCACTCGAGTAGATGATAAGCATTATCATCTACTCGAAATGGATCAGGTTCTCCCGTGAGTCAGTCGCGCTTCAACCACGTTTTCCTCGCCCAGCGCACCTCCCTGCTGCGCACGCTGGAACGGATGGTCAACAATCACAGCACTGCTGAAGACCTCCTGCAGGAAACCTACCTGCGGGTGACCCGTGCATTGAGCGAACGGGCCATCGATCATCTTGAGCCCTTTGTCTTCCAGACGGCGCGCAACCTGGCGCTGGACCATTTGCGCGCGCGGCGCATCCATTCGCGCACCATGGTCGACGACGTGCCGCAGGAGGTGGTGCACAGCATCGCCGCCCCCACCAGCAGCGCCGAAGACGCCGCCCACGCCGAACAATTGCTGGAGCGCCTGAACGTGAGCCTCGGTCAACTCAGCGCCCGCCAACAGCGGATTTTCATCCTCAGCCGCCTGCACGGGCACAGCTACCAGGAAATCGCCGAGGAGCTGAACGTGTCCCTCAGCACCGTGCAGAAAGAACTCAAATTGATCATGTCGATCTGCATCGGGGTTGCCGATCGCTTGAACGCCAACTGAGCGCCAAGGCCCTGCGCTTATCTGGACCGACTGCGCTGATCATCGGGCTTTGCTACCCTTGGCCCACCTTTACGCTTCACTAAAAAAACAGCCGTGCACAGACACTGCCGAGGAAACACCGTGACGGACAACCACCGCTCCCCTGAGCCTTCATCGGCGCAGGACCCCGCAAGCGCGATGGACCAGGCCCTGGACTGGCTGATCGTGCTTGGCAGTCCCGACGAGGAGCAGAGCCGCCAATTCCATGCATGGCTCGACGCCGATCCGTTGAATGCCCAGGCGTTCGCCACGGCCCAGGCGATCTGGGACGGCCCGCAAGTGGCGTTATGCGCGCAAAGCCTGGCCGCCCGTCCGGCGAAAGTCACTGTCCTCGCCCGTCTGCGTCCGCACTGGAAACCACTGGCCACCGCCGCCGTGCTGCTGCTCGGGCTGTTCAGTTTCAGCAGTTTGCCGATGCGCCTGCAGGCCGATCACCTGACCGTGGTCGGCGAGCGCCAGCGCCTGCAACTGGAGGATGGGTCCAAGGTCCTGCTCAATACCAATTCGGCGTTCTCAAGCACCATCAACGACCAGCAACGTGTTGCCCGCCTGTATCAGGGCGAAGCGTTTTTCGAAGTGCAGGCCAATCGCGGCCAACCACTGGAAATCGACGCCGGCCCGGTCACGGCCAGCGTTCGCGATACCGCATTTGCCGTGCGTTACCTCGACGGCGTGGCGCAGGTGCGGGTGCAACGCGGCGATGTCGACTTGCGCGCCACCCGGGATGACGCGCGGGTGCGCTTGTCCGCCGGGGAAAGCATTCGCATCGGCCCCAACGGCTTCGACCGCCCGGCCAAGCTGGATGCCGCCACCGACCTGGCGTGGGTCCAGGGACGGCTGGTGTTCGAAAACTGCCCGTTGAACCAAGTGCTGGCAGAACTTCGCCGCTACTACCCGGGCTGGATCATCAACAACAACGAACAGTTGGCCGATATCACCGTGACCGGCAACTACCGCCTCGATCAGCCGCTGGACGTGGTTCGCTCCCTGGCACACATCACCTCGGCCCGGCTCCAGGAATTCCCGGCGCTGGTCATCTTGAACTGAATGAGAATTATTTTTACTCGATAGCCAAACCCCGTACGTCTCGTTATAGCCAATGCAATTGATTCGCATCTCACCATGCAGATCAGCACCTATAAAGATTCGTGCGACACGGAGCGCTATCGATGTCCCCTCGCCTTACCCGCCAAGCCCCTTCACCCTCCCGCGTGCTGTCGCTGCTGACCGCCGCCATCCTGATGGCCGGTACCGCACCGCTCATGGCCGCCACCGCCACCGAGCAGTCGACCCGCAAAATGGGCGACTACTCGTTCGCCATTCCCCAGCAATCACTGGTGTCGGCACTCAATGCCTTTACCGCCGTGACGGGCTGGCAGGTCGGCGTGTCGTCGGAGCTGGCACAGGGCGTGGCCTCGCCGGGAGTACGCGGTTCGCTGTCACCGGAGAAAGCCCTGGAGCGCCTGTTGGTGGGGACCAACCTGGGCTATCGCAAAATGGGCAACAACAGCATCGTGCTGGAAAAGCGCAGTGGTAGCAGCACGCTCAACCTGCAACAGGTGACCATCAGCGCCACCCGTAACGAGCAGGATGTGAACAGCGTACCGAGCACGATCTCTGTCTACACGCGCGAAGATCTGGACCGCAACAACGTCAATACCATCAAGGAGCTGGTGCGCTACGAACCCGGTGTTTCGGTAGGCGGCGCAGGCCAACGCGCTGGCATCACGGGCTACAACATTCGCGGCATCGATGGCGACCGCGTGCTGACCCAGGTCGACGGGGTGCAGGTGCCCGACGGTTTCTTCAACGGCCCGTATGCCCAGACCAACCGCAACTATGTCGATCCGGAAATCGTCAAGCGTGTGGAAATCCTCCGGGGACCGGCGTCGGTGCTGTATGGCAGCAGCGCCATTGGCGGTGCGGTCAGCTACTACACGCTGGACCCGGACGACATCATCAAGCCAGGCAAGGATGTCGGCGCCCGCCTGAAAACCGGCTACAGCTCCGCCGACGACAGCTGGCTGACTTCCGGCACCGTCGCCGGCCGTACCGGCGAGTTCGATGGCCTGCTGCATCTCAGTCAACGCAACGGTCATGAAACAGAGTCCTTTGGCGAAACCGGCGGCACTGGCCTGAACCGCACTGAAGCCAACCCCCAGGACGTGCGCACCACCAGCGTGCTGGCCAAACTGGGCTGGAATTACGCCGACGACGCACGCCTGGGCCTGACCTACGAGCATTACAAGGCCGACAGCGACACCAATCAATTGAGCGCAGTGGGCGGCCCGTTCAATGCCGGACGCGGTATGGGCTTCTACAAGTCCCGTACCGGTAACGACACGATCACCCGCGAACGCTTTGGCCTGGAACACAGCTTCGGCCTGGACAGCGCACTGGCTGACAACATCAAGTGGACGCTGAACTACCAGATCGCCAAGACCGACCAGAGCACCGAAGAGATCTACGCGCCGTCGCGGACCGTGCTGCGTAACCGCGATACGACTTACAAGGATCGCCAATGGGTATTCGACGCCCAGGCTGACAAGTCGTTTGCCATTGCCGACACCGAACACTTCGTCACTTATGGCACCACCATCAAGCAGGACAAAGTTACCGGCCTGCGTACCGGTACCGGCACCTGCCTGACCGTGGCCGGCGCCTGCCGTGTCATTGGTGCCCCTAGCGCCAGCGACACGCTGACACCCGCCAGTGACTTCCCGGACCCGACCATCAACAGCTACGCCCTGTTCGCCCAGGATCAGATCAGCTGGGGCAACTGGACCTTCCTGCCCGGTGCACGCTACGACTACACCCAGCTCAAACCACACATCACCGACGAGTTCCTGGCCACCGCCGACCAGAGCCGCAACGGCGTGGTGAGCGACGAGACCAAGACCTGGCATCGCCTGTCGCCGAAGTTCGGCACCACCTACAGCTTCAACGATCACTACACCTGGTACGGCCAATACGCCGAAGGCTTCCGCACCCCGACCGCCAAGGCGTTGTACGGTCGTTTCGAAAACATCGCTGGCGGCTATAAGGTCGCGCCTAATCCGGACCTCGAACCGGAAAAAAGCAAAAGCTACGAAACGGGTTTGCGCGGCAACTTCGAGCAGGGCTCGTTTGACGTGGCGGTGTTCTACAACAAGTACCGCGACTTCATTAACGAGAACGCCATCACTCCGGGCTACACCGAGACCACGTTCCAGAGCAACAACATCAAGCACGCCACCATCAAGGGTGCCGAGGTCAAGGGCCGCCTGAACCTCGACGCCTTCGGCGCGCCGCAAGGCCTCTACACCCAGGGCTCGGTAGCCTATGCCTACGGTCGCAACGACGACAACGGCGAGCCGCTCAACAGCGTCAACCCGCTGACCGGCGTATTCGGCCTCGGCTACGACCAGGACACCTACGGCGGCTTGCTCAGCTGGACGCTGGTGAAGAAGAAGGACCGCGTAGACAGCACCAGTTTCAAAACCCCGGACGGCACCAGCACCCAGTTCAAGACCCCCGGTTTCGGCATTCTGGACCTGAGCGCGTTCTACAAGGTGACCGACGACGTGACCGTCAGCGGCGGCGTCTACAACCTCACCGACAAGAAATACTGGCTGTGGGATGACGTGCGCGGCTACGACAGCGTCGGCGAAGCCTCGGTGACCCAACCGGCGAACCTCGACCGCCTGACCCAGCCGGGTCGCAACTTTGCGGTCAACCTGATCTGGGATATCTGATCCGCTCATCTCGCCGGGCGGTTGCATCAAGCCGCCCGGTGAGGATTTTTTACTGTCAGGCGCCTTGCTGTTCGTCTCGTTACCAAGCGCCTCTTCTTTCTCCAAGGAATTGCCATGACTACCCAGGCCACCGAACAACGCCCCAACCTGCGTTCGCAACGTTTGAACCAGATCACCAACGAGCCGCACAGCAAGCTCGATGCCTTGGTCAAGGCCCATGCCCCGTTTGAAACCCCGGCCAATTTCGCCCGCTTCGTGGTGGCGCAGTACCTGTTCCAGTCGGAACTGGTGTCGCTGTACAACGATGCCGAACTGACCGCCATTGTCCCGGACCTGCCGGCCCGCTGCCGTGCCGATGCCGCCAGGGCCGACCTCGCGGACCTGGACACCGACGTGCCAGCACCTGTCGCCGGTGCACTGAGGAGCCCGACCAAGGCCGAAGCCCTGGGCTGGATCTTCGTCTCCGAAGGTTCGAAGCTCGGCGCGGCGTTCCTGATCAAACGTGCCGTGGGCCTTGGCCTGAGCGAAACCTTCGGCGCCCGCCACCTCGGCGAACCGGCCGGTGGTCGTGCTGAAGGCTGGAAGAGCTTCGTCCAGACCCTGGACGGCCTGGCATTCAGCGCCCAGGAAGAGGCCGAAGTGGAAAAAGGCGCCGTCGATGCGTTCAACCGCTTCACCGTGTTGCTGGAGCAGGCTTACGCTACCGCGCCAGAAATCGCCTGACACACCACCACCCCTGTGGGAGCGAGCTTGCTCGCGATTGCGGTCTGACATTAAAAACATGTCGACTGACACTCCGCCATCGCGAGCAAGCTCGCTCCCACAGAGGCCCGAGCAAGTCTGCGAGATCCGACGAAATCCCTTGAACCCATGCCCACCTCTTCAAAACTCTCCCGCCTCCTCTTCGGCCTGCTGGCCTATGTCAGCCTGGGCATCGGCCTGATCGCCATCGCCATACCCGGCCTGCCAACCACCGAGTTCATCCTGCTGGCCGCCTGGGCCGCGACCCGCAGTTCGCCGCGCCTGAGTGCCTGGCTGGAAAACCATCGGCTGTTCGGCCCCATCCTCCATAACTGGCGCAACGGCAAGATCATCGCGCGCCGGGCAAAAGTCAGCGCCACGATCAGCATGTTGTTGTGTGCCGGTTTGATGCTGGTGATGCTCGATCACGGCTGGCCGATTTACCTGGCGATTGCCGGCATGGGGCTGGGCAACCTGTGGATCTGGTCACGGCCGGAATCACTGCCGCAAGCCACCTGAAACCTCTTCAAACCGCCCTGTATCAGCCGGCAACGGCACACTTGAAAGTACCTACTTCCTGTTCGGATTTCTCCTACGTGTTTATCAGGTCATCCATGACCGGGTTTGGCCGTTAAGCACCATGAAACCCCACAACGAGAAGCTGACATGAATGTAAGTGCCGCTGCATCTTTTCAAGTTCCGTATCCGCAAACATTGAAAGCGAACACGGAAAAAGCCCAGCCTGAGAAAGTTGACATTCCGGTAATGAATGACAGGTTAAGGTTGACCATCGAGAAACTCCGAGCTCCTCAAAGTGAAGCTAGAAATCTCAGCAGCGAAAAACTGAATGAGGTGGATGAGTTTTTGAATGCGCTCGAACCACATAACGAGTTCACTGACCTCCCCCCTCGGATAAGAAGCTACAGACATTCAATGATTAGGCATCATGAATTCTACGCAAGTTTGACGCTAAAAAAAATGGAAGGGATTTACTCCGATTTCAAAAAAGACCTGCAAAGCAAATGGTCTGGCTTGGCCAATAAAGTAATGGGCTTCACCGTGGCCGAAGACGGTCAGTTGAAAGTCACTTCGCCCCCCGACACACTGACTGCCAGGGATGAGGAGATATTGAATACCCTGTTGAACGAGACCAAAGGTTTGCAAACCCTGACACTCAAGCATGCCAAGCTCGTAATCGAACTGGTCCAGATGGATAAACCACAGTTCGAAGGCAAGGTGAATCTTGACCTGCGCAACTTCCATAAGATGATTGACTATGGATTATTGCTGAACAAAGGTGCGCTTGACCTGAGAAATTCAGACTCCTGGCTGGATCAATTGCATAAAAACGCTGAAAAATATCCGTTTGAAAAAAGGCAGGGGCTACACATCGAAGCCTGATCGTTTGATAAAGCCCGGTAACGCAGGTGTGCACTACCGCGTTACCGGGAATATAACAGGCCTAGTTACGCAACATATTTTGATAGCATATCTGAGCAAATGAAACGTTCCGCACGTTGTAACCTCCCACCCCCGAATCCTCTTTGCGTTGAACCTGGATCAACCAATACCCCAGGTTGTATTCAACTTCCCACTTATAGCGATACTTGCCACTGCTGGTCCAGAAAGGATCAGACTTCAACTGGCCGTAACACCTGCCTAACTCAAGGGCTTGCGCAGCACTGCCAGTGCTATCCGTTATAAGGTCAAACTTCTCGTCATCCGCCCCTTTGTTCAATATCAAAGTAGCGGTAGCGCCTTCGAGCGGTTGCCCGGTCGAATCCCTCAACCGGACCGACCAATTCAAGACCCTGTAGGCCTGCGTAGTCGCCCAGTAGTGCCGCAGATCACCGGTATCGCCCTGGACGCGACTGTCGGCGTAGTAAGGTGCTGAGCCAAACTCGAGCTTGTAGATATCACCCGCCACGAACGGGGCAGATGGATTCTTAGAGATGCGAACCTGAACTTCCTGATTCGGCTGCAAGCCAGAAACCGTAAAGGGTTTACCCCAAGGGATTACGGCCCAACTTCCATCGCGATTGTATTCCAGCCTCAATGGCCCTCCTTTCTTCACGCCCGCATGGATCAACACATCCTGCCCCCGTACCGCCATGAAGCTGTAATGCTTCACATCCGTTTCGTCAGCCAGACTGTCCTCAAGGGTGTTCAGTTTGTCCGGCAGTACTGTGGCCGCCGAGGGTATTTGAGAGGCGATACCCGAAATAGCTGCCGAGTTCAGAAAAGACATGGCAGGAGCCGCACCTGCCGCCAATAACATCCCCCAAAAAAACAACACCGAGCGCAATCCGGTCCTTTTAAAGCAAGTCATACACATGATGGCTTTCTCATTATTTACTGTCAGATGCCAGAAGCCAAAACTTCCGGAAGCGTTCCACCGAGGTGGCATCTGCATTTAATCGGTCTGCCCTTAATGAGAAGCGGTACATATGTATTTCGTGAGTTTCATTTAAAGCGCAAAAAGCACCCTGGACGTCGATGCAAAATTGATTACCGTCCATCCGTGACTTTTCCTCTTTTTACCCCCATTTTCGGCACATTTTTCTGCGCAAACGTTCAACCACTACCGTTCGTCGAGTTGCCCCTCATGTAACCTCAACGCCACGCCGATGTGCATTGATCGGCGCTAAATGGATTTAGCGAGTGAGCCGCAACAGCCCACAGCCAACACTTCATCCATTCGCGAGTTCGCCCCATGTTCGACTCACTGTCCATCCGCCTGAAAATCGTCCTGCTGTCTGGTCTGTGCCTGCTGGGCGTAGTCGCCTTGATAGTGGGCATGAACATCTACCAGACCAATCAGAACGATGACCTGGTCAACGATTCCAGCAGCAGAATGCTCACCGCCAGTGTGCAGGACCTGCTTCAGGCCAAGGCCGCCGAGCAAGCGGTGCGGGTGCAGAAGACGTTCGGTGAAACCCTGACGGTGGTGACCGCCCTGGCAGATCAGATCAAGGACATGCGCATCCTGGCCGCCAAGCGCTCGCTTAAGCCCGGCGCCCTGCGTGAAGAGTTGAACCAGAGCCTGAAAACCGCTTTTGAGCGCAACGGCAAAGTGCTGGGCATCTGGCTGGCGTTCGAACCCAACGGCCTGGACGGCAAGGACAGCGAATTCGCCAACGACGCCGCCCGCCAGTCCAACGAGATCGGCCGTTTCGCCACGTACTGGAGCCGCGCCGGTGGTGAGTCGCTGAACACCATCATGGTCGAAGAGGACATGACCAAAACCACCCTGAACCTCAGCGGCACGCCGTACAACGTCTGGTACACCTGCCCGCGGGACAGCAAGCGTACCTGCCTGCTCGACCCCTACGCCGATACTGTCGGCGGCAAGGAAGTGTTGATGACCACCATTTCCGTACCGTTGCTGGAGAATGGCAAGTCCATCGGTGTGGTCGGCATCGACATCGCCCTCGACGCCCTGCAAGCGGCGGCGGTCGACTCCCAGCGCGACCTGTTCAACAGTGCCGGGCACATGCTGATCGTTTCCGGCACTGGCGTGCTGGCCGCCTACAGTGTCGATGCCGGTAAAGTCGGCAAGAACATCGGCGACACCCTGGGCGCCGATGGCAAGGACATCCTGCAATTGCTCGGTAGCGGTGCACCGAAGATTCTCCAGCAAGGCGACCTGATCCGTGCGGTGTACCCGGTCAGCCCGATTGCCGATGCCAAGGCCTGGGCCGTGGTGATCGACCTGCCCAAACAAGTGCTGCTGGCCGACTCGGTGAAGCTGCAAGCGGTACTCGACGATGCCCAGCAAAGCGGCACGCTCAAGGCACTGTCGGTGGCGGTGATTGCCGGTCTGCTCGGGCTGTTGCTGATGTGGCTCACCGCGTCTGGCGTGACCCGCCCGATCAACAGCGTGGCCGACATGCTCAAGGCGATTGCCAGTGGCGACGGCGACCTGACCCAGCGCCTGCACTACAGCAAGCAGGACGAGCTGGGCGAACTGGTGAGCTGGTTCAACCGCTTCCTCGACAAGCTGCAACCGACCATCGCGCAGATCAAGCAAAGCATCACCGATGCCCGGGGCACCGCCGATCAATCGTCCGAGATCGCCCGCCAGACCAGCGAAGGCATGCAGGTGCAGTTCCGCGAAATCGACCAGGTCGCCACCGCGTCCAACGAAATGAACGCCACCGCCCACGATGTCGCCAACAGCGCCTCGAGCGCGGCCAACGCCGCCAAGGGCGCCGACCAGTCAGCCCGCGACGGCATGTCGATCATCGAGCGCAGTACCCGCGACATCAATCAACTGGCCGAAGAAGTCAGCAAGGCCGTGACCGAAGTCGAAGCCCTCGCGGTCAACAGCGAGCAGATCGGTTCGGTGCTGGAGGTGATTCGCAGCATCGCAGAACAAACCAACCTGCTGGCGCTCAACGCTGCCATCGAAGCCGCCCGTGCCGGTGAAAGTGGTCGTGGCTTTGCGGTGGTCGCCGATGAAGTGCGCAACCTGGCCAAGCGCACCCAGGATTCGGTGGAAGAAATTCGCCTGGTGATCGAACGCATCCAGAGCGGCACCCGCGGCGTGGTCGCCACCATGCACTCAAGCCAGACCCGGGCCCACAGCAACGCCGGGCAGATCCAGCAGGCGGTCCAGGCGTTGGGCAAGATCAGCGATGCGGTCACCGTGATCAGCGACATGAACCTGCAAATCGCCAGCGCCGCCGAACAGCAAAGCGCCGTGGCCGAAGAGGTCAACCGCAACGTCTCGGCGATCCGCTCCGTCACCGAAACCCTGACCGGCCAGGCCACCGAATCGGCGCAGATCAGCAGCCAGCTCAATTCCCTGACCACCCAGCAAATGAAGTTGATGGATCAGTTCCGCGTGTAAGCAGCACCAACGAAATGTGGGAGCGGGCTTGCTCGCGAATGCGGAGTGTCAGGCGACATCGATGTTGAATGTGCCGGCCTCTTCGCGAGCAAGCCCGCTCCCACAAAGGGATGTCATCGGGACTCGAGTTTTTGGACTAAGATCTGGCTCTCGCTCCGGAGGGCCCTTCGATGACTGATCTGCTCACGTCCATTCAAGCCGCACTCGGTTTGCCTCACACCCCGATTCCATTCACCTCCAGCGGCGCCCTGCCCTCGGCGTTTGCCGTTACGGATCTGGCCTGCGCCAGCATCGCTGCCGCCGGCCAGGCCGCCAGCGAACTGTTGCACCAGCAAACCGGGCACCTGCCCGGTCTTGAGGTCGACCGACGCCTCGCATCATTCTGGTTCGCAACCTCAATTCGCCCGCTTGGCTGGAGCGTTCCGCCGCTGTGGGACCCGATCGCCGGTGACTACGCCACCCGCGATGGCTGGATTCGCCTCCACACCAACGCGCCCCATCACCGCGCCGCTGCCGAAAGCGTGCTCGGTGCCAGTGCCGACCGCGCAGCGATGGCCGGCCAAGTGGCCCGATGGGCGAACAGCGAGCTGGAGCAGGCGGTGGTCGATGCCGGTGGTTGCGCCGCCGAAATGCGCACCTGGGAACAATGGCAGGCCCATCCTCAAGGCCAGGCAGTGAATGCCGAACCCTTGATTCTGTTCGCCAACCACCCAAGCCAGAGCCGCAAACCGTGGACAGGTTCAGTGGCTCGACCACTGGCCGACATCAAGGTGCTGGACTTGACCCGAGTACTGGCAGGCCCCATCGCCAGTCGCTTTCTGGCAGGCCTGGGCGCCGATGTCCTGCGCATCGATCCGCCGACCTGGAACGAGCCTGGGGTGGTGCCGGAAGTCACCTTGGGAAAACGCTGCGCGCGCCTTGATCTGAACGACAGGTCCGACCGCGGCGTATTCGAATGCCTGCTCAAGGACGCCGACATCCTGCTCCACGGCTATCGCGCCGATGCGCTGGAGCGGCTTGGCCTGGGCATCAATGAGCGCCGACAACTGAACCCCGGCCTGATCGATGTCTGCCTCAATGCCTATGGCTGGAACGGCCCCTGGCAAAACCGGCGGGGCTTCGACAGCCTGGTGCAGATGAGCAGTGGCATTGCCGAAGCGGGCATGCGCTGGAAGCAGGCGGACAAACCGACGCCGTTGCCGGTACAGGCCCTCGATCACGCCACCGGGTATTTGATGGCGGCCAGTGCGATCAGGTTGTTGGCGCAGCGGTTGAACGACGGTACGGGGGGCTCGGCGCGATTGTCGTTGGCGCGTACGGCGAGGTTGTTGATCGAGGCTGGGGCCGGGTCCGATGAGCCGTTGCGGGCAGAGGATCAAAACGATCAGGGGATACAGGTTGAGCAAACGCCCTGGGGGCCGGCGCATCGGTTGCAGGCGCCGCTTAAGATGACGGGGACACCATTGCAATGGACATTGCCAGCAACTGATTTGGGTTCACATCGCGCGCAGTGGTGGTGACCGTCAGATCGCCTTCGCGAGCAAGCCCGCTCCCACATTTGATCGCGGTCGTCAGCAAGTACTCGGTCAACTGTGGGAGCGGGCTTGCCCGCGAAGGCGTCAGGACTGCCAGTACAAATTCCGGATCAGCTCAGTCCGCCCGACTCAACGAAGTCCACAGCACCTGCGCCGCATACCCTCGATAAGGCCGCCACCCTTCAGCCCGCTGCAACAGCTGCCTGGCTGTCACCGGCCCACCCTCCAGCGCCGCCAGCGCATTGATCAGCCCCACGTCGCCATTGGGAAACCCATCCATCTCCCGCAATTGCCGCAAGGCAATGTATTTTGCCGTCCAGTCACCAATCCCGTGCAAGGCCAGCAACCGCGCAACCCCCTCGTCCCGGCCGGGCTCAAACAATCGCGGATCATCGAGCAGTGCCTGAGCCACTCCCGACAAGGTCCGGCCTCGGCTTTTCGGCATGCCCAGCGCTGCCAGATCTGCTCCTGCCAAAACGCTGGCCTGGGGAAAAACATGGGTCACTCCCGGTAGCGCTGAACTCAACGGTGTGCCGTACTGCGCTACCAGTTTGCCCGCCAACCGGATCGCCGCCACCACCGTAATCTGCTGCCCCAGCACCGCACGGATCGCCAGTTCCAGCCCATCCCACGCCCCCGGTACACGCAACCCCGGACGCTCGGCAATCAACCGCGCCATCAGCGGATCAACCGCCAAGTGCCGGTGAATCGTGGACAGGTCGGCATCCAGGTCGAACATTCGCCGCACTCGCGCAACGATCTCAGGCACGGCAGCAGCATCCGGAAAGTCCAGATTCAGCTCAAGTGCTTCGGGTGTAACAGGCTGGATCGAAAACGTACCGTGAACGCCATGCACGTCGATGCTGCGCGAGTAGACACCCTCGACCACCGTTTCCATGCCAACGATCGCCCGCGCCGACAAGAACCCCAGCAACGCCGGCCAGTCATAGGGCGGCTGGTACGCCAGCAACAACCTCACAGACTGAGCACTCCGCTGTACAACCCATAAGCCGCCAGCCCCGCCCCACCGATGACACAGGTGAAAATGCCTTTCTCGACCACCGTGAACAGTGGTTTGCCCTGCTCATTACGTGCCTTGGCAAACAGGATCACACCCGGCGCATACAGCAGCGCCGACAGCAGCAAATACTTCAGGCCGCCGGCATACAGCAACCACACCGCGTAGCCCAGGGCGATGCTACCGATCAGCAGGTCCTTGATCCGCTCGGCGGGTGCCTGTTGGTAGGTTTCACCTCGCGCGCACAACAACACCGCATAGGCCGCCGACCACAGGTACGGCACCAGAATCATCGAGGACGCCAGATAAATCAGGCTGGTGTAGGTGCCGGCGGAAAACAGCGTGATCAGCAGGAACAGCTGGATCATCGAGTTGGTCAGCCACATCGCATTGACCGGCACGCGGTTGGCGTTTTCCTTGGTCAGGAATGCCGGCATGGTCTTGTCTTTCGCCGTGGCGAACAGGATTTCGGCGCACAGCAACGCCCAGGACAACAAGGCCCCCAACAGCGAGATCGCCAGGCCGACGCTGATCAGCAACGCGCCCCAGGGGCCGACGATATGTTCAAGCACCGCCGCCAGCGAGGGGTTCTGCAGTTTCGCCAGTTCCGGCTGGGTCATGATCCCCAGCGACAGCACGTTCACCAGCACCAGCAGCGCCAATACCCCAATGAACCCGATCACCGTCGCGCGGCCCACGTCGGAGCGTTTCTCTGCCCGGGCCGAATAGACACTGGCGCCCTCGATACCGATGAACACGAACACGGTGACCAGCATCATGTGCCGGACCTGATCCATCACGCTGCCGAACTCCGGGTTGTTGCGCCCCCAGATATCGAGGGTAAAGATGTCCGCCTTGAACGCCACGGCAGCGATCACGATGAACATGATCAGCGGCACGATCTTGGCCACGGTGGTCACCTGGTTGATGAACGCCGCCTCCTTGATCCCGCGCATCACCACAAAATGCACGGTCCAGAGCAGCACCGAAGCACAGACGATGGCAATCGGCGTGTTGCCTTCGCCAAAGACCGGAACGAAATAACCGAGGGTGCTGAACAGCAGCACGAAGTAGCCGACGTTGCCCAACCAGGCGCTGATCCAGTAGCCCCAGGCCGAAGAAAAGCCCATGTAGTCGCCGAACCCGGCCTTGGCATAGGCGTACACCCCGGAGTCCAGCTCCGGCTTGCGATTGGCCAGGGTCTGGAACACGAATGCCAGGGTCAGCATGCCGACCGCAGTGATTGCCCAACCGATCAGGATCGCCCCGGCATCGGCCCTGGCCGCCATGTTTTGCGGCAGGGAAAAGATCCCGCCGCCGATCATCGAACCCACCACCAACGCGATCAATGCGCTCAGGCGAAGCTTGTTCGGTGATTGCGCCATCGTTGCATCTCCATTTCCGAAAAGGGGCGACAACTGCCGCGAGATCGTCACATAACAGGCGTCAACTAAACTGTTGAAGAGTAATAACGTTTATTGGATAACGCCAACATACGTCTTTTAACTTGCACAAAACGGCTATTAGAGGCGCCGATATAATCATTTGTTGTATACGTTTTTCCAATACATCAATTTCGTACAAAAAACCCGCCGGGAAAATTTGCGAATTCTGAAAAACCAACTAGCGTCATAATTCGAAACAAACTATACAAAGTACTGAAATAATCTTGAAAAGGCTCTAGAACAAGCATTACAGGCAGCCGCCTTGCAAATGATGGCACTCCGCCAAGAAACTGGGAACGCTCTCATTTAGTGATCCAAGTCAGCTGATTGGATAGCCAACGGAATTAATCTGTTGCCTCTCTTCTCCTGCATTGGAGTCATGCAATGTCTGAAACTCCCGGAAAACTGAAACTCGGCGCGCTGGTTGCGTTAGTCGTGGGTTCGATGATTGGTGGCGGGATCTTTTCCCTGCCACAAAACATGGCGGCCAGCGCGGATGTCGGCGCCATTCTGATCGGTTGGGCGATCACCGCCGTCGGCATGCTCACCCTGGCGTTCGTGTTCCAGACCCTGGCCAACCGCAAACCCGATCTTGATGGCGGGGTTTACGCCTACGCCAAGGCCGGTTTCGGCGACTACATGGGTTTCTCGTCCGCCTGGGGCTACTGGATCAGTGCCTGGCTGGGCAACGTCGGTTACTTCGTCTTGCTGTTCAGCACCCTGGGTTATTTCTTTCCCGTGTTTGGCGAGGGCAATACCGTGGCTGCCGTGATCGGTGCCTCGGTGCTGCTCTGGGCCGTACATTTCCTCGTACTGCGAGGAATAAAGGAAGCAGCGTTCATCAACCTGGTGACCACCGTCGCCAAGATCGTGCCGCTACTGCTGTTCATGTTGATTGCGTTGTTCGCCTTCAAGCTGGACATCTTCACCGCTGACATCTGGGGCCTGAAGAACCCGGATCTGGGCAGCGTGATGGACCAGGTGCGCAAGATGATGCTGGTCACCGTGTGGGTGTTCATCGGCATCGAAGGCGCGAGCATCTTTTCGGCCCGGGCGGAAAAACGCAGCGATGTGGGCAAGGCCACCGTGATCGGCTTTGTCACCGTGCTGCTGTTTTTGGTCCTGGTCAACGTGCTGTCGCTGGGGATCATGACCCAGCCGGAACTGGCCAAGTTGCAGAACCCGTCGATGGCCGCCGTGCTGGAGCACGTGGTCGGCCACTGGGGTGCGGTGCTGATCAGTGTCGGTTTGATCATCTCGTTGCTGGGGGCCTTGTTGTCGTGGGTGCTGCTGTGCGCGGAGATCATGTTCGCCGCCGCCAAGGACCACACCATGCCGGCGTTTTTGCGCAAGGAAAACGCCAACCATGTACCGGTCAATGCCCTGTGGCTGACCAACGCCATGGTCCAGGTTTTCCTGATCATCACGCTGTTCTCGGCCAGCACTTACCTGTCGCTGATCTACCTCGCCACCTCGATGATCCTGGTGCCTTACCTGTGGTCGGCGGCCTACGCGTTGTTGTTGGCGGTGCGTGGCGAAAGCTACGAAGGCGCGGCTGGCGAGCGGCAGAAGGATCTGATCATCGGTGCGGTGGCCCTGATCTACGCGATCTGGCTGCTGTACGCCGGCGGCATCAAGTACCTGCTGCTGTCCGCCCTGCTCTACGCCCCCGGCGTGATCCTGTTCGCCAAGGCCAAGCTGGAAATCAACAAACCGGTTTTCACCAACGTCGAGAAGCTGATTTTCGCTGCGGTGGTCGTCGGCGCCGTGGTGGCGGCCTACGGTCTCTACGACGGCTTCCTGACCCTTTAGCTCCTGTTTCTAGAAGCACAACCCTGTTTTGTCATCTGGAGGATCACTGTAATGACCAAGGAAAAAGTTAAGTACGGCGTCCATTCCGAAGCCGGCAAACTGCGCAAAGTCATGGTTTGCTCCCCAGGCCTGGCCCATCAGCGGCTGACCCCGAACAACTGCGATGAACTGCTGTTCGACGATGTGCTGTGGGTGGCCCAGGCCAAGCGCGACCACTTCGACTTCGTTACCAAGATGCGTGAACGCAACATCGATGTGCTGGAAATGCACAACCTGCTGACCGACATCGTCGCCATTCCCGAAGCCCTGGACTGGATTCTGGAACGCAAGATCACCGCCAACTCGGTGGGCCTGGGCCTGATCAACGAAACGGCCTCGTGGCTGCGCAGCCTGGAGCCGCGCAAGATCGCCGAGTTCCTGATCGGCGGCGTATCGGGCGATGATTTGCCCACCAGTTTCGGCGGCAAGGCCATCGAGATGTTCCGCGACTTCCTCGGCAACTCCAGCTTCATCCTGCCGCCGCTGCCCAACACCCAGTTCACCCGCGATACCACCTGCTGGATCTACGGTGGCGTCACCCTCAACCCGATGTACTGGCCGGCGCGCCGTCAGGAAACCCTGCTGACCACCGCCATCTACAAGTTCCACCCCGAGTTCACCAACGCCGACTTCCAGATCTGGTACGGCGACCCGGACAAAGAACATGGCAACTCCACCCTTGAGGGCGGTGATGTGATGCCGATCGGCAACGGCGTGGTGTTGATCGGCATGGGCGAACGCTCGTCGCGCCAGGCCATTGCCCAACTGGCGGTGAACCTGTTCAAAAACAAGGCCGTCGAGAAAGTGATCGTCGCCGGCCTGCCGAAATCCCGCGCGGCGATGCACCTGGACACCGTGTTCAGCTTCTGCGATCGCGACCTCGTCACGATCTTCCCGGAAGTGGTGAACCAGATTGTCGCCTTCACCCTGCGTCCCGACGAAAGCAAGGCGGGCGGCATCGACATCCGTCGCGAAGAAACCAACTTCCTCGACACCGTCGCCCAGGCCCTGAACCTCAAGGCCCTGCGCGTGGTTGAAACCGGCGGCAACAGCTTCGCCGCCGAACGCGAGCAATGGGACGACGGCAACAACGTAGTGGCCGTGGAACCGGGCGTGGTCATCGGCTACGACCGCAATACCTACACCAACACCCTGCTGCGCAAGGCCGGTGTGGAAGTGATCACCATCAGCGCCGGCGAACTCGGCCGGGGACGGGGCGGCGGCCATTGCATGACCTGCCCGATCATCCGCGACCCGATTGACTACTAACCTGTTCACCTTAGGAGATCCAAAATGGCGTTCAATATCCATAACCGCAATCTGCTGAGCCTGGAACACCACACCCCTCGCGAATTGCGCTACCTGCTCGACCTGTCCCGCGACCTCAAGCGTGCCAAGTACACCGGCACCGAACAGCAGCATCTCAAGGGCAACAACATCGCGCTGATCTTCGAAAAAACCTCGACCCGCACCCGCTGCGCGTTCGAAGTTGCAGCCTATGACCAGGGCGCCAACGTCACCTACATCGACCCGAACTCTTCGCAGATCGGCCACAAGGAAAGCATGAAGGACACCGCCCGCGTGCTCGGGCGCATGTACGACGCCATCGAGTACCGTGGCTTCAAGCAGGAAATCGTCGAGGAACTGGCCAAGTTCGCCGGCGTGCCAGTGTTCAACGGCCTCACCGACGAATATCACCCGACGCAAATGATCGCCGACGTGCTGACCATGCGTGAACACGCCGACAAACCGATCCACGAGATCAGCTACGCCTACCTGGGCGACGCGCGCAACAACATGGGTAATTCCCTGTTGCTGATTGGCGCCAAGCTCGGCATGGATGTGCGTATCTGCGCGCCAAAAGCCCTGTGGCCGGCGGACGACCTGGTGGCTCGCTGCAAACAGTACGCAGAAGAAAGCGGCGCGCGCATCACCCTCACCGAAGACCCGAAAGCGGCGGTCAAGGGCGTGGACTTCATCCATACCGATGTGTGGGTGTCGATGGGCGAGCCGGTCGAAGCCTGGGCCGAGCGCATCCAGCAGCTGCTGCCGTATCAGGTCAACGCCGAACTGATGAAAGCCACCGGCAACCCGCGCACCAAGTTCATGCACTGCCTGCCGGCGTTCCACAACAGCGACACCAAGATCGGCAAGCAGATTGCCGAGCAGTACCCGCACCTGAAGAACGGCATCGAAGTGACCGATGACGTGTTCGAGTCGCCAGCCTGCATCGCCTTCGAGCAAGCGGAAAACCGCATGCATACGATCAAGGCGATTCTGGTGTCGACGCTGGCTGATCTCTAACGGCTGACTCGCTCCCACACTGGCCCGATTCCAACCGGGAGATCGAGTTGTTTGTGACTTCTCTTTTAGAAGGACTGCACCATGCGTATCGTCGTTGCTCTGGGCGGTAATGCCCTGCTCCGCCGGGGCGAACCCA